>NZ_JBVVPA010000021.1:0-111356 GCF_055807555.1 Bradyrhizobium sp. Ken64 | reverse complement strand
CGTTGTCCGAGACGATCATGCCAGGCTTGCCGCGGCGACCAATCAACGCCGTCAGCTCGCGCGCCACCCGCCGTCCCGGGATCGAAGTATCGGGGATCGCCGTCAGGCATTCCCGGGTCACGTCATCGACGATGTTGAGGATCCGGAACCGGCGCCCATTGGCAAACTGGTCATGGACAAAATCCAGCGACCAACGGGCATTCGGCCGGGCCTCGAGCAGGATCGGCGCCCGGGTGCCGACCGCGCGGCGGCGAGCCCGGCGCTTACGCACGCTGAGGCCTTCCTCCCGATAAAGCCGGTAGATACGGTTCAGCCCGGACGGCTCGCCATGCTGACGCAGCAGCACGAATAACCGCCGATAGCCGAAGCGCCGGCGGGCGTTGGCCAGTTCGCGCAGTTGGACCCGCAGTTCGGCATCGGGCGGCCGGCTCGACCGATAACGGATCATCTTGCGGTCGGCGCTGACGATGATGCAGGCCCGCCGTTCTGACAGTCCCAATTCGGCCTGCAGATGCGCGACAGCTTCGCGCTTGGCGGCGGGCCCTACCATTTTTTTGAAAGAAGCTCACGCAGCGCCGCCGCATCCAGCATCTGCTCGGCCAATAGCTTCTTCAGCTTGGCGTTCTCGTCCTCAAGCTGCCGTAGCCGCTTGGCATCCGAGACGTCCATACCGCCGAATTTGGACTTCCAGTTGTAAAGCGTCGCTTCCGAGACGCCGTGCTTGCGTGCCAAATCGGCCGTCTTCGCACCGGCCTCATGCTCGCGCAGCACGCCTATAATCTGCTCTTCCGTAAACCTGGCTCGCTTCATTTGTCCGTCCTTCAGAAGGCCGGACTCTAACTTCAACTGGAGGAAATCGGCAGGGGCAGGTCAATTGGGCGAAGGATCTGGATCGCCGCCTACTCGCAGAACTACTCGATTGGTCTTTGCGGTGCCCGCCCAAGGAATCCGTGTCCCATCATGGCTCATTTGCTCCACAGACACATTTTTCGGCTCGTGCCTTAAGAGGGTAATTCCGAAAAATATCTTTGCCGTTCAAGCAATTTGGGCGCGTCCGCCGACCGGCGAGGTTGCTCGGCGAGAACCGGCCAGCAGCCAAGTGCGACTAGCGAGAGTAAGATTGCTATGGAAAACGGCTTAACGACAGCATGCCCTCGAAGCATTTTTTGATCCTTCTCGACAAATTGGATCGACAACAACTGAAGCTAGGAAAATCCACGGCCCAAAAGCCACGCCTAGATCGTGGTCGAGTAGCTCAGCCATTTGGCTTTCGCCCTCACAGATCCGGGCAGGCGGCTTTCCCGCACCCGGCTCTTCCCGAGGGTAACCCGCGTCATATCCGCGCCTGCGCCCAAGTGCGAGTGATGCGTGGAACGGGCAGACGGAAGCGTGCCGTCAGGGCCTCGAACTCCGACCAGCCCATGCGCCGGCTTTTCTGACTGCGCCGTCTCAGACAGTGCAGCCAGATCCGACGCACTTCGCGGTAGAAGCCGTTAAGCGCTGGATAATTGTGCGGCCTGCCGTAGTAGCCGTAGTGTCCACGCAGCACTGCGGCGAACCACTTGTGCTGGGTGGCCAGTGACTCGTGCATGAGCCGCCAGGCGTCCTGGCGCAACGCCGTCAGCTTGCGCGTCAGGCGTTTCCCTTCCGTCTTGTGCGTCACGATAAACCGGCCGTCCCGGGTCCGCCGGCAGTAGTGGGTGAAGCCGAGGAAGGCGAAGGTCTCGGGTCGCCGCTCGCCGCGCCGCTGACGCGAGAGGGCCGCAAATCGACCGAACTCGATCAACCGCGTCTTGCCCTCATGAAGCATCAGGCCAAAGCTGGCCAGCCGCGCCTTGAGGGCCAAGAGCATCTCCTGCGCATCCACCTTGCTCTCGAAGCCCATGACGAAGTCGTCCGCATAGCGAACGGCCACAACGCGACCGCGTGCGCGGCGACGGCGCCATTGATGGGTCCAGAGATCGAGGATGTAGTGCAGAAAGATGTTGGCGAGGAGCGGACTGATGCCCGCCCCCTGCGGGGTACCCCTGTCCGTTTCTTGCTTCTCGCCGCTCTCAAGAACGCCGGCCCGCAGCCACAGCTCTATGAGCCGCAATATGCGAGGATCGGCGATCCTGTGCGCCACCATCCGCAGCAGCCACTCGTGGTCGACCGAGTCGAAGAAGTTGCGTATGTCGGCATCGAGCACCCAGTTGACGCGCTGGCTCATGATCGCCGTGTGCAAGGCGTCAAGCGCCATATGAGGATTCCGCCCCGGCCGGAAGCCGTAGGAGAACCCGAGGAAGTCGACCTCGTAGACGGAGCTCAGCACCTCGGCTACCGCGCTTTGGACAATCTTGTCCTCTAGCGCCGGCACACCGAGAGGCCGCTTACCACCGTCGGCTTTGGGGATGTAGACTCGTCGCACCGGCTGTGGCCGGTAGCGACCCGTGTGGACGCGTCCGCAGAGCTCCCGGAGGTTATCCGTGAGCCTCTCTTCGTACTTCGCCACCGTTATCCCGTCGACCCCCGCGCTGGCCTGCCGCTTTTGTCGTCGAAACGCCCGACGCAGAGCGTCCTCGTCGACGTGGTGCAGCAAGGCCGTGAACCGGGTTTGGGCAGCCTGCTTGGCTGCCGTGTTCACCCGTTCGAGGTTCGGCGGCAAGGCAACCCGGCTCTGTGTCCGGACCCTGGCCTTCTCGCGCGGGCTCCCCTCGGGCTGGCCCCTTCCCTCCATGCGTCTCGTTTCCTTCGACGACTTCACAGGTACTATGGACCAGTCCGACTCCCGACCTCAGCTCGGACCGCGGCTCTGGCACTGCCTTGCCGCTGCCCCCCGTTGGAGACCAATCCAACGGACCCGGTCGGGCCTCTCATGTTCCGATGATTACCTTCCATGCGTGATCCGGCCATCGACCCCGACGGAGCGGCATCGTCTCGCATAACGACGATGCTCATGCTGCCTTCGTGTTTAGGGAACACACTCGGCCTCCGCGAACATCCACCTTTCGAGGCTCATTCCCGCACCCCGCATGGCTCCTGTCTACACTTCGAACCCCGCGTTGCCGCGACGCCCGCAAGACTCGGTCCCGGCCTGCCTGCTTCGGCTTTGGCCGGATGGGACTTGCACCCACAAGCATTCATCAGCTTGGCATGACGTACTCCCGTGGCGTGGTGTAGCTGGCGGCGGGTCACCGCGTTCGCCGGCTGGAGCCGGGCTGGTCAGCTGGCGATAGCCATGATGCTGACGCTCGGATCATCGCTCAACGGCGCGATGGTTTCCAGTGTCATGTAGCGGGCACGCTGGACGGCCCATTCATCATTCTGTTCGAGCAGGATCGCGCCGATGAGGCGAGTGATGGCGTCCTCGTTGGGGAAGATGCCGACCACCTCGGTCCGCCGTTTGATCTCGCCGTTGAGACGCTCGATCGGGTTGGTCGAGTGCAGCTTGGTGCGATGCTGCGGCGGGAACGTCATGTAAGCGAGCACGTCGGTTTCGGCCTCGTCGAGAAAGCCGGCAAGTTTGGGCAGCTTGGGCCGGAGCTGATCGGCGACCTTGCGCCACTGCGCTCGCGCGGCCTCGGCATCGTCCTGGGCAAACGCGGTGGCGATGAAGGCGGAGACGACACGCCGGCCGCTCTTGCCGGCATGCGCCAGGGCGTTGCGCATGAAGTGGACGCGGCACCGCTGCCAGCTGGCATTGAGCACCTTGGCCACGGTGGCCTTGATGCCTTCGTGGGCGTCGGACATGACCAGCTTGACGCCGCGCAGGCCGCGGCGGGCGAGCTTGCGCAGGAACGCCGTCCAGAACGTCTCGGCCTCGGAAGGACCGATGTCCATGCCGAGCACTTCGCGGCGGCCGTCGCTGTTGACGCCGACTGCGACGATCACCGCGACAGAGACGATGCGGCCATTCTGGCGCACCTTCACGTAGGTGGCATCGATCCACAGATACGGCCAGTCGCCCTCGATCGGACGGGCGAGGAAGGCCTTCACCTTGTCGTCGATCTCGCCACACAGCCGGCTCACATGGCTCTTGGAAATGCCGGTCATGCCCATCGCCTGCACCAGATCGTCCACCGAACGGGTCGAGACGCCCTGCACATAGGCTTCCTGAACCACGGCGGTGAGCGCCTTCTCGGCCATCCGGCGCGGCTCCAAAAAGCCCGGGAAGTAGGAGCCCTTGCGCAGCTTGGGAATGCGCAGCTCGACCGCGCCGGCACGGGTCTCCCAGATCCGGTCGCGGTAGCCGTTGCGCTGGGCCGGGCGTTCGGGGCTCTTCTCGCCCTAGGCCGCCCCGGTCTGGCCCTCCACTTCCAGCTCCATCAGGCGCTGGGCGGCAAAGCCGATCATCTCGCGCAGCAGATCGGCATCAGGGGTCTTCTCCACGAGCGTGCGCAGGTTCATCATGTCGTCGGTCATCGGTGGTTCCTCGGTTGCGTTGGCGTGTCGCAACCCGATCCTACCGGAGAACTGCCGGTGACCACCGCAAAGCCGCCCGCCCGCTACGGCGCAATTTGAAGGCGCGCGTCCGGGCGGCTTTGCTCTACCGAGCTACACCACCACCGAGGACACGACCCACCCCTATCCTAAAACGATGATCGTGCGACAACCAATGGGTGTTTCTATTGCAGAGCAGCATCTGTTGCAGCGCTTTCAGGTTTCATGAATGTCAGCCGCTGGGGGCCCTGGCGTCAACGCGCTCTGTGAAGGCTGACAGCAAACGACCACTATGAGTGCGGCCATCATTACTGTGACGCTGCCAGGGCAGCGGACAACGGCGGTCGCGTTGTCTCGGTCGCGCCAAGCAGAGCTTCAGCGTCGATGAAACGCTGGAGTATTTGTTCTCGAAGATCCATTTGACGGTGAAGGGTATGGCCGACATTCCTATCGCTTGCGGTCGCGGATGCTCCCACTGCTGCAACATTTGGGTGAGCGCCACAGCACCTGAAGTCCTTTTTCTTGCAAAGCGTCTATCGTCGCAGGCCGGCGCTCGCGTGCGGGAGGCGCATGAAATCACCAAGTCGTTCTCGCACGAGCAACGACCCTACAATCCTCACCCGTGTCCTCTCCTCGAAGCTGATGAGTGCTCCGTCTACCAGGGCCGCCCCCTGTTTTGCAGGCTGGCTTCGTCTGCCGACGAAGATTTGTCTGCGCTCGTACGCCAACGTCACCGACGAGAACATTCCCACCCCGATGATGTACATCGTCGGGCGCGATGCTTACTCAACTGCACTTTCTGTCGCATTAAAGGGAGCAGGCCTTTCGCACATTTGCTACGAGCTCAACAGCGCACTCCACATCGCGTTAAATACGCCAGACGCAGAGAGAGCTTGGCTATAGGGGGAGGACATCTTTGCGGCAGCACTCACTCAAGAGAACGCCGTCCCTTTCGAAGAATCGCCGGCCACACCATGCTTTATGAGATGGTCTTCAAATTTGACGAAGAGAAATGCGCCTTGCACATGCGGCTCTGGCAAGAAATTTAAGCATTGTCACGGGCGCCAGGGGGCAGACGAGCGAAATGAAGTCCTCCGCCGCCGGCGCGAGGCAGAGATGCGGGATAGGCAGGCTCAACAAGCGCTCGGCAAAGCGGGATGCAGGCCGAGAGGAACGTAGCCTCGTGTTCCGGAAGTTCGTTGGCGAAATGAACAGCCCATACCAGCTTGCAGATCGCGTCGAGATGGTCCGGCGATTCGCAGCGAGCAATGTCGGCATACGCCTTCACCGGCGCCGCGGTCTGCAGCGTCGCGCCGGGCGCGATCTCCTCCGCAACCATCATTGCGGCACCGCCCGGCCAAAGGCGAATTCCGCAACGGCTGCCGCAGTCGAGTCCGCCCTCAGGCGACTCGCCTGCAACGCTTGTAGGGCCTGCGGGGGGTGCTATTTGTGTCGGTGCTGAAGTTGAATTTGCGATTGGGGGCTGCCTTTGCCGAGGCGGCCTTCGCATTTCAGGAGGCGGCATGCGGCGCCTCCATTGCAGCTTGAGCGAAGCTACGTGTGTCGAACGGACCGAGGCCGCCATCGCGCACCCCGATCTGGAACATTCCGTCGTCGCGCTGGACGATCAGCGCTCGGTTTTGCGAGCACTGCGTAAGGTATTGATGGGATTGGGGCGAATTGGCGCTGGTTTTGCAGCTAACACTTTGAATATCCTTGAGAACATCGAGCTTCCCAAGCTGAGTACTGGCTTATGGCTGTCCATAAAGACTGCTACGCGCCAATTGGACTAATCCAACAAGGCGGCCCTCGCCGGAGGGAGACTCGGCCTCGATGAAATCGGGATAACGGTTGGCCGCGATGATCTGGACGTCGAGCTTAGGGTAGAGCTTGCGAAATGCTGGCAGCATCGGCGCCATGTAGATCATCGCAAACGACAGCGAACTCGTAACGCGCAGCATGCGCTTGGGCGACAGCGTGCGGTTCCTGACGCCATCCTCGGCTTTGGCGTCGTTCAGGAGCGGGCTGCAACGCTGCACCAGATCCTGCCCTGCCTCGGTCAGCCATTGCCGGCGCATGTTGCGCTCGATCAGCCGCACCGCGAGCCGCTCCTCCAGTCCGCTCAGGTGTCGGCTCGCGGCCGCGTTCGACATCCGCCGAATGTGCGCAGCCCTTGGACAGGCTGCCGAGCTCGGCGGTCTTGGCGAAGATCTCTAGCTGGAGCAGCCGATCCAGTTTTGGCACATATCGGAAAAGAGACCTACGAATTTGGTTGCCGCTTTCCGCAAGGCAAATTATTCGACACGCCGAACTCAGACGTGACTCGAGCCAATGGCGCGCCAGTAACTGCCGCCCGTTATTTTGATGGGCGCACCAGACTCGAACCTGGGACCCGCTGATTGAGAAACCACATCCGCCCTACAATCAATCAGTTTTCGCCTCCGTGTGTTTTAATTTTCGCGTTGAACGCGCACACATCTGCCAGGTTTGTGGCCCAACTCTGCAAACAGCCGAAGAGCGATTCTTAATATGGATACATCCAATAAGTCGCATTCGAATCGTCGGGCATCGATCGCAGGGTCGGGTCCGCTGCGGGGGTTTAAGATGCGTCGAAGACGAGATGATCCGGCCTATGTCATCGAGAACCGCGCGGCTGGTTGAATACGTACTGTGATTTAGAGCAAACATTTCGCTTCCCACAGCAGAAACATCGACCGTTTCGATACCGGGCACGAGAGTTGGCCCGCTCTTGGTTACGAACCCCATTCGCGACGTGGATTGCGCTTTCTCCATGGAGGCGAGCAACGCGAGATCCGTCGAGGACGCGTACAGCGTCACCGCGCCCGCCGCTGCCTTGATTTGGCTCGCGCGCTGAAGATAAATGTCGCGATCCACGTCCGGGGCCGCAAAAATCAATTCAGTAATCCCGAGCGCCGTCTGGCTCAGCGCGGCTTGCTGCAAGGCGCCCAAAACCACCTCGCTGCCCAGACTATGCGCAATCACGATAATCCGTGAGACTTTGCCCGCCGATTTAATGAGCTGGAGGAGATCGAACAAGCCATCCGGAGCGTACAAAGCACTCTCCCGATCGTAGTCATAGTCCTTCACTCCGCCCTTGGACGGCCAGGAGTACATCATGACACGGCCTTTGTAGTTCGCGTCGAAAGCAATTTGAGCAGCCTTGAAGGCTGCGTCGGAAAAGGCAACGTTGTAGCCGTGCACAAAGAGCATCAGGCTGTCGGCCGGATTTGCGATAGCGGAAGCAAACTCCTCACGGGAAAGACGATCGAGCTTCTGGATTCGGAAATGCTTTCCATCGGCCTCCGCCTCCTTGCGTATCCCGAAACAGCTTGTCTTCGGCGTTTCGACTTCTCCCATCTTGTGAACGATGGGAATGCTAACCGTCACGCAGCCAAATGTGTTGGTGGCCGCACGACTATAGGAGATCTGGGTCAATTCCAGACCGGACCCACCGGTCACCACGCGATTGGTGGCGAAGTAGACGGGTACCAACCCCTTAATCACAGATCTATTGACCACCACCGCGGCTCCGGTGCTGCGTTTGTCGGGAGGCGCCTCCTCGCTCGCCTCACCGGTTGTCCGTCGCCGATAGGCATGATAGTGCCGGACATGGTGGTAGTACCCGGGGCCATAGCGATAGCCGTATTTCTTGAACGCGCTCTCATGTTTCTGGGGCGCCTTCTGTATATGCCGGTTGGCCTGCTGCGAGGCCGGACCCTGGTGGGCGCAACCGGTCGCGAGCGCGCAAAACAAGACAATGAGCACTGTTCGAAGCTGCTGGAAGGCGTGGCCGAGCCGATGCAACCGGTTCGAACCTCGAATTGGCAAGACGAGCATGACCATCGATCAGCTACCTACTTTGCAAGGGTTTGGGAAACGTTGACCGTAGTGCCCAGCCATCCGCGATACCTGTCGACAGCAGGTCCGCTGGTAAGCTTGAAGGTGAAGCGAACCTCCGCCCCGCCGCCGTTGATCGCGCAACCGATATTGCTGGCACCATTGGCGGTCTCAACGTGCCACGTGCACCCTGTGATGCGGTAGCCGGGCTCAGCAGTGAAAGTCTCGGCATAGTCCGCCGAATGCTCCGCAAATACGACCGGGTGATCGTCCTTGGTTTTGTCCACCGTATACGCCCGCTCGATCAGCTTCGGGTCGACCAGCTGCGACACCGGGACGTTCACGATGAGGCGGCGGTCTTCGGGCAGAAGCGTATGGATCGCTCCGGAGAGGATTTCGGGGATCTTCACGCCGGCATTGGCTTGCGTCTGCACATGCGTGGAATTCAGTTTCGTCCAGTTCTCAAACGAGATCGTTGTCTCGACCCACTTGGTCCAGCAAACAGACGGCTGCGGAATGGCCGCGATCATGCTGTACAGGGGGCTTGCAGTAATCACGGTGGCGGGAATGATGAAGTTGACGCCAAAAACATCAGCCTCGTTCCACTTGACGATGCCGCCAACTGCGATCCCCAGCAGGGCGCCGAACTCGTTGAATGCGGGGCCGCCGCTGTTGCCGACGTTCATGACCGTGTTCGTTTGCCAGCGACCGTTCGGGCTAGTCTGGTTGCTTATCAGACCGCTCGATATGCTCAGATCCAGATCGAGCGGATAACCGAGCAGATAAAGCTGAGTCCCCATCGGGGCTTGCTGGTTGTCATCGATCACGGGCATCGGACAACG
This sequence comes from Bradyrhizobium sp. Ken64, assembly GCF_055807555.1. Classification (NCBI taxonomy): domain Bacteria; kingdom Pseudomonadati; phylum Pseudomonadota; class Alphaproteobacteria; order Hyphomicrobiales; family Nitrobacteraceae; genus Bradyrhizobium; species Bradyrhizobium sp. Ken64. The sequence goes on along the minus strand of NZ_JBVVPA010000021.1, from coordinate 102,237 downwards.
AGAGGCGCCTCCGCTGTTTCCGGCGGACAGCGACAGCTCGAGAAGAGCCAAGTCTCTGGCATCGTCGCGATGAACCGCAGTGACTTTGATCGGGTTCGCATTGCGCGACCCGAGACGGGCATTGACTTCGAAGCTCTTATAGTTCTCCTCGCGTCCGATCACATGGCTGTTGGTCAGCACGAGGCTGTCGCCGATGAGCAGCCCGGAGCCGCCGCCGACTTCCTGCTTGTCGTTGTACATCACGCCAACGAACTGGACGTGAACCGTCCTGACGTTGTAACGCGCAGCAATTTGCACTGGCGCACGATCAGCCTGCGCGGGAGCGCTCATGGATACCAAAAGACCGAGTGTCAGGACGGATAGAATGTCCTGACAGCGGCGATATCGAGAGGGCTGAGCTGTCCGTTTCCATTCCATGCTGGATTACAATAGTTCATTATGGAATTCGGGTCGTACTTGGTTGACTTTATAATCGCCGACCGAGCCAGAAGCTTTCTCGTTGCGGCACTGCTCCGGCGCATCGTCGCGGTTCTGTTCATGCGTAAAACCAAGAGCATGTCCGAACTCGTGGACTGCAACCGCACGGATGCAGAACTCGCGTCTATGCCGACAGCCTTTGCTCCAATGATCGAAACTGAAATTGAGAGTCATGCCCGATGGCTTCCCGTCGAGATACTTGCCGATGACGTCGGTGTGGGCGCCTTCATCAGCGACCCGCACGTGCACACCTGGCGCGCCGCCCGTACAGGACGGCCAAGTCTTCGCAAACCACACGCCACCTTGCGCCGCAGTCTCCCACGTTTCCGCAACCGCTTTTCGAACAAGACCGGCATACTTTTGATCCTTCGCCTGCAGGTTTTCCCAGCAGACCGGTATCTCTTTGATGTCCCATTTGGACCCGCGAATGACCGTGCCGTACAGCTCCATTTCGGAGACTCCCGAAGGAAGCGCAGGCTGAGCGTTCGCCCCCCAGCAGAACAAGAGGACGAGCAACAGGACGAGTCTGGGCAGCCACAGACGAAACATTTTCCTACTGCGTCGGTGTAGGGGTCGGCGGGAACACAGGCACTGGCGCCACAATGAAACCATTTGTCCGAGGCCCAGCGCCCGTACGGCGCCCGGTGGACCCGGCTCCTCCCGGGAATTCCTGCGACTTTTCTCCTCCCGGCGAGGGTGCCGTGTAAATTGGATTGTCCTTTGATCCAAGCGGCGGCGTTTTGTCCGCATAGCCGGCGGACCCGGATTTGGCTCCGTTAGCAGGGACGGCATTCGGACCGTTGATGTAGATTCCGAGATTACTGAACTGCTGAGCGGAGGCCGACGCCTGGACTGCAGCAGGCGTCCAGCGCGACGAAGTGAGAGAGTATTTTGCCTCGACGCCGCCAGTAACCTGGACTGAAAACGTGTAAGTCATTTGCGCCGGCTCCGCGCTCTCCGAAGGCATGGCCGGCGTGAGATTGTTGGCGGCTATGAGGATCGCGTTGTCCCGTAACCAAGCTGCGAGCGGCTTGGATGCATCGACAAAGATGCGCTTGTAGGCGGCGCGGTCCGGATACTTATGCTCGGCGAGGGCCTCGAGCTCGATCAGGTCCGCAGGCGCTCCTCGATAGCAGCCACGCTCATACCTTGCTGGATCCGCCGGCGCCGGCGCCGTATCGGACGCTAGCTGGGCGTTCTGCTTCATCAGAAATGACCAGATCAGGTCATAAGTATCCTGGGCTGAAGCAGTGGGGCCCAGATGGGTCACGTCATTACTGCTCACGCTCAGAATCCTTTTGTAGTCGAATGCTGTACCGGATCCGAGCCCGCCGGTATCGGTCACCTTCAACTCCAAAGAATGTGCCGTACAGGAAGGGGTCGATGTCGAAATGAGCGTACCTATCGAACGCCTCTTCAGGCCGCCTCTTGTAGATCTTCAGGTATTCCTTTCGCCTCTCGCGTTCGAGCAATGGGGTTGTCGGTGAACTGATCCCCGTGAAAGACGATGAGCGAACCGCGCCCGAGCCAACCGTGAAACTGCCCATCGCGATATCGTAGATATAGGTGAAGTCGGCCGTGCCCTACTAGCGCCGCCGACTTGCTCCAGCGGTTTAGAAAAAGTCGGAAGCCAGTAGGGCGGAGCATTCGTACGCAAGGCCAGCGCGGCCCCACTCCTGTTCTGGACCATCATCGAGAAGACGCCTCGCAAGTCCGGCCGTAGCGCTGGCGCCCGGATATTTATCCAGCCGCCTCCCGAGCATGGGAGAGCATGACGACGCCGCTCCCTTGTATAGCGTTTCCAACTATTGCAATTCACGACTTGCTGCATGAAGTCGTGTTAAAGAATTCGCACTCTTGACTGCGGCAAAGTGCACTCCCAGTCGGCACTTCGCGCGGCCGGTCCCGATGCACGTCGATGATGATGACATGGCCCTCGGGGCGGCGGCAACGGCCTCACATTTCATAGGATGGCTGCCATTCAACTCATTTCGAGAGAGCTTGAATCGTACATAGCGTCATATTGTACGCTTTCGATCGCAGTTGCGCCTCCGTTGTGCCATTGCGAAGACAGTTATCGCGGATATGTCGGCTTATGGACAATACCGCCAATGGCATGAGTGATGCTTGTTGGAACAAGCGAGAGGTTAGATCGACGCCGTCGATGCATGTGCACTCGGCAGCCACCGGATCCTGCTGGACTGGGGGCGCTAGGGTGAGTGAGCCGTCGGCGCTGTCTTCATCTATCGCGGCCGCGGCTTGCGACCGTGAAGTGTCGCGGTGATGGGCGACGAACCGAGGATTGCATGAGCGAACCGACATGAGGGATGCAACGCGAGGGTGCCCCCTCAAGATCTCTTTGTTCCCAATGGCGGAGCGCGGACGTGGATAATATACAATCGATGACTGCACAGGAGCTGCGCTCTGCAATTAGTGGCGGCAGGGTCTTGGAGGTAACCACGACAACCGGCTGTGTCGTCGGATGTTCTTATTGCCAGCAGGACAAGTTCGCCGAACGGCAAAGAGCTATATCCGACGTGAAGCATCTTTCTTTGCAAGATTTCAAGCGGTGCCTGGCGCGCGTACCAGCAACTGTGGACATCAGCTTTTCCGGGTATTCGGAGCCTTGGCTTAATCCGGCTTGCACCGAAATGGTTGAGCATGCCTACGCGTGTGGCCATGGAATCCGGATTTTTACAACCCTGGTAGGAATGAATGGGCGGGATCTAAGACGCTTGCGTGCGTTGCAGTTCCGCGTTTTCCTGGTGCATGTTTTTGATAACGGCACGCATATGGACAGTGCTCTCGTCAGGCGCAACTATGTCGATTTGATGCGCCAACTTGTTGATGCCGGCATTCCGTCACTGCTCTTCATAGTCATGGGCGAGGTGCATCCCGAACTAGTCGACATAATACCTGACGAAGCGCTCGTTCGCGCGCGTCCCCCGCGCAGCAGGCCTGGGAGCGGCAATCTTAGGGTGGTTCAAGCACGACAGCCAATCGTTGGAGCGCTGAAATGTCCTGACGAACGGCAATATCGGAATGTTCTTCTCCCAAACGGCGACGTTACTTTCTGCTGCATGGATTTTGAGCGACGGCACGTTCTGGGCAACCTTCTCCGCGACAGACACAAGGATCTCTTCGAAGGGGCGACATTTGGCAAGATTGCCAGTCGCATGAACGGCGCGGACGGTTTTCTGCTTTGTCGAACATGTGAATTCGCCGAGCCACTGAGGTCGGAATGCTCATCCTTGAGAGCAGTTGACCCTGACTGATCGAAACGAATCGGGAGCCCAGGCGAGGACGGCCTTGCCGCTCATCATCACATCAGCCGCGGGGACGACCCCGCCATGAACGGAGGTCGCCATGGCCTGGAGCATTTTGTTGGTCGCCGGCCTCCTGGAAGTCGCCTGGGCAATTGGCCTCAAATACACCGAGGGCTTTACCAAGCTCGTTCCGTCCGTGCTCACGCTCGTGGCCATGGCTGGCAGCGTGATCCTGCTCGGCCTAGCTCTGAAGACGCTGCCCATTGGAACTGCCTATGCGGTCTGGACCGGCATCGGTGCGGTCGGCACCGCGGCGCTCGGCATCATCCTGTTCGGGGAGCCGGCCGCCGCGTTTCGCTTTGCCAGCATCGGACTGATCGTGGCCGGCATTGTCGGGCTGAAGCTCGTGTCCTGACGAAAACGTCGAAAGCATTGACCCCACCAGGTCAACGCCGCAAGGATCGGAGACTTGCCGCCGTGATTGTCCGGCATGGACAATTGAGCTGGGCGCGTTCCAGCGCACCGCCGAGGGCGCTGCGCCGACAACGGCCCCGTGATACTGTGGCCGAAGAAAGTCGCCGTGAACCAGATGCCGATGCAGGCCCTCTGGGCCGAGACCCGTTGACCGCTAGCCTCAGTGTCGCAACGCGAACGCCCATGGTGAGGACGATACGCCGGCCGGCAACCGGCGTGCCCACGGCCATGGCGTCTGGCACGATGTACCACGCGGAGCGGCACGAACAATTCGCCACCGAACTCGCGAATACGAATAGAACAGTTGGATCCCAGGTATGCCGCTGGTGCTCCGGGGCGCCGGCTAAGAAAGTTCGCTTGCCCGAGTCATACGATGTCTGCCCTACGGAGCTGCAGGGGAGAAGATGCATCACAGAACGATATGATCGGCAGAGCGTCTTCGTTTGCTCCGAACTGCTTCCGACCATCCCGCCCAAGAGTACGAGACCATCCTACTCGTTGAGCATGGTTGGGCGGCAGTGGTGAGCTTGACTCACTCCCGACCGAGCCAGCTCGCCCGTGACTGTCACCTCACGCGGAGCAACCGCGTATTCTGGTGTAGGGGTAGCCATCAAGGATGTGCGTTCGCGTCGTCAGAACAGCTGGCTGGTCGACCACCCAACCGAATGCACGCTCGATATAACCAAGGTACGGCAAAGCTGCCCGCCCATAAGCCCAGCCCGGCACGATCGGCCGCGCGTTGCGCAGCATAGTATCGTCCCCTGGAGTATTGCTTCCAATCGAGCACGAGACCGTTGCGCACCAACCATTCTCCAATATCGGTGCCACCAGCTGAACAGGTCGCTATCGTCCGTCCACACTCATCCTCCAGGACTGGCACGCAACTGACTTCGCGATCTTCAACGAAGCTTTCAAGATCGCGCGCGGCCCTGAGGCCACATTGATATGGATTGCCCTTGATATCTCGGCACATTTGGGTCTCATCCGGCGCGTCAATGCCCCAGAGTCGAACGCGCGTTCTGTTGATTTCAAGGGTGTCGGTACTGATGACCTTTGCCGGCCCCGTCAGCCCGCCGGCCAGGACGATGCTGAACAGTGCGAGCATGGTCAACACCACGATCAAGCCTGGCATGGCGATTTTCTTTGTCGGACCGCAACCATTCCCAACGAGCGCAGCAGAGCGCTGCCAAGTGGCCAAAGGCGCTCGATCGCAGTGCCCAGAAGGGTGCTAATGTTGAATAGGTAAGCTCGCTCGACAGATGAATGTCCCTGAATGAGCAGCGCAACACCTCCCTCGCGTCCAACCTCGCCCACGATGCTGTGTGACCCGCCTGCTGCGCTGACCGAATGAGGCCATTGTTCCACGTCGTTGCGGCAGTCCGCCTCGACTGCATCGCGCGCCGGCAGGACGAAATCCGTCGTGCGCGTCCGCTGATTAGCCATCCAGCAGGCGCAGACGGCCGGCCGCAAGTTGGCGTGATATGAATTCCTGGTGGCCTTGTCGGGAATGAGCATAAGCTCGGCCGACTTGCTGGCACCGATAGCTAGCACGCGCCGTCCGCGGTCGCTGCTCACGGCAACTATAAGGGAAAGCGTATGCATCGCTTAGCAAAACGGGCGCTCCGACGGCCATCGTTGTTACCAACGGCAACATGCCTTCTACAGGCGGTTGGCGACAACTCCTCCCGCAGTCACGCTGCCCAACTTGTTTCGCGAGCGCCAACACAGCCAGGTCAACCTCTAGTTGGACCAGGGCCACAAGTGCGTAGGAAACCGCGAACCATGCGATGTTATAGAGATTGGCGGCGCCGAAGCCCGCGCCGTAGAGGGCCCAAAACGTGACGCAGACAACGATGCCACACTGATACGCAGTCGAGAGGGCAAGCGCCTTGCTGTACTGCAGATCGCGATGCGCGGTGTTGGACGGGATGAGCCGATTGGCGAGCGCCTGGATCGCAAACAGCGGCACTAGAAGCGTCGTGGCATTCATACCAAATCGCGGCAGGTCGGCCGGAACAAAGAGTATGTTTTGCAGCAACAGGCCGAGCGCGAGACCAAACGCAGCCGCCGCCGCGCCGAACAACAGAAACAGCATCGAGCCGGGGACGAAGCGCACCTCGGAGACCCCAACCGCAAAGTGCGGCAGGATCTCGAAGAACATGAACACAAGCGTCGCAGCGATGGCTTGCAGAGCAAATGACGGAGCGCCCCGCTCGCGCATAGTCTCGACCAGAAGCTTGGCGGCGACGCAGCACGTCGCAAGGCCTATCGCGTATCTTAACACAAGCTTGGCGCCTGTTACTATTCCCGGTTCGATATGCATGGTCTCAGGTCCCTCTTGCCTTTGTACTCGGGCCTTGTGTGGTAGACCGCTCGAAACCGCATTTCAGTTTCCGCACCTCGGTCCACCGCTAAACGTCCTGCTTTCCCCATCTCGGACGGGGTGTGCACTCAGCCTCCGCTCGGTCTGCGAGATTTCGATAGCAACAGCTATGCCAGCCCCGTCACCGCGCTTAAGCCTCTGATTGCGCGTTGAAACGTTCCGCCCCCGCAAGGCTCGCCGTGTGAGCTAGCTGACATACTCTGGGTGAAATCGAACACACATTGGGGGCCCCGTCTTTGCTCAACCTGTGCCGTTTCGAACAATCGTTCTATCTCCCCTCTTGGATCGGAAATCCTGCGGCCGTCAGAGCGAAGAGACCCTTTGCACGCGAACTAGCCGAGCGCGGCCGACCGCGCGGGGGGCCCAAGGGCATTCTCCAGCTGATCGGCGATGCGCTCCTGGTCCAGCAGCGTGTCGGGGGGAGCGCAGCCATTGCCGAGAAGCCCGCGCACTCTGGGGTAAGCCGGAGCTGGAGCGGCTCTATTCGTGTCTGAAAGACGAATACGAATTGAAGGAGGGTCTTGAGATGCTCCAGCGCAAACTGCGGGCCATCTCCGGAACGGCCAACGCGCCGACGGACATCATCGAGACACGGCGCTCGCTGCGTCTGGAGGGTTATAGTCGTGCTGATCGCGATAGAAGTTGCGATTGGATGCGGTCAGATTATTGCAGCAGCTCAGTGAAGTGCGGCTGAGTCACAGCACGCGAGGCGCTTTCTGGCCTCTGAGCGGGCTTACTAACGTATCAGGCCCGGTAGTTGCGCGGAAACCCGCTGTTCGGCGCGCGCGGCGGCGTGTTTTGGCCAAGCCTTCGCCGTGCTCGTGCACGCGAGGTTCGACGAAATCCGTGTGCGGCTCGCGACCGAGCAAATAGGCGAGGCGACTTCCGGCGCAGTTCTCCGGAGATCGATCAACGATCATGCGTGTATGGCAGACGCGCGGCAGAGCGTTCACCCCGAGATCGTGGTCGAGTAGCTCAGCCATTTGGCTTTCGCCCTCACAGATCCGGGCAGGCGGCTTTCCCGCACCCGGCTCTTCCCGAGGGTAACCCGCGTCATATCCGCGCCTGCGCCCAAGTGCGAGTGATGCGTGGAACGGGCAGACGGAAGCGTGCCGTCAGGGCCTCGAACTCCGACCAGCCCATGCGCCGGCTTTTCTGACTGCGCCGTCTCAGACAGTGCAGCCAGATCCGACGCACTTCGCGGTAGAAGCCGTTAAGCGCTGGATAATTGTGCGGCCTGCCGTAGTAGCCGTAGTGTCCACGCAGCACTGCGGCGAACCACTTGTGCTGGGTGGCCAGTGACTCGTGCATGAGCCGCCAGGCGTCCTGGCGCAACGCCGTCAGCTTGCGCGTCAGGCGTTTCCCTTCCGTCTTGTGCGTCACGATAAACCGGCCGTCCCGGGTCCGCCGGCAGTAGTGGGTGAAGCCGAGGAAGGCGAAGGTCTCGGGTCGCCGCTCGCCGCGCCGCTGACGCGAGAGGGCCGCAAATCGACCGAACTCGATCAACCGCGTCTTGCCCTCATGAAGCATCAGGCCAAAGCTGGCCAGCCGCGCCTTGAGGGCCAAGAGCATCTCCTGCGCATCCACCTTGCTCTCGAAGCCCATGACGAAGTCGTCCGCATAGCGAACGGCCACAACGCGACCGCGTGCGCGGCGACGGCGCCATTGATGGGTCCAGAGATCGAGGATGTAGTGCAGAAAGATGTTGGCGAGGAGCGGACTGATGCCCGCCCCCTGCGGGGTACCCCTGTCCGTTTCTTGCTTCTCGCCGCTCTCAAGAACGCCGGCCCGCAGCCACAGCTCTATGAGCCGCAATATGCGAGGATCGGCGATCCTGTGCGCCACCATCCGCAGCAGCCACTCGTGGTCGACCGAGTCGAAGAAGTTGCGTATGTCGGCATCGAGCACCCAGTTGACGCGCTGGCTCATGATCGCCGTGTGCAAGGCGTCAAGCGCCATATGAGGATTCCGCCCCGGCCGGAAGCCGTAGGAGAACCCGAGGAAGTCGACCTCGTAGACGGAGCTCAGCACCTCGGCTACCGCGCTTTGGACAATCTTGTCCTCTAGCGCCGGCACACCGAGAGGCCGCTTACCACCGTCGGCTTTGGGGATGTAGACTCGTCGCACCGGCTGTGGCCGGTAGCGACCCGTGTGGACGCGTCCGCAGAGCTCCCGGAGGTTATCCGTGAGCCTCTCTTCGTACTTCGCCACCGTTATCCCGTCGACCCCCGCGCTGGCCTGCCGCTTTTGTCGTCGAAACGCCCGACGCAGAGCGTCCTCGTCGACGTGGTGCAGCAAGGCCGTGAACCGGGTTTGGGCAGCCTGCTTGGCTGCCGTGTTCACCCGTTCGAGGTTCGGCGGCAAGGCAACCCGGCTCTGTGTCCGGACCCTGGCCTTCTCGCGCGGGCTCCCCTCGGGCTGGCCCCTTCCCTCCATGCGTCTCGTTTCCTTCGACGACTTCACAGGTACTATGGACCAGTCCGACTCCCGACCTCAGCTCGGACCGCGGCTCTGGCACTGCCTTGCCGCTGCCCCCCGTTGGAGACCAATCCAACGGACCCGGTCGGGCCTCTCATGTTCCGATGATTACCTTCCATGCGTGATCCGGCCATCGACCCCGACGGAGCGGCATCGTCTCGCATAACGACGATGCTCATGCTGCCTTCGTGTTTAGGGAACACACTCGGCCTCCGCGAACATCCACCTTTCGAGGCTCATTCCCGCACCCCGCATGGCTCCTGTCTACACTTCGAACCCCGCGTTGCCGCGACGCCCGCAAGACTCGGTCCCGGCCTGCCTGCTTCGGCTTTGGCCGGATGGGACTTGCACCCACAAGCATTCATCAGCTTGGCATGACGTACTCCCGTGGCGTGGTGTAGCTGGCGGCGGGTCACCGCGTTCGCCGGCTGGAGCCGGGCTGGTCAGCTGGCGATAGCCATGATGCTGACGCTCGGATCATCGCTCAACGGCGCGATGGTTTCCAGTGTCATGTAGCGGGCACGCTGGACGGCCCATTCATCATTCTGTTCGAGCAGGATCGCGCCGATGAGGCGAGTGATGGCGTCCTCGTTGGGGAAGATGCCGACCACCTCGGTCCGCCGTTTGATCTCGCCGTTGAGACGCTCGATCGGGTTGGTCGAGTGCAGCTTGGTGCGATGCTGCGGCGGGAACGTCATGTAAGCGAGCACGTCGGTTTCGGCCTCGTCGAGAAAGCCGGCAAGTTTGGGCAGCTTGGGCCGGAGCTGATCGGCGACCTTGCGCCACTGCGCTCGCGCGGCCTCGGCATCGTCCTGGGCAAACGCGGTGGCGATGAAGGCGGAGACGACACGCCGGCCGCTCTTGCCGGCATGCGCCAGGGCGTTGCGCATGAAGTGGACGCGGCACCGCTGCCAGCTGGCATTGAGCACCTTGGCCACGGTGGCCTTGATGCCTTCGTGGGCGTCGGACATGACCAGCTTGACGCCGCGCAGGCCGCGGCGGGCGAGCTTGCGCAGGAACGCCGTCCAGAACGTCTCGGCCTCGGAAGGACCGATGTCCATGCCGAGCACTTCGCGGCGGCCGTCGCTGTTGACGCCGACTGCGACGATCACCGCGACAGAGACGATGCGGCCATTCTGGCGCACCTTCACGTAGGTGGCATCGATCCACAGATACGGCCAGTCGCCCTCGATCGGACGGGCGAGGAAGGCCTTCACCTTGTCGTCGATCTCGCCACACAGCCGGCTCACATGGCTCTTGGAAATGCCGGTCATGCCCATCGCCTGCACCAGATCGTCCACCGAACGGGTCGAGACGCCCTGCACATAGGCTTCCTGAACCACGGCGGTGAGCGCCTTCTCGGCCATCCGGCGCGGCTCCAAAAAGCCCGGGAAGTAGGAGCCCTTGCGCAGCTTGGGAATGCGCAGCTCGACCGCGCCGGCACGGGTCTCCCAGATCCGGTCGCGGTAGCCGTTGCGCTGGGCCGGGCGTTCGGGGCTCTTCTCGCCCTAGGCCGCCCCGGTCTGGCCCTCCACTTCCAGCTCCATCAGGCGCTGGGCGGCAAAGCCGATCATCTCGCGCAGCAGATCGGCATCAGGGGTCTTCTCCACGAGCGTGCGCAGGTTCATCATGTCGTCGGTCATCGGTGGTTCCTCGGTTGCGTTGGCGTGTCGCAACCCGATCCTACCGGAGAACTGCCGGTGACCACCGCAAAGCCGCCCGCCCGCTACGGCGCAATTTGAAGGCGCGCGTCCGGGCGGCTTTGCTCTACCGAGCTACACCACCACCGAGGACACGACCCACCCCGCGATCCAGCGTGACCCGAGAAGACCCTTTGTCAGGTTGCGGCGGACCGCAACTGAGCTTATCCAGTGTTGCCGAGTAGCTCGCGGAATACTTGCCTGGCCTTCCCCGTCGTCCGCCAGCGCGCGGCCAGTGACGACCGGAACAAGGACGGCCGATTTCACCAGAGCGCCTCGCTATGAGCGATCGCCTTTCGCCGCTTTGACACATCGCCGCGGCTCGGTCGACGTCTCCTTCGGTGATTTCCCTTGCTTGGCTGTTAGCGAAAGGCTCCAGGATCGAGGAGCGCAGCGCACCGCGCGTGCTACAACTGAACATGAAAGCTCCGAACCGCGGTCCTCGGGTTGACTAACGCGACGGTCGCCGAGCTATACGCGCTCGGGACTGCCATGGAGCGTGCATGGCAGCTCCGCGTCAGCGATAAACGGACGACAAGGAACTGCGCCGCGAATTTCAAGCGGTTTTGACCTCGCAAGCAGGCGCCGAGATATCCGACGTCGCTGTTGCCTGTAGACATTCCATCTGCAGGGATTGTCCTCAAAGCGCCCTCGCCACTCACGTGCGGGCGGCAACTTCCCCCAAATCCACTTCTGAACAGAACCCGCCATGGCGATGCTTAGCTGGCTCGTTCAGAAGGCCGGCGAGCCTGAGGCCTTCAAGGACTCCTTCGAGCCGCTGTTCGCGAACGATTGCGGCGAGCAGCGAAACGGCCTCCTCCCGATGGACGGTGAAGCCGACGTCAGGCGCTCGCTGAACCAAGAGGTCCATCAAGGTCGGAAGTTCAGCAACGTGGTCGCGTAAGGTCGAGACCACATCATTGGCGAGATAGGTCGCGAAATCCCCTTTCGCCGGCGGATCAAAGTCCAACTCGACCGCGGCGCGCTTCTCGATTGCCTCTCGTATCAACTCGCGCTGGCTTCGTGCATTCATCGAGAGCATGAACGCCGCATCCGCGAGCTTCTCGCGCGGCAAGCTTCTCAGTTCGACTATGCGAGCCTGGATGTCGCCAATCGAACTCTCACGCCCTGCATCTGCTCGCCACGCGTTAGCTCCTGCCCTGCTCTTTTGTACCCGAACCATCGTCATGCTCTCCGGCGGACGATATATCCCGGCGATACAGCGGAATGGAAGTCCAAAGTTGTGTGGTGCATGCGCGCAGTCCGCCTGACGAACGCGGAACCGGCGGTCGCGCGAAGGACTCAGAATGCGCTATTTTCGTGATGGGCTCGTGCTTTTCTAGTCTACAAGGCGCGGGATGGCATGTTGTCGGGTCGTGGCTACGGCGAGCGAAGGCCTGCTTCCAACATTCTGTCAGTAGGTGATAGGCAGCGAGCCGGTGGCGGCGGGCGGATCACCGCCAACCTTCCAGGGAGGACGAAACCGGCCAGATATTCCGGAAGACAACCAGACCGTGGACCAGATCCGAGACGGACGACGTTGCGTTTGCACCCTTGCTTCGGATCCGCTCGCTTTGGCTATCTTCGGAAATATTATAGCGGAAACCGAAAACTGCGTTTGTCCACATGCAAGGGCCCGCCGGGTAGATGGAAAGATTGGGACACCGGTTGAACGTGACCGGGTTAACGCCGATTTCACGCGTGATCTCGTTGGATCGCGAGAACGACGCAGCCGCCGTGGCAGGGCCCTCACCCGAAGTTTTAACCGAACTTAAATAGGACACCGTAACCGCCGCGTGGGTAACTCCACTCGATATCACCACTTTCTTCGCAGATCACCCTGCAGGTGCCGCATTCGATACACCCGTCGACTGTCACCTCAACATGACCTTTATCGCTGAGCTCGTAGCACCGTGCAGGGCAGGCCTTCAACATCGACAAGAGCCGCGAGGATGGCGTGGTGTGCGGACGCACCTTGATATGGGCACGGCCGGAATCGACAAGATAACGGTTGTAGAATAGTTTATCCTCGACACGTTGGGATGGCTCGCTCGGCATTGTTTCTGGCTCCGTCGTTCGTCGTTGTCTTAGGTTTGGATCACCGCCAGGCCCGGGCAATGCGCAGGGCATCGCTAAACAGCCCACTCCAAGACCGCGCCTTGATGAACGAGCTCAGCATCAGCTTCTCTTTCTCGAGCTTTGGTGTGCCGTCGACGCGCACGTAATCCTGCATCGCCCTGGAGAAGAGCTGCGGATATGTGAGAAAGAAGTTCTGCGAGTGGGTATGCATGAGTGCCGGCATATCCTTGTACTTCTTCAGGTCCTTGATCACGAAAGAATCAGTTAGCATTTTCTTGTAAAGTGAAAGATTTTTGGCCGTCATCGGATCTTTTCGCGATCTGATAAGGCAGATCGCTTCCGCCGCGATACGGCCCGACGTCATCGCCAAATTGGACCCCTCGCGATGGATGGCGTTGTTAAGTTGGGCGGCGTCTCCGACGACCACCCAGCCCTCCCCGCAAAGCTGCGGGATTGCCCTGTACCCACCTTCGGGGATCAAGTGCGCGGAATATTCCTTGACCTCCGAACCTTCGATGAGCGGCGCGACGGATGGATGACGCTTGAAACCCTCGAGCAGGCCGTAAGGCGTCTCGCCGGTACGCTGGAAGTCGGCAACAAGACAGCCAATACCGAGCGAGATGCATTCCTTATTGGAATAGATGAAGCCCATACCGGTCATGCCGCGGGAGATGGTTCCGACCGCTTCGATGACGAGCCCCTCGTCGCCTTTGAGATTGAAGCGAGCGTCGATTGTCTCGCGTGACAAAAAATGCATCTCCTTAACCGCGAGTGCGACCTTGTCCGGTTTCGGCCGCCCTCTTAAGCCCGCGCCCGTCCCGAGCACTCCGTTCACCCCCTCGGCCAGCACGACAACATCTGCATGGATTTCACCCCCATCGCGGTCTGTGCGCACCCCGACGACCCTGCCATAGGAATCCTGGAGGAGCTCGGTCACCGTGGTCTCGCACAGCACTGTAGCGCCGGCGTCGCGGACCTTCTGCGACAACCATTTATCGAACTGGGCGCGGATGATGGTGTAGCGGTTCGGCTTCTCCTCGTTGAAATCATCGGATCGATAGTGAATCCCGGTGTGCGAACGCTCGTCCAGGATCCAGAAGCGTTGCTCGACTAGATGCCGCTCAAGCGGCGCATCTTCTCGGAAATTCGGGATCAGCTTCTCCAGCATGTCGGCATAAAGGATGGCCCCTTGCACGTTCTTGGACCCGGAATACTCGCCGCGTTCCAGCTGCAGCACTTTCAGGCCCCGCTCGGCCATTGTAAGCGCCGCCGCGTTCCCGCCCATGCCAGCACCGACGACGATGGCGTCGAATCTTTCCTGAATCATAACAAGCTCCCCTAGCCAGCGATGCGGTCGTGCGAGTGCGGCGATAGCTGCGCGCGGAATGCAGAGGTCAACGCCGGCAACAGTCGAATGGCGTCGGTGACGATGCCGATATGGGCGAAGTCGAAGATCGGAGCATTCTTGTCAGTGTTGATGGCAACGATGAGGTCGCCGCCCTCCACGCCGACGCGATGCTGGATAGCGCCGGAAATGCCGGCCGCGATATAGAGCTTTGGCCGGATGGTTTTCCCGGTCTGGCCGATTTGTCGGTCCGAGGTGGCCCAGCCCTTCTGGACCAGCGGCCGCGAGCAGCCATATTCGGCGCCAAGCACGTCCGCGAGCTGGTGTACCAGTTGGAAATTTTCAGGCGATCCCAGACCGAGCCCTCCAGCGACGACCACGTCGGCATAGGCAAGGTTGGACTTTGTAGAATCGCGGTCTGGCAGGAATGACAGGACCTTTGTGACGATATCTTCTTCTACAAGTCCGAGCGGATGCGAGATGACGCGCGAGACGGCGCCTGTCACGCGCCCGGGCATCGGCATCACGCGCGGACGGACGGTTGCCATCTGTGGACGATAGTTGAGTGTGTAGATCGTGCACAATAGTGAGCCGCCAAACGTCGGCCGGGTCGCTGCAAGCGAGCCGTCGGCATCGACATCGAGCTCGGTGCAGTCGGCAGTTAGGCCGGTGAGCAGTGTGGTCGCCACTGAGCCGGCGAGATCACGGCCGAGTGTTGTTGCCCCTAGGAGTAGGATTTCCGGCTTGTAAGTGTTGACCAGCTCTGACAGGGCCTTGGTATAGGACTGGTTGCGATAATCGGCCAAGAGATTGTCCGCGACGATATAGGCCAGGTCGGCGCCGTAGCAGAACGATTCGGCGACCGCCTGCTGCGTTGTCTCCCCGACCGGGCCGATGACAACCGCGGCGAGGTCAACATTGAGCTTGTCGGCGAGCCGGCGGCCGGCACCCATCAGCTCCCATGAGACGGGGTGCACGACCCCGCGTTCCTGCTCGATGAAAACCCAGACGTGCTTATACGGCTTAAATCGCTCGGGCAGCTCCCTCTTGGTCGCCGCGCGACCACCACCCGCGGCCGGAGCTGCACTTTTCGGTGTGGTGCTCATCATCTGTACTCCCATTTGCCTTCAGTTGCGGCTCGCCAGCGCAGCATGCTCCGCCTCCAGGTTGGAATTCGCGTTGAAGTTTTTTCAGTTAAGCGTCGGGCCGGATGCCGGCCGGCATCGCGACAGCACCGCCTGGCAGCAGCGCGGGGCCGACACAGCCGTTGCTGGATCTTGACGACGAGCCCGGAAGCATGCGCTTCGGGTTCGTTCCGGATGCGGCATTCTGGGAGGACGGTTTGGTTCCGGGCAATGCTAAGGCACCGACCGGGCCGGTCAGGCGTGCCGGTCGATTGGTCCTCCTCATCTTAGAGATGCAACCGAGGTGCAACAGATTGAGGACTTGCGAGAGGCTCGGCTGGTACGATTGTCGGCCGCGTCGTTGCCGGTGGAAGCGCGATCCCATTGCTCCGAGTGCGCTTGTTTCTTCCCGATCATAGCGACAGGCCCGCAACTCCTGGCGAGGACAGGAGGGGCGGCGCTCAAGGCGCCCAGCCAACAGCGCCTCCCCCCGCGAAACCTCGGCCAAGGATCGGCCAACGGGGGCGCACGAATCAAACGCACCTTTCAGCTCAGCCAAGTATGCGACCATCGCTTTGGCGTCGCGACGCATTATGGTGCCGGCAGGCAGCGCGCGCGAACCTGCGCGGCGTCAAAAATACAATCGATGCGGACCAAGACGTGCATGCGCTGCTCCAGACTAGCTGAGCATATGTCAGCAATTGTCGTACCAATTGCGCAGGCGATGAAAATTGACCGCTATTTCACAATCTTACTGAAGAACGAAGTCGGATTGGCGGCCTCTCACGAGGTCGAAACATTCGAGATCGTACTGACCCCTGTCCGGAATGCGACAGAAGACACTCATCTAAACATTGCTGAGTTTTCCGCGCAACATGTGCGGTCCCGCTGCCGGCACATGATTGCAGGAGATAGGTACACCTGCGTACCAGCTCGAAAGGATGGAAATATCGGCGGTGAGTCGTGATTGGCCCCTAAGGAGCCGTGGTGATGAACTGCGGATCCGCGAGGCGCAACTGCAACTTTCCGCTTGAATTCGAAGCCATGGCTTGCTGTGAGGCTCTTGGGACCTTCACGGTCCAGAGCACGACATATAAGCTCAATTCACTCCAACAAATCGAGCTGGACCAATGCGGGATGCTTGTTCGCTTGTGGTGCGGTCGCATCCTTTAGCACCTTGAATACGCGCTGTTCGATCGGCGAGGACGTGACGAAGTCGGCATAGGCGCGCTCAAGCGTGGCCCTGCAACGCGCGGCGATCTCAGGATCAGATGCACCGGTCAACTCCTCGCCTGCGAGATATTGGCCCATGCGGCGCAGGATATGAAGCCGCGCCACATCGACGATTTTTGCATCGTACTCGACGCTGAGCAGTGCAAAAAAATCCTCTGCCGCAGAGGCCTTGTTCAATCGCGCAAGGATCCCATCCGTCGTCATTCTCAACCTCCATCTCGATCCGCGCCCAGAAACGACCAGGCTGGAATGTTTCAACCCGATCGCGCGACGCGCGTGGCTGATTCGCTGGTGACGAGCGAGCTCTCGTGAATGTCGCGCCAGATCGCCACCACCGTTTCCTGCGCAACCAGGCCTTGGTGCACGATGGCATGCTTGCGGACGGGCGCGGAGATGGTTTCGCTTTGCTCGACGCCGAAAGAAAGTTGCACGACAGCAGCAAGGTGATCGCCGAACCGTGAATGCTTGCCGATTACAATCCGGAGGGAGCGCTCGGGCGGCCCCGAGTCGAGCCCTTCGTAGCTGCGCCGGGTCCTTTAACAGCCCGTGGACGTGGATGCCGGATTCATTGGTAAAGACATGCGCGTCGACAATCGCCTTGTTAAGCGGCACGGTACGGGACGCAGGGGCTGTACCGACGACCGCGGTTTTTTCCAGTTCGGATAGCAGCACGCCGGTATCACCGCAACGGAGCTGTCTGAGTGCGACGGCAACTTCCTTCAGCGGCGCATTGTCGGCTCCTCGAGCTATCAACCCACGATCATCAGACGCCGCCTCGACCCTAGGTCGGGTGCGCGCAATCGTTTGCCCCGACCTGTTTTCACCTCCCATGCGACAGGTGGCCGAAAGCTCGTAGGATATACCCGCAATGGCGCCAAAGAGGGGTATCAATAATGAACTCAGCCTTTCAAGCTTGGGACGGCTTGGACGGCGTCATCAAGGCGGCGCAGATGATCCCGCCGACGTCCGGCCATCCGGCTCTCCCCGCTCTCTTCGCCGAAGCAAAGATCAAAATCATTGCATTCCGTGCAGACCGGCGTGGTACACATCACCAGGCCGTCATCTTCGCATAGCATGCGATAGAAGAAGCGCTTCCAGCGCATGTTCTTCGTATTGCGAGCCGCCAGCGGCCCGAAATGGCGCATGAGGACACGGGACAATTCATCCCGCTTCCGCAGGCCGAGATCTTCCCACAAGTGATTAGGCTCCATGGCGCGCCGCGCGATCATCGTCGCGAGCCAGCCGCCAACCTCGCCACGAGTGGAACGTTGCGCAAGCAGGAGGTCGCGTACCATAACTGTCTCGTCAGGCGCCGGTAAGGCGGACTGATCGCGCCAGGTATAGCTCCTGACCGGGGTGGATGGGAAGTATTGCACCAACAGCGCATTGAGCTCCTGGTTGGTCAAGCCAGCCCGCTCGGGAAGTTGGCCGCCATCCATGGCTGATGTGGCCAGAATGCAAGCGAGCACATGGTGATCGAAGTCATCATTGTCGCTGATGTCGACTTCTGCCGGATGGCGCCCGGTCAGAAGCTGGTAGAGCTCACTCGCGTCGCGCTGCTCGGCGGCGTGAGCTACCGATACGCGAGATGAGATCGTGTCGGCCGTTTTTCCTTGTGTGCCGATCATAACTTTCGCACAGCTTCTGAGTGGACGATGTCGGCCTTCCCGGATCGAGAAGGCCGACAACATGAACTATGCCGAAATAGCGGCAAGCTCGGCAGCGGTCTTGCCGACCTGGCTCTCGTCGACGGGCTTGATGATGCCGTGCTCCATGAGCATATCTTCGAGCTCGTCCATGCTGATTGGCGTCGGGATAGCGCCTTGTCCGGCATTATTGTGGATCTTGGTCGCGAGATTGCGATAGTGATCCGCCTGCTTGGAGTCCGGCGCGTATTCTAGCACGGTCATTCGGCGCAGCTCCGCGTGCTGCACGACATTGTCGCGCGGCACGAAGTAGATCAGCCGGCTGCCGAGCTTCTTGGCAAGAGCATCGGCAAGCTCCAGCTCCTTGTCGGTCTGCCGCTCGTTGCAGATCAGGCCGCCGAGACGCACGCCGCCGGAATTCGCATACTTCAGAATACCCTTCGAGATGTTGTTGGCGGCATACATCGCCATCATCTCGCCGGACATCACGATGTAGATTTCCTGTGCCTTATTCTCACGGATAGGCATCGCGAAGCCGCCGCAGACGACGTCGCCGAGCACGTCGTAAGAGACGTAGTCAATGTCCTCATAAGCGCCATTCTCTTCCAGAAAGTTGATGGACGTGATCACGCCCCGTCCGGCGCAGCCGACCCCCGGCTCCGGACCACCGGACTCGACGCATCGAATGTCCCTGTAGCCGAGCTTGATGACGTCCTCGATTTCGAGGTCCTCGACGCTGCCGGCATTCGCCGCCAGGCTCAGAATGGTGTCTTGCGCTTTGGCGTGCAGGATGAGGCGAGTCGAGTCCGCTTTGGGATCGCAGCCGACGATCAGAATCCTTTGGCCCAGCTCAGCAAGGGCCGCCAGCGTATTTTGCGACGTCGTCGATTTGCCGATGCCACCCTTGCCATAAAACGCGATTTGTCTCAGCGAAGACATGTTGCTCTCCATCAACCGATTGCTAATTTTTCGCGCCGAATGCGCGAGCCTGTTTCTCTCGTAGAAACCATGGGCACACGAGTTTCGGGAAGGAGGCCATCGCTCGCCATCAGCGTCGGCGTGCCCTCAGCCCTCGCTCGTTGTTGCTCCATCCAGTTAGCAACTGGCGTGCCATTTCCTTCGCACCTGCATTAAGCCTCTGATCACCCTCGACTAACAGCGTGGCCTCGGACGCCAGCGTGCTGTGGCGGACCGGACAGCTGCAAGGGCTCTGACAGAAACCCGACAAAGCCTCGGCGCTCGGATTCCACTGCGAGCGCCGGCCAAGGAGCACAAACGGGAAATCCCGCGCCTTACGCCCGAGACAATTGAGGAGACGACATGTTGCAGATCGGGCTCGAGGACGTCGCCAACATCAAAGGCGAATGTTCCACGAGGGCATGGCGGGCACTTGCCGCCAGATCGGGTGGCATATTGCTTGCTCAGTCGCTGAAGGCTGTTCCGTGAGACCCGATGTTGTGAGGACAATATGCTTGGAATTGGAAGTAAGTTGCCGCCGTTCGACATCATAGGCGTGAAGCCCGGCTTTCACCTGCAGGAGGAGGACGGGCAAAGCGCTTTCGAGACGCTGACTGAGAAAAGTTTCCCCGGCAAATGGAAAGTCATCTTCTTTTACCCGAAGGATTTCACATTCGTCTGCCCGACCGAAATCGCCGAGTTTGCCCGCCTGACGAAGAATTTCGCCGATCGCGACGCAATCGTGCTTGGTGGGTCGACCGATAACGAGTTTTGCAAGCTCGCCTGGCGGCGTGACCATAAGGACCTGCACCGTCTATCCATTTGGCAGTTTGCCGACACCAAGGGCGCACTGGTCGATGGCCTTGGAGTGCGCTCGCGTGATGGCATCGCACATCGCTATACCTTCATCGTCGATCCTGAGAACACGATCCAGCATGTCTATGCGACTAGCCTCAATGTCGGCCGCAGCCCCACCGACACGTTACGCGTTCTGGATGCGATACAGACTGATGAGCTCTGCCCTTGCAACCGCGAAATCGGCGGCGACACGCTTAAAATTGCCTGAGGCAACATATCGATCGTGCAGTTGGACGAGCGTTCCGGCCGCGGGACGTCAGACGCAATCGTTCTTCGATGATGTCAGGTGAGACGATGCTGCCGCAAACACTGCTAGCGCGTGCGACCCGCAATTCAGGTCTCTTTACCGGTCATGAACTCTGACGCCGCCGCCGCGATATTCGCGCGGCAGTCGCGGCGGCGATATCCACGGTCTCGATCACGACGATGAACAGCGTTCACGGCCGCTTCGTTCACCTCACATCATCTCGAACACAAGCGGATGCCAGCGCGGCTGCCCATGAACATACAAACGCTTGTACGCTTCTGCGCCTGCCGGACGCACATCTCCCGCCGGAGTTCCTTATACTTCGTCGTAGGCCGGACCGCGGTTCTCTTTTATCTGCGGCTTACCGGCATGCAACTTCAAGGGGTCGATCCAGCGCCCACGGGTCGGAAAGAGGGTACCAATCTCTCCTCTTGGGGCATTCTAGGTTTCAGTCGCCGCGCCTTGAGCAGGGTGGACGCAGCGGCAGATGGCTTAGCGGCGAACGAGGTGTGCCTGCCGTCGATCGACGCGCTCGCACACCGTATTTTCCGGGCCCGGCAAATCTATATTCAGCGCCTAAGCAGCACGTTGCGACGAGCGATTCGCTTGAGTCGCTGATTGAACACGACAATCGGTCGGGTTTAGGTCAAGTAACCGGATCGACGGAGAAACCGGTCAGCTCGTTCGCCGCACGACCTAACCGTCGGCGCCGAGCCTGAGACGACCAACTGGCCGGCAATCGCACGCCGCCTGACGATCTCGATCATCACGCCGGTCGATTTCCGAAGCTGAATCCCATCTCAGCGCTGGTGGCCCAAGCCAATCCCCAAGGTAGACGCTTTCTGCCTTAGGGAGCCTTCGGATCGCTTCATAAGCTTTGAAACCCTAGCTACAGGGGTGCGGGCCCTTGAGTGCGCCTTGAGCAGCTTGACCTCCTCCTTACTATATTCTTTGCGCTTGGTGCTTTTCGCCACGTCATGTTCTCCGATTTCGCTTTGCACATCTATCTGCAGCGCAAAAACGCCGCAACTGCTTCCCATTACCATATCAATGACCATCGGCAACTATTCAAGCTGGCTTTTATCTTCCAGATAAGAACATGAACTACACGCGAATTTGTTCTCTGTCCTTCTGTATCTTTGTCCGCGTGACAAACCCGATTCCCGACGCACGCCAGGCGGTTCAACATGGAAGCACGCTATCGAGACAGGGATGATCGTTTCGGTCCTTCAAAAAACAACTCGAAAGCGCTTCTTGCTTAAATACATCAACTTCACTCAAGAAGACGTTTCGCAGAGCAATATTCAGGCGTGGAGTAGCGCTGAATCGGCCAGGACGATCGTTGTGCTCCCGCGCATGATAAACCGGCCTTCACGAGTGTATGGCGTTACCGCGCGAAGAACGAACGTCCTCTCATGCCTGCTGAGGTTCTGCGGAACTAGGTCGAGTAGTCACAAATGCGAATCCTGCGACGGCTGAGGTTTTCTTCGTCAGCAGATCGAGCACGGCTTGCTCTTCCTCATTTGACCGCCGCAGTATTCTTGATCGAAGGGGCCACGTAGAGATAGCCAGGAAATTCCATCCCCAGCGAACAAGATGCGAAACCATCGCCTGCCCCATGTCATGGACCCGATGAACGAGCGAGCGACCTGATCGTGATGTTTCGCCAGGCCGGGCACGACGGCATGGCAAACAACCCGCGGCCCTAGCGCCCTGTGAGCCTGGCAGCGGCAGGCGATTGCTTGATCATGACATGGCAGAGCGCTTGGCCAGCACAATGCCGCTGGCGCGCCGCGGATCATTCGTGATCTGTGCACATTGATCTCCGCAGTCGAGTAAATGCAGGTCGAACTGGCCAAACCGGCGGAACGGAGTGTGCGTCATGTCGGAGGCGTCGCAACAAATCCAGGCAAGATGTGGAAATTTCTGCCGGAGCGTCAGGCAGGGCTCAGAGCCTGTGTCAATAGCGGCGAGCGTCTGCTCGATCATGGTCAATTCGCCTTGGCGCACCATCCACAAATCCTCATCGCCAGAATAAACGTTCAGGATCGGCATTCAGAACCGTTGTCGCCAAGCCAAGCCGTTGATGGGTCGAATGCCACTCCCAGACGTCCTTACCGTGATCTTTGCGGAACAGCTGCCATGCCGCCCCCGTCCTGTCGTGGCGCAGCAGCGCGATCTCGACGAGGCCGCCCTCCGCATTGATATTGCCTGAGCAACACGGGCTCTCGACTAGATAGCCGCCAGGAACCGCAGTCACCTCTGGCGAGACATATCGGTAGCGCTCGCGCTTCGTGAGTGCGCGCACGATTCGCCACCGGTCGAGCTCGTTGGGATGGGCAGGCAAGCCGGCATGATGTCTTCTGATGATTGCCGCGTTCATTGCGCAATCTCCTAGAGTGCAGAGATTTCTGCCTCGATGCAGCCAACCACCAACTGCTTGCCGAAATCGACCATATAAATGAATAGGTTCGCTTCCGTATGGCGACCGATCTGGACGATCTCACCAACGTGCCCGACGCTGACCAGACACTCTTCCGGCGACGCGTCGGGAAAGGAACCGTCGTTGAGCAGATCTATCGCCGCCTTGACACGTTGGCCTGACTGGTATCTTGGCAGTCTTGGTTCGATCATCGGGATGCCGCTCCTGGCGAGGAAGGCTCCTCGCCTTCGCGGCTTCGCCTGACTAGATCGAGCTCCTTGCCTTTCATGCCGACGCGATAGCCGGAGCCGAGGAATTCGACCCCATAGATATAAAATTGTTGTAGGAACGTGCCGATCGAGACGACATAGCCAAGCTCACCTTTCTTGACCAGAACCTCACCAATCTCCTTGCCCACATAAGTGCCGTCGTTGCGGATGGTGCGGTTGGCCCGCACCTTGTCGCCATAGTCAAACAAGGGGGCGTCCGTCAGCTCGACGATCTCACTATCGCGGGCGATGTTGCTCATGCTGTCGTCCCCGTTCCACAGTTCGATACAACGTCTCGCACAGCCGCGGCCGCCGCCCGTCAATGCGGAGCATCAACCGCCCGAGTTTCTGAACCGCTAGTGTTGTCATGACATCCATCGTGGCCCTCAAGCAGGCTCCTGGTGACGCGGCAGCGCCGCGTCGAGCACGCATGTATTGTCAACGGGGCAAACCGCCACGCATTGTGGCTCGTCAAAGTAGCCGGCGCACTCGGTGCATTTCTCAGGATCAATCAGGAAAACGCCGGCTCGCTCGGAAATAGCGACGTTCGGGCATTGCGTTTCGCACGCCGAACAGCCCGTGCATTGCGACGCGATGATCTTGAACGGCATTACTTGAACCCATCCTCAGGCGGCGGAAGTCAGCGCGTTGGAGCGGGCCGCTGCATCGACCCTTTCAACGTGATGGATCTTCCCCTCATTGACTTTATCGAGATAGAGTTTGAACCAGGCGGTGACCGAGCCATCGATGAACTCGCAGGCGTACCGATCGACCGGCTCTATGCCGGCCTTGATCAATTCGGCCTTCGGGCAGCCGCCGATCTTTGACACGAATATGGCGTGGCAATCCTTGATGGCGCCGATGGCCATTTCGAGCTTGCTGTCCTCGCCATGACCACCTTGGCAATAGGAATGGATTGCTCGATGACCAACGTATTTTGCGCCTGAAGTCGAGAGCTCGTAGACCTGGAACTCCTTGGCATGACCGAAGTGCTGGTTGATCAATCCCGAGCCCTTGGTTGCAACCGCCACCAGCACCTTGATTTCGCTGGACGCGCTGGCGAGCCGCGCAAGCGCCTCCTGCTTGGCCACAAGGTTCGCGGTGCGCGCCTTCTCAACCTTAGCCTGATACTCCTTCCGGGCCTGCTCGTCGTATTTGATGTCCATCGCCATGATTTTTTCCATGGTGAACTCCGCGCCGCGGTCCTCCCCGAGCAGTCCGACGGCGTCGGCCCGGCACTGGCGACAGTGACGCATCATGTTCATCTCGCTTTCGCAGCTATCCTGCAATGCTACCACTTCCTGTGCAGTCGGGCCGCGTTGCCCCCTGAGGCCGAAGACGGTCCCATGCTCCGGCGACGATATCAGCGGCATCACGTTATGCAGGAAGGCGCCGCGCGACTTCACGGCCTTGTTAACCTCGACCAGATGCTGATCGTTAATCCCCGGGATCATCACCGAGTTGACCTTGCACAGGACGCCGCGCGCGGTGAGCATCTCCAGCCCTTGGAGCTGTCGGTTGCTGAGTATTCTTGCGGCTTCAATGCCGGTGCAGCGCTTGTGGCCGTAAAAGATCCACGGATGGATCTTTGCACCAATTTCGGGGTCGATCATGTTGATCGTGATCGTCACGTGGTCGACCTTGAGTCTCGCGATTGTGTCGACATGATCGGGTAGCGCAAGGCCGTTCGTCGAGAGGCACAGCTTGAGATCTGGCGCGAGCCTATTGACGAGCTCGAATGTCCTGAATGTCTTGTCCGGGTTCGCGAGCGGATCGCCAGGACCGGCAACGCCGACCACGCTCATCTGAGGGATCGCGGAAGCGACCGCCAGCACCTTCTTGGCGGCCTGCACCGGCGTCAACTTTTCACTGACAATGCCAGGACGCGATTCGTTAGCGCAATCGTACTTACGATTGCAGTAATTGCATTGGATATTGCAGGCGGGTGCGACGGCGACATGCATGCGGGCATAATGGTGGTGCGCCTCCTCGCTGTAACACGGATGGTTCTTCACCTTTTCCCAGATCTCAATTGGCAGATTGGCGATGCCAGCCTGAGATCCGCAGCTTGCCTTACCGCTGCCACCGATCGTACCGCAGCCCTTGTGCGTCGCCATGACTTGCATGGTCTCGCTGATCTCGCCGCCGCAGGATACCTGGTGTTGCGCTGAAGTACTCATTGTTCCAATTCTCTTCGCAAGCCGAACCCTTCGGCAAGCATCCCCAGAGTCTTTCTGGAAAGCCAAGAGCAACTGGCGTGCCATTCCTGCAGGATGAATTTAACATTTCGCTTTCAAGTACTTAGCTAAGCCCTGGTCGATTGTTAGCTTTATCAATTCATGTTGGAAAGCTGACAAGGGTTGCGATCACAACAGCGCTGACACCATTGTTTTGAGGCCCGGAGGCAGCGTCAGCTATGGCTTCGGCAAACGGCAGGCGGGTGGCGTGGTTTGAAAGTTGATCTTCCGTCAGAACGTGACGCCTAGGCAAAGCACAATCCGCAAAAGACGTCCGGGGCGCTTTGAAGGACAGGTTGATAAGGCGAGCCTAGAAGCAGAGAAAGCAGTCCTGTGACTGACCTATGCCATGGAAGATCACGCGGACCCCTGCGTGATGCTCCGGAAGGGCATTGTCAACCAGGTGAAGAAAAACGCCCGCTCGCCAGGGTCAGGGATCATCACGAAGGTTGATACTTCTGAGCCTGCGATCTGGGCCGGCGCGCGACTCAACCACTCAAAGCTGAACCTTATGGAGTCCAGCCATTGGCCTGACGCTGTTAAGACGCGCGGAATGCAACGAGCGGCCTGGCGGCCGCCGAAAAGGGGAGGTCGCGAAGGCCTCCCCACCAACGCCATCCCGCTGGCCGGATGCCTCGATGCTGCGCCCCGGCCAAGATACTGCCTTTGGCAGCGCGCGGCAGCACGATCTTGGTTCCGAACAAGGCTGCATGGGCTGTCGCGTTGACCGGTACGCGCTCACCGCGCCCGCCAAGACTTCCCTGGACATCCCAGTTTGACGACGTCCATAGACACGGAGTTTCATTTTTCGGTTGCTTCGCCGCCGCGCTTCTTGGCGTTTATGGTGATTGGTAGGGTGGTGTCGCTCGCCATCGCCGGTAGGTCGAGCACCCAGCCGTTTGCGATTTTAATCCAACCACCCCACAGCGTCTCGTGCTCCCAGCCGACGATCGGCTCCTCAAGATCTTTCTTGGGTACATAAATCGAAAGGCCTGTCTCAGGCGAACGACGAATCATGACCTTCATAGGGGCTCTGCAGGTTGCGAACTCTCGCCCGCACGCTCCTGACACGCACGCAACAGGGCTCTCTGTTCGGAAGTAATGTGCGCCAGGACTTGCAGCACACGATCGATCTCATCCAGCGCCGTCTCTCGCGAGAGCGAGAAGCGAACCGCACCGCGCAAAAACGCCGGCGCTACTCTCATCGCGCGCAGGACATGGGACGGCTCCATCGAGCCGCACGCGCAGGCTGAACCGAGTGAGGTGGCAATTCCGTCACGATTCAGGTGGTGGACGATGGCCTCCGCTTCGAGACGCTCGAAGGCAATGTTAGAGGTATTTGGCAGGCGGTTTTTGATATCACCAAGCACGATGCAACCGCCGAGCGCGAGAATGCCGCGCTCCAGCCGGTCGCGAAGGGCGCAAATCTGGATCTGATCTTGTATGAGGTGTGCCGCCGCGAGTTCCGCCGCCTTGCCGAGCCCAACAATGCCTGGGACGTTTTCGGTGCCAGCGCGGCGACGCCGCTCTTGCACGCCGCCGAAGATCAGCGGCCGGAACTTAATGTCCTTGCGGACATACAGCGCGCCGATGCCCTTCGGACCATGGAGCTTGTGGCCGGAGAGCGACAGCATATCGATGTCCGTCGTCTTCAGGTCAATGGGAATCCGCCCGACGGCCTGGACTGCATCCGTGTGAAAGAGCGCGCCGACTGAGCGCGCCATCTTGGCGAGGGACTTCACCGGAAAGATCGTACCGGTCTCATTATTCGCCCACATGATCGAGGCGACTGACGTACGCTCCGACAAGGCATTGCCATAACTCTCGATGTCCAATCGACCGCTTGCATCGACCGGAATGACATGGATCTTGATTCCTCGTCGGCCCAGCTCCTCGGCAAGAGACAGCACGGCCGAATGCTCAACGGCGGTTGTGACGATCTCGTCGCGTCCTTCCTGCACGGCGAGCGCGGAAAGGATCGCAGTGTTGTCAGATTCCGTCGCGCCGGAGGTGAAAACGATTTCGTGATCGAATGCCGCGCCAATGAGAGCCTGCACATTTCGGCGCGCCTGCGTCAATGCGGGTGCAACCTCAATGCCGAATGCATGCCCGGACGACGCATTGCCGAATTGCCCAGAGAAGAACGGCAGCATCGCGGCGACCACCAAAGGATGTGCAGGGGTCGTGGCGTTATTGTCCAGGTAAATCGGACGCACGGAGAGTTCGCTCTGCATTTAAACCCTCACTTTGGCAGCTCCGGGGAACGGGATCAGGCGGGCAAACTTTCCGAGCCGCTCGATCAGGCGCGCCTGAATAGCCGCGAGCGTCGTGCCCGCAAGCTTGCATACCCTGCAAGCGCCGGTTAGCCCGACCATGATCTTGTCGCCGTCTATTGCGACGAGCTCACAATGTCCCCGATCGCGCCTGAGGCTTGGCCGACTCTCATCGAGCACGGCGCGGACAATCCGCTCGCGATCGGAAGGCTCGATAGTCCGAGACTGCTTCGTAGGTTCAGCCTTCAGGCCCATGTTCGATGCTCATTCCATTGCCAAGCGTACCAAGGCGACTCAGCTGAACGATTTGCCGCATGAACAGCTCGATTTGGCATTTGGGTTATCGAAGCGGAATCCTGATCCTTCGAGCGACACCACGAAATCGATCGTGGTGCCGTTGAGATGCGCCCGGCTCGCGTTGTCGACAAAGACTTTAATCCCGCCTTGCTCGAACACGGTCTCATCGGAGCTTGGCTCATGAGCAAGACCCATTTTATATGTGAATCCCTGGCAGCCGCCGCCTTCGATCATGATCCGCAAACCGGTTGCCGGCTGCGCTGTCGAGGAGATTGCGGCCTTCAGTGCGTTGATGGCGCTATTCGTTAGGTTGATCATCTCTGGCTCGTTCTCAGTTCTCTCGCAAAGCACAAATGGCAAATCCCATGCCAGTCGAGATGCAGATGAAACCAGCTTCTATTGCAGAGGCCCACCATTCGATTTGCGACCTGTCGGGTTCGCGACAGGCGGTTTTCCGGCAGCAGGATGTCATGCGTGCGAGGCCTCGTGATGGTGACAGCAGGTATCCCCGCAAATCGCGCCAAGCCGCCGTTTACGCTCTACGTCGCTGCAGACATCGCGGA
The DNA here is from genome assembly GCF_055807555.1 of Bradyrhizobium sp. Ken64. NCBI lineage: Bacteria > Pseudomonadati > Pseudomonadota > Alphaproteobacteria > Hyphomicrobiales > Nitrobacteraceae > Bradyrhizobium > Bradyrhizobium sp. Ken64. Next base: position 73,909 of record NZ_JBVVPA010000021.1, on the reverse strand, counting down.
CGGCAAACAACTTGCAGGAAGGTAGGGGCACGTCGCATTGGGCGACCCGTGCACACCACAAATTGATGAGGAGACTTCCATGACCTCAATCGACAACACCGCTCTTGGCCCGCTGGACAAGGAGGGGCGATTGCTGAATGCGGTGCTTAAGAGTGAAACAACGAAGTCCGGGCGATTTGGGTTTCGAGGCGACATCGCGCTGAAGTTCCAAGCCCAGCTCGCCGACGAAAAACGACCGCCGGATTATTCCATCGAACAAGTTCTTGCAATTGCACAAGAAGGCGAACCAGCCATCCCAGTCCTTGCCGGATATCTGCATTCCTTCGCTTATCTACCCGAGGCCGCGAAGGTGCTGGATGGCAGGCTGAGCCCCAACGGCAGCTATTTCATCTTCTGCAACAACATTGATCTGCTCGCGAAGTACCGCACAAAAATAGGCGACATCACCTTCCGCATTCTGCCTTGCAACGAATCAACCGTATGGAAGGAGATGATGGACCTCGCCGGCATCGACAAGAACGACCTCAAGAAGCTCGGTACCGCCGCAAGGCTCGACTACTTGCTCGATGCAGCCAAGGAACTCGATGGATCATACACGGAGATCTCATACGAGGACGGCCTAGCCAAAATGGAGCCGGTGAAGAACAGAAGCGAAAACCGCCCAGTCTGAGGCATCGCCTCAGATCCCTTTCTCGCCAGCTCGACAGTCCGCCGCAAAGAGATTCACTGCAAACGCTTCGCCTGCGGCGGGCTCTTTCAAACCTTGGCGATGCACTTCCGGCCCAGCTTTTCGGGCAGATGACATGCCCACTCTGCTGGTCGTGTGTTGGCCAAGAGCACTGTCGTCATCACGCTGTGGCCGGCTCACCGCGACGGTCCGACTGAGCGGGTCTATCGTGATCAGGACATTCTAAGTCTGACCGGTTCATGGTCGCGGTCACACTTCAAAGGCCGATCGACGGTGTGTGGATTGGCTTTGGCGTTGTGCTCCAGGCCTTTGCCAGCCTGAGCGGCGCTGAGATGTCGCGCGAGGAGCGATCACTATGCTGATGGTTCACGGAAGCGCCGGCGGTGATCCGGACATTCCGGGGGTGCGCGATGTCCGTGCTGCGGAAGCCGGGGGCATCCGCGCACTGCAGCGACCACGGGTGGATGCAGAACTCGCGCCGACCCGGATGCGCGGTAGCGTACGTGCGAAATCGCCTGACAGAATCCGCCGCAGGGAGTGTGGAGGACGGAGTGGTCGCCAAAGGGGTGGAGGTGCTGGCAACTGTGTAGGAGTGCCCGAGTACCCGTCGCGGTAATCAGCAGCACCCGCAGGTCGAGCAGGCGGGTGGACTTCCCGTCAGCCTCGGCTTCGGCCACGCAGGCTTAGACCTATCGTCTCGGGCGTGCGCCTGATTACAGGCCCAGCAACAGCCCTTGCGATCTGCATGGCGTGCAACGCCGCGGCCTTTGAGCAGTTGATCCGCCGCAACGAACATCGAGGTCGGATGCCCTGAGGGATCGCTGAGGTCCTTGTGGATGCGGCCGACCAGAACATCACCCTGGCCAGCGGCGGCGATTGGTATCGGACCTCGTTTTTGGTGCGGTCGGACGACCTTCACGCCGGGCGCTTGCGCCATGATTGGGCGCACATGCTCCTCGCTGATCGGCTTCTCGCATTCGAAGTTGATGGGCGCGCAGCACGGGTACGCGGATGCAGGTCACACCAGTCACGATTATCCCGTCCGAGAAGATCTTGAAAGTTGGCAATTCAGATTGACACGCGTGAATTTCAGGAACCTTTTCCTTCGCAGCGGCGCCAGCCCCGCTGGTGACCCGCTAAGTTGCGCTTATCACGCGCTTGATGCGATTCTTCTGGTGCGATGATGCCCTTGCGGTCGCGGACGCGGCCCGCATTGATCTCGAGGATCACCAGCGGCAGGTTCGGATCCATTCGGAAAGCGGAGGAGTTGTCGACCACGACAGCGCCTGCCCTGACCGCGATCGGCGCGTCCGTTTTGGAGATGCCGTTGCCGTCCGAGAACAGGGCGATGTCGTCAGCTCCTCGATCACGACGCCCTTGCTCCAGAACGACATCGTCTTGCCGGGCGAGCGGGAGCTGGCCAGCGCTTCAGCCTGCCAAAGCGAAAGCCGCGGCTGTCCGTGGAGGCGAGAATTCGGCGCCCCCCCCCGCCGCCGGTGACCGCCGACAATCGCGAGCACGGGATCGTTACTCACATTTTCCTCCATTTCCGTTTGAGCATGATCTGGTCGGAAACTCGGATTCCACTCTTCCGGATCAGCCTGTGCAGACAACAAAAAAGTGCGGGACCAATGGCGGCGGGGCTTCGGTAGAGCTGGTGCGTTCAGTGGACGAGTAGGCGCGCATGCCTCTCCGGGCCCCGAAGGCCGTGGTGGTCTTGGTCGCGCGTTTGGTGATCGTGAGCATGACCGCTACTTGTGCGGTATGCTTCGCAAGAATTGATGTTGAAGAGTTACTGATCGATGGTTTGAAGCATTCGAGATCCGACACTCTCAAGTCGCCTTCAGCATTTTCTGAACCGACCACCTCCTTTTTTTAAGAACAACACGTTCTGTTCATTATGCTAGCCCAATAGAACATGGGATCGACGTCTGGGGCGGCGCAACCGGTAGGAGACTGCCAGATCGAACCTCGATGCTGCATTTAAGTTCTTCGAAGGGGCGGTTTGTGCCGGAAACGGCAAACATAACTGCGTGAGTAATGCTCGATGTGAGTAGCAGATCGATAGTGTCGAGCTACAAACCTGAGTATGTAAAAACGGCGGAGCCGGCATCCCTTGAATACAAGCACTAACGAGACACCCAGCAACGAAGAGCCGCAGGGCGTGGCATCGCTCGTTGTCGGCTAGGTTTTCCTTGTGGCCTGCGTGTCGCAATCGCCCTGAATGATTCTGCTGGTGGCGAGCGATTCGAAGGCGCTAATTGGGCCCGATGGTGCGTCTTCTGATTAACATTTCTCTTCATGTCTCCTCCTGCGGCTGGACGTGGGGAGCCCCAGGAGACTTCTCTCGCGGAACCGAACAAGATCCGCCGCAAGAAACCCTCTCGTCCCTGTAGTTGGCCAAGGCTTGGAGCAGCCGTGGCATATAATACTTCTTCGCACGCTCCGCTGGCAATTCCGGCATAGCTTTCGGATCGTCTAGCCACGTCATCGCCCGCTCGATCAGCTCGATCGCATGTTGCTTGTCACCACTCTCGTGGTAGTACTGAGCGACCACCATATAGGAAGAGCAGTTGAGGCCGCCGAAGGCCTGCCCAGGATTGAGGATATGTTCCGAAACATCCCTGCCGATCGCAAAGCGTTCCGCACGCGGGAGGTGCGTGTTGTCGTTCTCCGCATCAAAGAGTTGCCTCATCGCGCCAACCAGCGCACTCAAAGCCTCTGACTGTGTCTCAATCGCATTTCGAACCAGTTGGCGTAAGACCTGGAAACCAGTCGCCGTGTCGCGCATTTTGTGAAGCAACAGATGCGCATGAATCTCCCGGAAGTGGAGATTGTCCGGCGTCGCGGCAATGCCCTCTTCGACGGCTAATAGCGCTGTCGGCCAGTCCTTTGCTTCCATCGCCGCTCCAATTCTCCGGTGCATTGAGCGTTCGCGCGCTAGGCGCTGGCCTTCCGCAATCCGTTTCGCATCAGCGAATTTAGCTTGATAGCTGCTGCGCCAAGTGCCGTTTATTATTTTCGGCAAGACGTCGTCGAGTGTGATCGGATGACCGATATAGGCAATGTGGCCGTCGCGATCGACGACGAACGATGTCGGAATCCCAACAGATGAGCTGGCATCCATCCAAAGCTTGTTCATTTCGCCCGTACTGTCGAACCCGATTCGATAGTTCAAATTTGAGAACTTCTCAGTCAACCATACGTCCAGCTTGGTACGAGCCTCATCCGCCGTTGGTGCTTGTTCGCTAGCTGCGACTCCGACGACCTCAAGCCCCTCGTCTTTGTATTTTGCTTGCAGCTCAATGAGATGGGGCATCGCCTCCTCACATGGACCGCACCAACTTGCCCAAAATTCGACGATGTACAGTCCCCCTGGCTGGAACTTCGTAAGGGGGGCGCCACGCAGCCAGTTCTCGACTTTGAGCGAAGGAGCCGGGGTCGCCATGCACAGCACCATCATTTCTTCTCCAAAGTCAGTTGTTGCGAGAGCTTGTCTTTACACTGAGTTAGCAATCACCGTGCCAGGCGCTCCGCGCGCACTAAGCACATGAAAAAGCTTTGAGAAACATCCACACGCCCAATAGGTCCACTGTAGACTGACATGCTTTGCGTGAGCGTTAGATTTCGGGCACGCATCGCGCCCTTCCGGTCACCAAAACGCGAATGCGCATCCCCGAGCCGCGACGTAGGCTTCGCCGTAACGCTCGGCGGCGGGCTCAGGGCGCTGAGCGAGAAGGATCACCCCTTAACTGCCGCGCGATCTAGCCGGGGTGCCCAAGGCCGCTCACATCGCCTGCCGAGTGTCTGTTGATCTGGCGCAAAGGCGGAGACTGCGCGCGCAGCCCTGAACAAGGCGATGCTAGCCAGCCGACAGGCTACTCACGAGCATTTCTGCCGCACTGATGGGCGGTGACCTGTCCATTGATTGGCACGTGCATTGATCAGTTCGACCCAGCGCTCCCGTGTTATGCGGGTTGCCTTGGACGTGCGGTTCCGGACAATCTCAAATAGGGTGGCCGCGTACTGGCTGCTCCAACCTGGCTGGGGGCATGGTGGAGCAGAGTTAGCCGCGCGTACTCAATACAGTGAGAACGACGTGAAACCATGCAGAATTCGCAACCAAAGTCACCTAGCCCATCAACTCCTTGCGCCGTGGTTACTGTGGTCCGCGAGCACGAGACGGCGCGGTCGTGTCATTTGATCATTTGACCGATCCCCCCGAAGGACAGCCAATACGTCCATGTTCGGGCACGGTCAGCTCAGGAAAGCTGGGTTGGCGCCAACAGAGCAGGTTGGATGTCGCACGTTGGCGAATAGCAAATGAATCTCCGACTGGGCTTCGATATTTAACATCGCACCGTAGATGTCGTCCGCTCGATACCGGATCTCCCGACTTGCCTTCATCTCTGGCAAAGCAGCCCTATTGATAGCGAAGAAAGTCGCTTCAACCCCGTGGCGCGTGCGTCTGACAGTTTGTTGGACACACCCGCGCGCAGGCGCTGCAGCCGATGCAAGCGCCTTCGTCATTCAGCACCATGATTTTTTTTTCGAGCTCATCGTCCTCCTCATCGAGATCGATGATTTGGCCAGCCTCGCTTAGCCCCTTCAGCGTCATGACCTCGCGGCCGCAAACCTTATAGCAGCGGCCGCAGCCGATGCACTTCTTGAGATCGATAGAAACCAGGTAATCCGGCTCCCAACTGCGGCCGTCTCGGGTCCTAAATGACATGGCTTGAGATCCGCTATGCTTTGTCTAGCGCTTGGAGATTTTGGCGCTTGCTTTCGAGCTCGCTGAAGGCAGCGTGGGCCTTCTGCGCCACACTCAGGATCGAGCACCAGTTGACCGGCAGCTCCTCGGAGAGGTCGTGGAGGTGCATCTTGGCTTGGGTCGCCTTCGCCGACAGCTTCTTTATTTCCGCTTTCAGCGCTTCAACATCGCTCATGCTTGCCTCAATAATTCGCCACTTCCGGGAACTTACGGATCATCTCAACGCCACTATTGACGAATTTGTCGCCTTGATCAGCGAGATCAGAGAAATGGTCGAAACCAAAGCGATGTACGTCGCGCAGCTGCTTGCTCACGACAACGAGCCGGCCGCCGATCAAGACGATCCGACCGAACCCTTCGTTGTGCATCTTCAGCATTGGGGAGATCATCACTCCGGTCGCCTTCTCGATCGAGAGCGCAACCGCGTGAAAGAACAGCTCCAGTCGCCATGTCGTCTCGGGATCGGGATTGCCGACAATAGGCAGCGCACGGCGCTTGTGCTTGTCGAGAACGTAGGGTTCGAGCAAATCGAGATCCTCCTTGCCCTCCCAGGCACCGTGGGAGTCCTGGGCGCGCCAGATCTTGACGAGCTCTTTCAGAAATTGCGGCTCCGCCGCCGCGGGGGCTGGAGTGACTTCGGACGTATCTCCCATCCTCGTTCCTTCAGGTTTCGAAATCCACTGTACGTTCCGGGTCTTTGGCGAGCAGCTTCCGGAGCCAGGGCGGCGGCGAGCCCTTCAGCACGGTTTCGAGTTTGACGCAAAGTTCATCGATGGGCTCTGGTTGCAGCACCTTCATCGGATGGATCTTGCTCGCGACGACTCGTGCAGCACCCGAGCCGCCGATCGCCGCAACATAGAGGATTGCGCAGTCCCTGATCGCCTCGATCTTGGGCGCTAGCTTATCCTCATTGCCGTCTTCCGTGAGGTCACCACCGAACTGGATCGCCTCAATAAACCGATGCCCCTCCGGGCCGACCTCGTAGATCGCGATGTTCTTGGCCCAGCCGAAGTGCGCATCGACATGCTTCAAGTCCTGAGTGGCAAATGCAACTTTCATCCGTGTTGTTTTCTCTCCCTGCTCAATGCAACCGAGGCGAAACGACCTGCAGGCCAGAGTTGGTGAATCGCCAGCTGTCAGGCGTCGGCCGATGGTTGATCTCTCGGTCGGTGATAATGAGATTGGCGATGTCAAAGATCAGGTCGCGCGTGCCGCGATAACCAACCATTGTGAGGTGCGCAGCGCCAAGGCGATCGAACATGGGAAAGCCCACCCGGAAGAATGGAACATTGAGTCGCGAAGCCGCCTGGCGACCATGTGAATGGGACATCAAGAGGTCGCAGTCACGCGTCCTGGCAAGCTCTTCAAGATCCTCCAGATCGCCGATCAGGACGTCCTCGGTCCTGACTCGCTGCAGCACTGGTGAGTTCGTCGTCGTCACCGCAGCAGTGACCTGCGCCCCCATCTCATGGAGCGAGCTGGAGAGATCAAATAGCAAGTCCGGCTCGGCGCCGATCGCGAGCTTGCGGCCGCCGATATGGAAATGAGCATCCAGCATGGCGTCTGCCAGCTGTCCACGCTGCCGGCGATACTTCGAGGGTACTGACCGGCCGGTGATCTGGCTCAAGAACGCCATAAATTCGTCGTTTGGGATAAGGCCACAGAGCCGCTCGAATAGACGGAACGGCGCGCCTGTCCGCACCTGCATGGTCTCGGCCGCACGGCGCATTTGCGCGCCGATCGCGATCGTCCAGGCCACCTGCCCCATGGTCGCAATTTCGTCCACTCCAATCCCCCCGATCGTAGTCGGCGTGAATTCGTCGGGGATGTGGCCGTCCAGCGAACCTGCAAGGTCCGGCAGGAAGGAGGGCTTGAGACCGAAATCCTCAAAGATCGTGCGAAGCTCGTCGAGGTCGCCGGGCGTGAGGTGGCACCCAGGTAGCACGTTAACGCGGGACGCATCGCGCGGTCTCGCTGGGTCGAACGGAGTCACAAGCACCTCGATCATCCGCGCCACCGTCTTGCCCCAGCCATCCTGCAAGGCATCCTTGAAATCCGGAGTCGAGACGTAGACAAGGGGGAGCTTTTCGAGCTGCGGGTGCTTCTGTCGGATCAACCGGATGAAGGCTTCGACGTCATCGCCGTTGGTTTCGGTGACCCCAGTTGAATTGATGCCAATGATCTCGGGCTCGATGCGATTGTGGATGTTGAGGATTGCCTGTTCGAGATTCTCGTGGCCGCCGAGCACGGTCGCAACCTCGCTCATAGCAGTTGTCTGCATCGGCACGGCTTCATTGAAATGGCGCACGAACAGCGTCAGCCCAAAGGAGGCGCAACCTTGCGGGCCGTGCAAAAGCGGCATCGCGCCGCGCAACCCCATGAAGGCAAACGCGCCGCCGATCGGCTGACTCATCTTGAGCGGATTGACCGAACAGGCTTTCTTCGAGGTAGTGACGATCGCCATGTCCCCTACTCCGCCGCCTGCAATGCCGGCGGCTGGAGATCGGACGGAATGTCCTTACAAGCAATGCACCGCCCGCTGGAACTGGTGCACGGCTTGTTGAGCTCGGCGAGCTTCGGGCCATGCGCCGCAATCGCGCTCTCACCCTCGCTGGCCTCAGCTTGATTGGAAAAACTTATCGTCCTGACGCCGTTCCTGCTCGGGTCCCGAACTGGATCCGCGGCTTGCGCATGCATCTGGGCAGCCGTCCTTGCCTGAAGATTCCGGTCGAACTCATCCCATGGCGCGGCTTGGCGGAGCTGATCCCATATCGGATTGTAGAGCGCCTTCTCGATCTCCTCCATGAGCTTGAGAATCCCGACATAGCCCATATAGGCGTGGCAGCGCTCCTGGTTGATATCGAGCCACGGCATCGCCGCCTTTAGTGCGACGAATTGCGACTTGCCGCCCGAGAGCATGATATCGGCTTTTGCGTCCTTGAGCATCTTGTAGATCTCGCGAGGCGACATGTCCTCGATCATATGGGCGTCCTGGCCCATTAATTCCTTGATACGTTCCTTGTCCTTCTTGGTCGATTTCTTCACGGACGTGCCGACGATCTCGAGCCCGGCCTCCTGCAAGGCGGCCACCATCGACCAGGATTTCACACCGCCGGTGATGAGAACAACCCTCTTGCCGGCAAAGCGCGGCTTGAAACGTTCAATCGCAGCCCAGGCCTTGGTCTCTTCGCGTGCGATCAGGGCTTGCGTGCGTTCCATCAGCTCAGCCGGCGCGCCACTTTCGATCAGCATGCGCGCGATCTGGCGGAGTGAATCGCTGGTATCCTCGATACCGTAGAAGGAGCCTTCAAAAAACGGGATGCCGTAGCGCTGCCTCATCTTGCGTGCGACGTTGATCATTGCCCTTGAGCAAACCATCATCGCGGCTTTGGCCCGGTGCGAATAAGCGACCTCGCGATACTTGCCGTCCCCCGAGATGCAGGACAGGATCCGGATTCCGAGCTCATCGAGCAGGGGCTTGATCTGCCAAAGCTCGCCGGACAGATTGTATTCACCGATGATGTTGATATCATACGATGTCGTGTAATCCGGCTCTCCGGTACCGATGACGTGCTCCAGCAGTGCTTCGCCAGCAAGCTTGTTACCAAGGTTCTTCGACCCGACAAATCCCGGTGAATTGATGGGAATGACCGGCTTGCCGAATTTGGCGGAGGCCGCCTTGCAGACCATATCGATGTCGTCACCGATCATTGCGGGCACGCATGTCTGGTAGACGAAGATGGCCTGCGGGTCGTATTTCTCTGTGATCTCCTTGACTGCCCTGTACAGCCGCTTCTCGCCGCCGAAGACGATATCGGTCTCGCTCATATCTGTGGTGAAGCTTCTGCGCCACAGATCGGAGCCGGACGAGACCGAACCACGATTGTCCCAGGAATTGCCCTCACAGGCGATTGGACCATGCACAAGATGGGCGACATCGGTGAAGGGCTGCAGCGCGACTTTGGCGCCATCGAAGGCACATCCGCCGGCGGCGCCGCCCGGCTTGAGCTGCTTGGTGCAACCATTCTTACGCTCGACCTTCGACTTGCTCGCGTTCCTGGCGCAGCCCGGTTCGTTAAAGACGTCCTGTATGGTCGTGGGAAGCGAAGTCATGGTGTCTCTCTCGGGATGTTAACACACCGCAGACCACAAGGATGACCGGCGGAGAACCTGTGATCCCCGCCGCAGCGCCGCTGTTTCTGCGGACGATGAGGCGGGGAGCTCGCCTTAGCGTATGATGTCGAAGCTGTAGTCTGTCTTGCCAACCGAGCTGGTCTTTCGATCGATCTCATCAAAGATCTTGTCGAGAATCTTGACCAGCACATTCATGCTCCCCTGATAGCCCCACACTGGATAACGATGGTGATGATGGCGATCGAAGATGGGAAAGCCGATGCGGATTAGCGGCGTTCCGGTGTCACGCTCGAGATACTTTCCGTAGGTGTTACCGATCAGGAAATCGACCGGCTCTGTGAACAGGAGCGAGCGCATGTGCCAGAGATCCTTGCCCGGGAAGGCGCGGCAGTTTTTACCGAAGGGCGAGCTCGCGAACAGCGCCTGCATCCTCTGCTCCCAGGCCTTACTCGCGTTCGTCGACAGCACGTGGGTCGGCTCAGCACCGAGCTCCAGCAGGAATGCGGCGAAACCATAGCAGAGGTCTGGATCGCCGTAGATCGCGAACTTCTTGCCGTGAACATGCGCGCTAGAATCAGCCATTGCGTCTACCAGGCGCCCGCGCTCCTGCTCCAGCGCATTTGGAATTGCCTTGTTGGTGATACGCGACAGTGTCATCAGGAAATCGTCCGTGGCGCTGATGCCCAGCGGGTGATTGAAAGCGACGACCTCCTGATCGTGCCCTTTGATGAAGGACAACGTCTTCTCCGTGCAATATTGCTGCATGGAAATGGTTGCCTTGGCGTGGACAGCGTTCGCGGCATCCTTTAGTGTAGTGCCCCCATCATACATGCGGAACTCGCCGTCCGTGGGGGTATCGAACACGTCACTGTTATCCGCGAGGATGGTGTAGCCGATCCCCATCAGCTCGAAGATACGCCTTATCTCACGGATGTTTCCGACAGTGTAGCCGTCGAAGCCACCGATGAAGTTGATCGTGTTGTTCGCTTTACGCTCGAGTTTTGGGGCCGTGCCGGCTTTGCCATCCCAGAAATGCTCGAGGATGCCCTTGAGCGTATTGTCGTAGCCAGTAACGTGGCTGCCGACGAACGCAGGAGTGTGAGCGAATGGTACGTCGTAGTCCGCTGGGACTGAACCTTTTTCCTTTGATGTTTTGATGAAGGCATTGAGGTCGTCGCCGATAACTTCCGCCATGCAGGTCGTGGCGACCGCGATCATCTTCGGCTTGTACATGCTATAGCTGTTGGCAAGCCCGTCCGTAAGATTGTTAAGCCCCCCGAACACGGCCGCGTCTTCCGTCATGGACGAGGAGACGCACGAGGTCGGCTCCTTGAAGTGCCGTGACAGATGGCTGCGATAATACGCGACGCAGCCCTGTGAGCCGTGGACGAACGGCAGTGTGCGCTCGAACCCGAGGGCGGCGAACACCGCACCGAGCGGCTGGCAAGCCTTCGCCGGATTAACGGTTAGCGCCTCGCGGGCGAAGTTCTTCTCGCGGTACTCGGATGTCTTCGACCATTCTTTGATGCGATCGACTTCGGCGGGATCATGCGGATTCTCAAATAGCGCCTTCTTCTTGGCCAGCATCTGCTGGTATTCGTCTCCCCGGAAAAGCTCGGAGTGGTCGAGTATGTGTTCGGCGTTCTGTGTCATCATAGCACTCTTTGGGTTCTTGCGTTCGTTCTCCTGCCCTTCCCCTCCTCTGCGGAAAGAAACGGCCCGGGGTCGGCTTCCTATTCCGCTGCCATGAGGCTCGGCTGCGGAGCGTCCTTCCAAGGTGCCGTGGTCTTCCCCCAGATCGGGGAGTTAATCGCCATGTCCATGTCGCGGGCGAAGATCGCGAAGCCGTCATAGCCGTGGTAAGGACCCGAGTAGTCCCAGGAATGCATTTGGCGGAACGGCACACCCATTTTTTGGAAGACGTATTTTTCCTTGATACCGGAGCCGACCAGGTCTGGCCGGATCTTTTCGACGAAGCGCTCGAATTCGTAGCCGGTGACATCGTCGTAGATCAGCGTGCCATCTTTGACGTAGTGCTGGGCGGTGCGTTGGTAGTCATCGTTATGCCCGAACTCATAGCCCGTGCCGACAACATCCATGCCGAGGTCCTCATAGGCGCCGATGACGTGGCGAGGACGTAAGCCGCCGACGAACAGCATTACCGTCTTGCCCTCAAGCCGCGGCCGGTATTTCGCGGTCACAGCATCGACAAGCGGTTGATACTTCGCGATGACGCGTTCGGCGCCTTGCTTGATCTTGTCATCGAAGAAGCTTGCAATTTTTCGCAGCGACTCCGCGATTTTGGAAGGACCGAAGAAGTTGTACTCGCACCAGGGAATCCCGAATTTTTCCTCCATGTGCCGTGAGATGTAGTTCATCGAGCGATAGCAATGCAGTATGTTGAGCTTCGCCTTCGGCGTCGCCTCCAATTCAGCGAGAGATCCATCCCCCGACCACTGGGCGATGACGCGTAGGCCCATTTCTTCCAGCAGGATTCGTGACGACCATGCGTCGCCACCGATGTTGTAGTCGCCGATGATCGCAACATCATATGGCGTCGGTTCAAATTTAGGGCTGGTCTCTGGGGCGCTCTTGTCAAAGATCCAATCCCGAACGGCGTCGTTCGCGATGTGATGGCCGAGCGATTGCGACACGCCACGGAAGCCCTCGCACCGCACGGGCACGATGGTTTTGCCGCCATATTCCTTCGACTTTTCTCGGGAGACCGCCTCGATATCGTCACCGATCAAGCCAATCGGACATTCGGACTGAATGGTGATGCCCCTGCTGAGAGGAAATAGCTCCTGGAGCTCATCGATGAGTTTCGTGACCTTTTTATCGCCGCCGAACACGATGTCCTTCTCCTGAAAATCGGAGGTGAACTGCAGTGTCACGAACGTGTCGATGCCGGTCGTCCCGACGTAGTAGTTGCGCCGCGAGCCCCAGGAGTACTGACCGCAGCCGACCGGACCGTGGCTGATGTGGATCATGTCCTTGATGGGTCCCCAGACCACGCCCTTGGAGCCCGCATAGGCGCAGCCGCGGATGGTCATCACGCCCGGAATGGACTTGATATTCGACTTGACGCCACAATCCGACTTCCCCGCCTCGTGAACACTGAGATGCTTGGCGCGCCTTTTGGCAGTCTTCTCGGGGTAGACCGTCAACACCTCATCGATTAGCTGCTTGTTGCGCGCCTTGATCTCTGCAACGCCTTGGGTAGGTGTTCGGCTCATACAGGTTTCCTTTTCGATTGTGGTCTCAACAAGAAGCGACGCTTTTGCGGTAGACCGACGGATTTCCGATCCGGCGTTCAGATAAGCGTGCAATCTGCGTGGGCGGTCCTACCGATCGCAACTTCGCGACGTTCATGCCGCAGCGGTCGTTCACGATCATGTAGCTCATCTCGGCTGAGCGGTTAGGAGCGCCATGTGTGACGCTGCCTATCGATGACCAAGACGCTTCTCGGTGAAGTCATGCCTGCTCTCCAGCGGTTGGTCATATCGGCTTCTTTATTCACTCGCGTGCGATCACGGGGCATGTCCCTGTGCATGGGATGCAAAGGACTAACAGCCGCCTCCTGCGCAGGGGTCTGCAACGAGTGTGCCAGCGCCGGTTGAATAAAAAAGCAACGTTTATAGAGCTAGATAGCTGCCGGATGCGGATTGTTATAAACCTGACCCTGTCTGCCACCAACAAGCGTAGCCGCAACGCCCTGTCTGAAACAAAACAATCGGTTCCGCTCTCCACCAGCGGCGTGGCTGGAGTCTGGCCGCGCCGACGTCACTCCAATGCGCAGCCTTGCTTCGTACGCGCCGATCCAGCGATCGCAAACACCATCCGTTCGAAGCGGATTTCAGCGCGGTTAGATGTGCCCATCGTGCTCGCGATCCCACCCCCAGCAAGAATCGCATCGAGCGCTCCACCACCTGCTGCAGATGTCTCCACAAGAACTCAGTTGCCCAGCAGCAGTCCTCTTCCATTTCCGCATGGTCTCTCGCTCCGGCGTTCTTTTATTTGATACTGCGGAGAGGCGCGCTCGGAGGGGCGAACAGCTGACGCCGTGGAGAGCACGTAAGCTGATCAATTCCCAAGCAGCGCGGTAACTTAAACTCCGCAAACGGTCACCCTGGGCTTGCCCGGATTTGAATTTGCCGGCTACGACACAGGGCGCTTCCGCATCAAACAATCTGCAGCTTTTGCGTTCGGCGTAGTTCGACAAAGGGGAACATCGGATTCTGACGCGTCAGACAGTTTGAGCGAATTCACGGAAAGGCCGGCAGCTTCGCAAGTGTCGGCAGTCGAGATAAGGCAGGTGGGATGCGGACCACTGGTCGATTTATCCTTTCTCGTTCCAGGACAGGATCGAAATTCCTTACGCTTACCTCCGTTGTGTGGTGTATCAATCGCCATTGAAACCAGTTTTGCTAACGCGCTCCGCCAGCCTTTTTGCAGAACAGCGCGCCGATGGTCCACTTGAACGGTATTTTTCTTGCCCAGGTAATTATGGTAAAAAGGGCCAAGACCTCGGACCGAAGTGCTCAGGTGCGGATTTCACGCATTGCAACGTTCGTAAATTGGTGCATCACCACTGTTCCGGCGGTACTCGCGCGCGTTTCGCTTCTGTAGGGACGAGTTGGCTGCTGCACTAAGCCGCCGCGTCGGTTCACGACCTAGCGTTAGACCCGTTAATCTTCCCTTTTGAGCTTCTCGCGCTCCTGCTGAAGCGCTTCGGTCTCTCGGGCGACCTCGCGTCCTTCGCCCAGTTGTTCCTGGAAACGCTGGCGGGCCTCGGCGAGAACAGCGGGGGCGAAGGATTCAGTCAGCCGAATCTCGATTGCAGATCGGGCACTGCAGGGTGAGTTCATGGGCCCTTTTGCCGCCGTCGGGTTAGATGTCATGAACCCTCCGTTTCGGCAGTTCTTAGGCCCGAATAAACGTGATCCGGCCCCCTTCGCCACGCTTCCGATGTGGCTTTATCTTTGTTTCGACGTCCTGATCGAACGCCGCCAGCATGCGCAGCAGCTCTTCCACGGAAACCAACTTGAACTGCCCTTGAAGCAGCTTGGAGATGTTGGGCTGCTTCACGCCGACGAGCTTCGCGGCTTCGGTCTGAGTGATCTCCCGCTCCGCCATCAACCGCTTCAGTGTACAATGAGGGCTGCCTTGAGTTGGTACTCGTCCGCGTTCGGGAGGCGGTTGGGCTGCATTTATTCCGTGTTGATAGCTTCCGCGTCGCGCAGGCGCTGCCATGCGAGGCCAGATCGTCCCATATGCGGATCGGCGGCCAAAGAGCTGCTGATCGGACCGCGTGAAGGTCAATTTGAACGCTCTACCGCGCTCGAGCGCCTTCGGAGTTTTGGCTTAACCTGTTGCGGGTGTGCTCGTCTTGGGGGACGGCATATATCGGCCGGGGACCACATATGTGTGTGCTTAAGAGTATGGACAGTATTCGTGTGCGCGCGCCTGCGGAATTCAGCATAAGACACGCGTCACTTCCATAGAAGAGATTCTGGCCAGTCTGTGAACTCCAACTCGAAGCTACGTAGGCCGGTGGGTTTTGTCGTGAATTTAAGAGTCTTCCCTGAAAGGTCGGCCAATGAACCAGATGCGAATGTGAAAACTGTCGTGCCGGAAGTTGCGACCCCAATGCCTTGCTCGCCTTCCATGCTAGAGAAGTCGGTCGCCTCGGAGAGTTGCCCAAGTGCAACTCCCTCCAGCGCGTGGTGAAATTCCATGGAGGCCAAGTATGTCCCTTTGTCAGCAGCCCACTCGCTGACCGACACTGCTGTGATCCCCGCGTCGGTCAAGAGACCACCAGCGATCCGGCAGCCATATTGAACGGTGAGAATAATCCGCTCATTCCGAACTCCGGCCGGCTCTCGATCGGCGGCAGTGATCGTGCACGCGTACCGCCTTGTTTCCGCAACCGCCCCCATGCCTAGCCCGATCCACTCGAGAGCGGAACATAGTACAAAAGCGAGAGCGGGTCTTATCATTCGACTGCACCTGATCTGAAATATCGTTCCCTGCTCTGTACAATCTGACGCTACGGGCGATTCAAGCTCCTTCGATCGCTCTGCCGGATCAACGTTACTCCGGTGACTGCGGTGTCGCAGAAGCGAGGCGAGCGGGATCCCCCGGCAGTGCCCTTGGATGGGGCCGGAACGATTTCATTGTCGGTGCGCAGCGGGCAGCACGTCGGTGAACCAAGGCTAGGGGCCGAGCTTTTCAGGTCGGCGGCGGCCATGAGGGGCGCGACGGCCCGCGGCGCCGGAGCGCTACATTCCTGACCCAGGCGCAGGCGCTCTGTGAGCGGACGCCATTTAACGCGGAATGCTCCCGCGGCACAGGTCCCGAAATTTTGCTTCACAATCTCAATGTAAAAGGAAATGTGGCCGAGACGAGCCGTTCAAAGGCAGACTGCCGCTCAAGCAGACGCTCTTCGAGCATCTTACGCTGGAGATCATCTAGCTCGCTTTGAAGCCTTGCGCGACAACGCCAAATGTCATTCCGTACAGATCTGATCTCATTCAAGCGCTCGTCAATCGAAGCCATCACGGATACCGTATCCAACTTGAACCAGCCATGGACGAGTGCTCAATCACGTCCTTCCTCGCTAACACGCCGATAGATCTCAGGACTTGGGCCATCCGCGGACATGATGTCACGATCTCCTCCCAACGTGTCCTCTTGTATCGGCGTCTTTCAACGCAAGAGCACGAAGTAGCGGTTGCTCCCGCAGAAGTTCAGCTTATTTCGCCTCAGCCCGCAGGATTTCAAAAGCTAGCAGCAGCCCGTGAGTGGGCCGACTAGGTAATCCAACCAACACCCGCGGGATCAGGGGTCAGGCCGGTCCCTGTCGAATTGGAGTAGCGATTAATCGGACGGTCGCACCGTCAAACTCTGGGCAGCCGCGCCTTTCAGACTTGAGCACGGCAATTGCCATGCCAGCGAACCTCAGGTGAAATTGAAACAAGCCATGTTCGGTCCTGAGGCTCGTCCTTACCAACGAGCCGGGCTTCGTGGTGACGGCGCGCCAGAGCGGCCTGGATATAAGTCGGAGAGGCTTCAGTCGGCTGGGCTCGGCGAAATCGTGAACGATGCGCACCGCCGGGCGCCTCTCAGTGTCTCGCCCAGCTGCGTAGGTCTTGTTACCGCCGTTCCCGCGTGCGGCCGGCAAGCTAGCAAGCGAACCTCACCACAAAAGTATCTACGATCACCTCTAGCCGGGCCTGGCGCTTGTGGGATCTGTGACACTGAATGTAGTGATCACACCAAGACATCAGACTTTGTTTGTTCGTCCGGACCCGTTCTACAACTAAATCAGCAACTTGCATCTCGGACGCAACTGGCATCGCAGTTGCTAATTGTCCAATTACACCGTGAGCGCTGAGCGCGGCCAGCGGAGTAAGACGGATACATCAACCTTGCGGGAGCGTATTGGCCACCCAATCGCCCGATGGAGCACCGATGCGGCCACCGGACAGCTTACTGCTTGCGGCACACTTGTTGTTGTCAGATCGACCATCACGCCGAACGTTGAGGCGCTAGGCTGATCAACCAACAGAAAGGCCGCGATCTAAGCTCAAAGCGAACTCGCGAATCACGTAAGCCCCTCAAGCCCGTGCGTGAACGCCGGCGGCCAGCTGCAAAGTCGCGCATTTTGATGCAGCCTCGCTCCAGATGCCCCGCTGCATGCTGCGCCGGACCGTCGAGGAACGCGTGGCATCGCTTTCGACGGTTTCCTTGTTTAACAATCAGAACTAATGAGGCGGTGTATGAACATGTCAATCCCGGAGCTTCGGCTTGTCGCTGAAGCATCTATTTTAGCTATTGGGCTGCTGATGTCGTCAGGAGCTAACGCCGACGATGATCTGATGAGAAACGCCAAGCAGATCTTCCATCCAATACCCTCGGTCATTCCTGCAGTAAAAGACAATCCAGTGACGCATGGAAAGGTCGAGCTTGGCAAGATGCTGTTCTTCGATCCGCGGCTATCGGCGAGCGGAATCATTAGCTGCAATACGTGCCACAATCTCGGCACCGGCGGAGTCGATGCCGGTCCGACCTCCGTTGGTCACGGCTGGAAGGTCGGCCTGCGCCGGGCCCCAACTGTCTACAACGCAGTGTTCAATGCGGCGCAATTTTGGGACGGACGCGCCGCGGACCTCAAGGCGCAAGCCACCGGCCCTGTGCAGGCGAGTGCCGAAATGAATGCGACTCCAGATCATGTGCTCGGTATCTTGAACTCAATGCCCAGCTACGTCGTCTTGTTCAAGAACGCTTTTCCGAACGAAGCGAGACCGGTCACCTTTGAAAATTTTGCGAAGGCGATCGAGGCTTTTGAAGCGACTCTCATTACACCTGCGGCTCCATTCGATCAGTATCTGGAGGGCAATACACGTGCTCTCGATGATCAGCAGAAGTCAGGGTTGGCGCTGTTTATGGCGAAGGGATGTTCCTCTTGCCACAATGGAATCAATCTCGGTGGACAGGCCTACTTCCCGTTCGGCGTGATAAAAAAGCCGGACGCAAGCGTGCTTCCGGACGCCGATAAGGGCCGGTTCGCGGTTACCAGGGCGGCTGGCGACGAATATGTCTTCCGCGCGGCGCCATTGCGGAACGTCGCGTTGCGAGCCCCTTACTTCCATTCGGGCCAGGTTTGGAGCCTGAAGCAAGCTGTTGCCCTAATGAGTGACATCCAGCTCGGCGCCGAGCTTAGCGATAGGGAGGAAAACGACATTGTCGCATTTTTGAATTCGCTGACCGGTCGGCTGCCTAGGATCGAATATCCGGTACTACCAACGCGTACCAACACGACACCAAAGCCTTCAATAGACAGATAGCCTTAGCAGCACCGGCCTCATTCCCTGCCGAACAGCAACAGATGCGCTCCAAGAACCCGGGGTCCCGCAATGACGCCAAAATGAATGATCCCCTGCTGTCACTGATAAGCAGGCACATAAACAGCCGCCCGGCCTCAATGCGAGGCCGGGCGAAAGTCACGCGGGAGCGACGCTGCTTTCCGCATGGTTCCAGCTTTCGTCGGTAGGGAGGACTACCGGCGATCGACTTACGACGAGGGCATTCGCCGTCAAACAAGCAGAAGCGGATATCGCTCTGCACAACTTAGCGAGCCGCTTGCCTTCCGCTCCTGTCGTGAACTTCAGGACTTGCTCACCACTTGCCAGCTGTCCGGTTGGCACGGGCAGCGCCTTGATGGAGCTGGGATCCATCGCGCAGGCGGTTTGACTGCCGAGCCCTGAAACTCAACCGTCAGTTTGCCGTCACGCGCCAGTATTTTGGCACCGCCGAATACCAGCAAATCTTCCCGAAGACCGCGCGAAGGCGCAAATTAGGTATGAAATTCCGCAAGGGCGGTAAAATAGATTTTTGTGATGGGACGCATCCATGGGATGGATAAATGAAGCGATAGGACCGTGGTTCGCGTCGAGCGTAAGTGACTTGGAATATGTCACCTAATCGGTATGGCCGGCACGCGGTCGTCCGCCGGATTCGAGCTTGTCGCCGCTGTATGCGATCGCCTCCGCCGGGGCAAACCGGCATTCGTAGGCGCTGGAAACTTTGGAAGCTCGCAAGGATATCGCGAGCTCCCAAAGGGCGTTCATCTTATTCACAGATACGTTGGCGACACGCTCCGTACGATCATGCCTCGGCCCGCAACTCGCGTGCGGCGGCCACCATATTGACGAGCGCGGGACGCACCTCCTCCCATCTTCGAGTTTTCAGTCCGCAGTCGGGATTGATCCAGAGCTGCCGATCGGAAACCCGCTGCCGCGCCAACACAATCAGCTGCTTGATCTCGGCTGCTGCGGGAATGCGCGGTGAATGAATGTCATAGACGCCCGGCCCGATTTCATTAGGATATTTGTAGCTCTTGAAAGCGTCGAGCAATTCCATTTTGGAGCGCGACGCCTCGATTGAAATGACGTCGGCATCCATTGCTGCGATCGCATCGATGATTTCGTTGAACTCGGAATAGCACATGTGCGTATGGATCTGAGTTCCGTCAGCGACAGCGGAGGAGCAAATGCGGAAACTGTCCACTGCCCAATCGAGATAGTCCTTCCACTGCGATTTGCGCAGCGGCAATCCCTCCCGCAACGCAGCCTCGTCGATCTGGATCATGGTCGCTCCAGCTGTTTCAAGGTCGATGACCTCGTCTCGGATCGCGAGAGCGATCTGTCGGCATGTCTCGCTCCGCGGGATGTCGTCACGGACAAACGACCAGTTCAGGATCGTCACCGGTCCGGTCAGCATAGCCTTGACGGGTTTTTTGGTCAGAGACTGCGCATGTCGCCACCATTTAACGGTCATGGGCTTCGGGCGGGAGACATCTCCAAACAGGATAGGAGGACGAACGCACCGCGAGCCATAAGACTGAACCCAGCCGTGCTTGGTGAATGCGAAACCCAACAGCTGCTCGCCAAAGTATTGAACCATGTCGTTGCGCTCGAACTCGCCGTGCACGAGCACGTCCAGGCCGATATCTTCCTGCCAATGCACGGTATGGGCTGTCTCCGCTTTCAGAAGCTGCTCGTACTGCGTGTCATTCAGCGCTCCCCGCGCATGAGCTGCACGCGCATTGCGGACGTCCGCCGTTTGCGGGAAGGATCCGATGGTTGTGGTTGGAAACATTGGCAATGCGAAGGCGACGCGCTGGACGTCGGCGCGCTGGGTGAACGCACTGCGACGGCGACGCATGCTATCGTCGATCGCGGCCATTCGTCCGGCGACGTTCGCACTGTGGATCTTCGGCGATGTTTCGCGGGTGACGGATGCATCCTCTGAGAGCGTGAGTTCATCGGCCACATCGGCAGCATAGCCAGCCAGCGCTTTGCCCAATATCGAAAGCTCCTTGATCTTCTGCACTGAGAACGCCAACCACGTCTTCAGATTGGGATCGAGATCGATCTCTAGCTCAATGTCGGTCGGAACATGAAGCAGCGAGCAGGAGGGGGCAATCTGAACACGGTCCCTGCCCAGTTTTTTGACCATAGGAGCAAGTTGGTCGAGTAGCGCCGGCAGATTAGAGCGCCACACGTTGCGACCATCAACGACACCGAGCGAGACCACGAGATCTCTACGCGCTCTGGCGACAATCGCGTCGAACTGGTCAGGTGCACGAACCAGGTCGACGTGAAGCCCGGCAACGGGCAAGGCCAAGACTGTTTCAAGATTGTCGCCGACAGCCCCGAAGTATGTGGCCAGCATGATTTTAAGGGCCGGCACGGCCTTAGCGAAATGAGCATAGGCCCGGCGGACAGCCGCCCGAGATCCTTCGTCGACGTCCATCACTAGGCATGGCTCGTCGAGCTGAACCCATTCAGCGCCGCGCGAGGCTAGTTCGCGGAGAACATCGACATAGACGGGGAGGAGCCGATCAAGCAGCGAGAGCGGATTGAATGCGGGATTTACGCTTTTGCCGAGCTTCAGGAAAGTGACTGGGCCCACTAGGACGGGCCGCGTCTGATAGCCGAGGCTTCTTGCCTCCTCATATTCCTCGATCGGCTTCCGAGAGGCAAACTTAAAGATCTGATCCTGGTGAAATTCCGGCACCATGTAGTGGTAGTTCGTATCGAACCACTTCGTCATCTCCTGTGCGGCTACGCCGGGCCCATGCTGAGCGTGACCACCGTCCTGAGCGCCACGCGCCATGGTGAAGTAGGTTTTGAGCGACACAGGACCTTCGCTCCAGCCGTAAACGTCGGGAATGGCGCCGACCATTAGGCTGGTATCGAGCACATGGTCGTAGAGCGAGAAGTCATTCGAAGGAATGACGGTCGCACCGCGGGATTTCTGCCGTGCCCAATTAGCGGCACGAAGTCCACTCCCCGCCTCGAGGAGCTCGGCTTCACTGGACTTTCCCGCCCAGTAGCTCTCGAGCGCGAATTTGAGTTCGCGTCGTGGGCCGATGCGTGACGTCCCCAGTGTGGCAACGGGAAGCGAAAGGATTGACATAGCTTAGACCCCATGTTGGGGCAAAGGCCATGGCGGACGCAGACAGCGAACATCGCGTGAGCGACAACTGCTTGGCGCACACCGGGACGCCCCGCCCGTGGACGATATCTTGTCGAGGCAGGTCTCCTGGCTCACGGGTCGTCGCTGCTGTCCGGCCTTCCCGAAGCCGCATGGCTTCAGTGACTTCGTTGGACAGCGGCTCGCCGCTTACAGTTGCGGGGGCAGCGCCGGCATTGCACCGGCTTCCCTCTTAGCTCCGGATCAAACGAAATCCGGAGACCGCGACGGCTTGGATTATGCGCACGAGGATCGATGCGTCAACCTACCGATTCTCGCTGCGACATTGCCCAAGCGATTACGAGCGCACTAGGCAGGTAAGACGGTCTTGCTCGCGGCCTAGTGAACACGCCCGCATCTGTGGAGGCTCCGCTTTTGAAATGCATTCGCTCCCTGCTCGCGTAACGGTTGAGCTCCACCACCGGAACGAACCCGGGCGGCCTTCGGTATCTGTGTGATCGCGAGGAGGCGACCTTTTCCGTCAGCAGCTTTTCGAACCTGCGCGTCAGGAAGGTGCGATCATCCTCGGCCGGCATCCGTTTGGTCACAGCCCACGAGGCTCCCTAGACATTTCGAAAGCCGGATTGCTCCAGGACCGAACGGATGATCAGGTCGGCTCCTTGGTGTTCGGCGGGCCCGCGACCAGGCACGAGGTCGTCCGCCTCCGTGAGGTTGGCCAAGATGATCTTCTCGGTGCACTAGGTGTTCACGTGCTGAGCGACCTTTGCGCCGGCTTCGATGCGTCCGCGGCCGCTCGACGCCGGGCCTGCCTCGCCTCGACTCGCCGCCAGCGACGATAGGCCGTAACGCGGCCACTGAGCATCGAGGGCCTTGTCCTTGTTCGTGACAAATTCGACGGTGTCCTCCGACAGAGCCCTTTGAGGGGTCCCTCGGCGTCGCTCAGCGTCTTAAGCTCATAACGATGTTAATCGACCTCGATGCGCTCCATGCGGTCGTGGTCTCCTCAAGGTCCCACATCTACAACTTCGTTCGCGAAATCGAGCGATGAGGCCTTTTGGTCGCGGGCTGCCTATCCTGTCTTGGACGGGACACAGGTGTCAGGGACCGGACAGACCACCGCGCATTGCGGCGTGTCGCAATGGCCCTCGCACTCCGTACATTTTTTGGCATCGATAACGTAAATGTCACGCTTCAGACTGATCGCCGCGTTGGGACACTCGAACTCACATGCGCCACAAACGGTGCATTGCGAAGCGACGATCTTGTAAGCCATGCCTTCCGACTCCTTAGGCGAGCGATGCCATGGGCGATCCCTTTCAAATGCCGTGCCAAACGCAGACGCGCTCAATGTTGGGCAATTTGCCCAATTCGGCTGTCCCGGGTCTGAGACCATGTTGCGTCTGCGACAGCAACAGGTCGCTTCAATTTCAGGCTACGAGCCATCGGGCCCTCTTGCGAGAGTCAGTCGCGACTTGAAGCTGGAAGCGTCCGTCGGTTTGTTTGGCACGTCAGCGCGGGGGCAAGCGAGGCTGACGCTTCCTCCACCGGCGGCGACAAAACCCGCGAACGGACGCAGGTCTACGTCGGATCTCGGCAAACCTCCGGTCACACACCCCGACTGGAGGTTTGTGCAAGCCTCGCTCATGGCTGCAACGCTAGCTGCGTGGAGGACTCGCTGGAGGCTTGCCAAAACGGGCCTGTGGTATAACAAGCTTCGGAGGGAAATGAAGTGGCGGCGGGACGAGCGACACTGGCCTTGCAGACCGACTGAATTGCACTCAGCCTCATGCCTGGTGCCGAGTAGGCATGGCGGTGCTCGCGAGCGTCGCTTGGCCGCACTCAGCCACTCGCAACTATTTTGGACGAGCTGGAGCAGGGTTGAAAGATGACTGTGCAAATTGCTTCAGTGGCATGGCTTTTCCGAACAGATGGCCCTGCGCAAGGTCGAAGCCGAGTTCGGCCACAGCGATTAGGTCAGCCTGGCTCTCCACACCTTCGGCGACGGTGCGCACATTGTACTCTTTGGCTAGATCGACGATATGGCGGCACACCGTTCGCTTGAGGGGCCCATTCGCGCAGCCGCCGACGAACTGACGATCTACTTTCAATTTCATGAACGGGAATTTTGTCATCCCCATCAGCTGCGGCCAATTGGCACCGACATTGTCGATTGCAAGGCCAATGTTGTGAAAGCGAACCTCACGCGCAACCTCGACCAGGAGATCTAGGTTCTGGATCGCTTCCACGCTCTCGATTTCAATCGTCAAACCGCCGAAAGCGGCGTGCGACGGCATGCGCCGACAGAGATCGCGTACCGCCTGCGGGTCAATCAGGAATGCTGCCGGGAGATTGATGGAGAGATCGATCGAAGTTTGCTGCTCCAGAAGATACTGCCAATCCTTGATCGCGCGGTCGATCACGAACTGCGACAAGTTCCTAAAATGCGGATCGTGAGATTCCGGGATGAAATAGGCCGGTGGAACAACGCCCCAGGTCGGGTGCCGCATTCGCACATGAGCCTCGGCGCCGCGGCGGCTAAGGGTACACGCGTCAAACTTCGGCTCATACCAGAGCTCAAGCCAGCCAGCGTGTAAGGCTTCTCCGACATGGACCGCGGGACGGGGCGCCGGCTCTCTTGGCAAGAGCATGCCGATCCGATCGCGCAACGTCTCGGCTGCAAACGGCGCCCTGAGCGGCGGCAGCATAGCAAGTCCATATTCACTACCGACCTGCTGCACTGCCGCCATGATGATCGACTCGCGCGCTCCGAACGCCAGCACTCGGCCTGCAAATTCTTCGCGTACCAGTATCTCGAGCAATCGTCCAGGCTCGATGCGGTCCGAGCCAATGCCGAGCAGGATCAGATCAGGGAACTCCGTGCGGAGTACGTGCGGCAACTCGTCAGCAGTCCTGCATTCGCTGATAACAAACCCCATATCCTCCAGCACATCCCGTAGAAAGGCGCGCAGATGCCGCTTGCCGACGGCCAGGCACGCCCGCGGCCGCACCTTACGTTGCCCGAAGATTACAGGTTTCCCTCCGACCAGTTCGGCCTGCCCATGTTCCATCGCAACCACTCCTGTTCCGTGACGGTGCCTTAAACGAGGAGCGAAGGTCCAAACAAGCTGTGCTTCCCGATATCTTTCGATTGTTCGAGATAAGCTTAAGATAGTGCATTGGTGTGCAAAATCTTTCGCGATCTTGCTCAGACGATTTTATCGGACGCACGCGTATGATACCTGTCGCGCTTCGCGCAAGTACGAGTGACGCACGCGAGGTGGGAATCTCTCCTTCGGACGCACCGAGCTGACGCTCTATGGCGCTGCGATCATCGTGGCGCACGATTTGTTGAAGCGAGTAGTTCGTGAGCGACGATCGGCAATCACTCTTACGAATGTTTGATCGGCATGACCGGCGTGTGCCGTGATATGTTTTCCAATCGAAGGCAGTCCATCATGAGTTCGCAGCTGCTCAAGCCGCAGTCGATTCTGAGAACGGCAATGGCTTGCAATTACCTCAGCTCTGTTGCCTATAGCGAGTGTGGACGTGCTGCTTCCTACCGAGCCTGATAGTTGCTCTCAATTGCGTTTTCTGTATCCTCCTGAGCATGAATTTCCCCCAGAGGGCCAGGTCGGGTGTTCGTGTTGGTGCTGAAGGGCAAGGCACGTCCAGCGCGTGCACGGCTTTGCGCAAGAGCGTGCCAGGAGATGAGAACGCGGTCGCAAAAGCGGTCAAAGAGCTACTTTCCGAGTTAGGTGGCCCCGGATCGGAGTTCAGCCTTCAAGGCGCGAAGCAGGCGGCGTTGCGCCTGATTCAGCATCCCGAACAGGGCTTCATTTTTGTCGTTGAGGAACAAGGCACCGGGCAGATTGTAGGGTTAGCTAGCATCTCGGCCGTACAGGCCGTGAGAGCAGCCGGAGCGTACGGCGTGCTTCAGGAGCTATGGATTTCTCGTGACTTCCGGAGCTCTGACTGCGGTCGGCATCTGCTCGAGGCGGTAGATTCGGAGGCGAAGCGACGCGGCTGGCAGATGATTGAGGTTGCGTTGCCTCCGGATGGTTATCCGGCCCTAGAACGGGTACGCCACTTCTACGAGGAGAGGGGATATCGGGTTGGAGGATTGCGCGCGCGCAAGAGGCTCTGACAGTAGTACGACCTCTGCGCCACACACTTGAAGCGCTCTGGGCTAGCGTGCTATCGGTAAAGTCCTTCAAGCAGTAAATCCTGGGCTTGTTCCTTCTCAAAACGAACGCTTCACGCGTGCGTCGCGGCCAAGCATGATCGAGAACCTTGACGCTGATGCGGTGCTGACTCCCACCGCGAGCGGTTACCTCTTCGGCCTTCTTGGCGAGAACGTTCGAAAATATCGGCGATCAATCATTCTGCGTTGTGGGAAGCGATACCGCGACCCGCCCGACCAAAAGGCGACAGGTCGGCGGCGGCCCGTTCCGGGCGGAGCCCGACCCAGCATTACGAATCCTTCTTTTGCGCTTCCCATGCAGTGCGATTACCGGCTCTGGTTTGAGATCACCGCACACAAACGCCATCCATTCGTCACCAATTACATTCTCTCGGCGACTGGCTAGCCAGTCGTCTACCACACTCATTCCTGCAGCTTGGTGCGGCGGACCGGCGCGTGAAAAGATTCCGCACCACCTTGCCACTCCTGCTGGCGAATTTCGAGGAAGGTGAGCGAGATCAGCCATCACACTGATCCGGTAGAAGATTCCGTAATGAGCAATGCGCCGAGTGCCGCGTCCAATACGACATTCGTGCAGCTTCCACCCTGCGCAGGACTGGATGCAAGCGGACCGCTTTCGCCGTTTGGCCCCACCGAAGACGTGGCCGAGGGAATCATGCGCGACAAAGAGCCTCCCTTTTTGATCGACCGTCAGTCCGTCAGGACCGCTCGTCGCGAAGAACCAGCTGAATCGTCCGACTTTCCCCACGCCATCACGCATCAGCGGTACGCGCCAGATGCAATTGTCGCGCGTCATTGCAACGTACATTACGGTCTCGTCCGGACTGAGCACCAGGCCATTCGGGCCCGGGCCATTAGAAATCAAGCAGTCGATCCGGCCGTCAGGGCACAGTCGAAATGCCCGGCCGGTACGATCGTGCAATCCAGTCTGGCCCTGATCGGTGAAATAGATGTCGCGTTTGGTCGCGATATGCAGCTCGTTGCAGCCTCTGAAGGACTCGGAATTGCGGTGGCCCAGCAACGGCCGGATGGTCCCTCTCTGTCGATCGAGCTCCAGGAGACCGTTGATATAGTCGGACACGAGCACCCGGCCGTCCGGAGCAACCTTCAGACGTTCGGCCAGCCGTCGTATTCGATGATCAAAGACCAGACGCCCTCCGGTGAAATCCGGAAATGCGGCCGAAGGGGATCTCGACGACATAGAGATTCCCGGACTGGTCGAACGACGGTCCCTCGATGAAACAATCTACTGGATATGCCCCGCGGTTCGCGTCTGCCCATTCCGAAGAAACACCCGGGCGACGAAACTCCGCCGGCATCGACGAGAACACGCTGGTCTCCATCAGCTTGGGCGGGTTTTCGAGATGCTTATGATGCGCCTTCCAGCCTGCGACGCGGCTGGCCCTCGTATTTGTAGCCGAACTGCTTGGGCATTGGGCCCTTGTTGCGATCGTTGCGCCCAGTTTGCTCCCAGGCGTGAGCCAGGATTCCGACCGCGCGCGACAAGCAGAAGATCCCCCGCGCGAGCGGAGAGGCGAAGCCCAGTTCGCCGTAAATGACCGCCGTCGCGCCATCGATGTTCATCGGAATGAGCATGCTCTTGCGCTGTTGCATCACCCGCTCGATCGCGCGAGCGGCCTTGGCATAATCGCCGCCGACACTGCCCTCGTCAGCTGCGGCATCCACCAGCGCCAATAGCGGGGCCGCGCGCGGGTCGACTGGATGAAACCGGTGGCCGAAGCCCGGCAGATATTTGCTGCGGGTTGCGGTGAAATGGTCGATTGCAGCGCCAGCGGCCTGCTCGATCTCTCGCCCTTGGCGCCGTCGCAGCACATCCTCGTAGAGTTCGATAGCCTGCTCCCCTGCTCCGCCATGCACGTCATCGAGCGTGTTGATTGCCGAGGCCATTGCGCCATTCAGGGGCAGGCCGCAGCTCACCGCCATTTGGGCAATTGCAATGGAGGGCGCGTGCGGACCGTGGTCAACGGATCCAACCAGCGCAGCTTGCAGCAGCTGCTCCTGTGCTGGCGTCGGCAGATTGCCACGCAACATCAGCCAGATCATGGCGGGAAAGGAAACGCGGCCTATCAAATCTTCAATTGGATAACCCCGATAGGCGATGCGACCTGGCGCGATATCGCAAATGGAGGTTCGCCACCAACTGGCCGCTTGCTGTCTCAGTTCTTCTTCGCTCATTTCCAGTTCCGTCCTTTCAACCTGCCGATTGCCAACCGACGCAAGCCGTCGGATGTCATGATATCGGTCCGTCCGTGGCTACGCGGACGGGCAGGAAATCAGCCTCTCCTTGCTTTGGCGTCCCGACGGCTCGGCTTGAGACCAGTTGCTCAACCTCCGCATACGAATAGCCGAGCCGCTGCAGCCATCGCTCAGTGTCTGCTCCGAGCGTCGCAGGTGGTGAAGGCACCGAAAACTCCTCATCCAGCCGGAACCCCGGCCGCGTGATTCGTAACGGCTGCGCACCGTCTTGTTCTGGCGCCAAAGTCTCGACGAATCCGCGCTCAAGGACCTGTGGCTGCTGCAACACTTGCGAGACCGTCAGCACACGGCCGGCAGGGACACCAGCCAGATTCATTTGGGCCTCCCATTCCTCAGCGGGCTTGCAACTCAATGCCTTGTTCAACTCCGCGCTCAGCGCAGCGCGGTTGACCTTGCGCATCTCGCGTCCAGCGAAGCGTGGATCCGCCTTCAGGTCCGGTCGGTCGATCAGGTCGCATAGGGCTTGGTACTGCTTCTGCTCGTTGGCGGAAATGTTCAGCGGGCCCGTCGCGGTGCGAAACGTGCCGGAGGGAGCCGCGGTAAAGTTCTCGTTGCCGATGGGCTGCGGCTCGACCCCGGCGTTCAGGTGGTTGGAGACGACCCATCCCATCGCCGCAACGGTGGCCTCGAGCAGGGACACGTCGATGAACCGACCCCGTTGCCTATGCCGCTGGTCGACCAGAGCCGCGGCGATGGCAAACGCAGCAGTCAGTCCCGCAATCGTGTCCGAGATCGGAAAGCCCGTGCGCAGGGGAGCCGAGGTTATATCGCCGGTGACGCTCATCGCTCCGGAAAGACCCTGGACGATCTGGTCATAGGCCGGACGGGCGGACCACGGTCCGCTCTGCCCAAAGCCGGAGATCGCGCAGTAGACCAGACGCGGGTTCAGCCCGACAAGCACATCAAAGCCGAGGCCAAGGCGTTCCATCACCTTCGGCCGGAAGTTTTCGAGCACCACGTCGGCTTCCTTGACCAGTCGCAAGAACACCTCGCGGCCCGCTTCCGATTTCAGGTCCAGTGCAATCGATTGCTTGCCGGCGTTCACGGCGACAAACGAGAGTCCCTGCAGGCGCTCCGCTCTTTGCGGATCCGCGCCGAGGCGCCGCGCCAGGTCGCCGCCGTTCGGATTTTCCACCTTAATGACCTCCGCGCCAAGGCGCGCAAGATGGTAACCACAGAACGGACCCGCCAACACGTTTGACAGGTCGAGAACGCGGATACCGGTTAGCGGCAGAGACATCTGAAGAGCCTTCTTGTAGGTGATCCGATAGCGAGCGCTTAGTACGCAACTTATTTCAGTTGCTGCGCAGCACGTTCCGCGAATCGATTCGTGAAGGTCTTGATGAGGTCGATCTTTGCGGCTGCGATCTTCGGATCAAAGTCGCGTAGGACAGCGAGCGGGACCTTGGCCGCGTCGATGTCCATCTGACCGGTTGGCGAGAACAGCGCTTTCGACGCGTTCATGATCTCGATGTTCACCTCGCGATTGTCGGTCTTGTATGCAGGAGGCATCGCGTCGACGAGTTGTTCCGTCGACGCCGTGTTGATCCAGCGGTGGGTTTTGAGCAAGGCGTTGACGAGGCGCTGGACCGTTTCTGGATTTTTGTCGATGAAAGTCTGCTGCAGGTAGAGACAGGCGGTCGGATAGATTCCGCCAAAGGCCTGTTTTGAGCCTTCGAGTGTGCGCGCGTCGAACAGCGGCGTCGCACTCTTTTTGCGCGCGAGAAGGGTCGCAATCGGGTCGAAATAGACGAGCGCGTCGATATTCCTGGCCTCGAGCGCCACCATGCCGGGTGCCCCGCTGCCGACCGCGATAATGTTCACGTCGCGCGGACCCAACCCAGATTTCTTGATGTAGTAGCGCGCCATGGTGTCGGTCGATGACCCCGGCGCCGTGATCCCGAGCTTGAGGCCCTTCAGGTCGGCACCGGACTTGACCTTGTCAGCGAGGCCGCTGCGGACACCGAGCAACACGCCGGGAATGTCATTGAGCAGGAACACGCAGGAAATCTGTTTGCCCTGCGCCTGCATCTGAATGGTGTGATCGTAAAAGCCGACTGTCCCGTCCACCGAACCGCCGACCAGCGCCTGCAAAGCCTTCGAACCACCGGCCTGGAAGTTTTCGACGCTCACCTCAAGGCCCTGGTCCTTAAACGAACCGAGCTTCACACCAAGCTCGAGAGGCATATAGTTGAGGATCTGTGATCCCACTGCGATCTTCAATTTTGTCTTCTCCGGCTCGGCGGCATGCGCTGAAATGAGCGGCAATACAGCTGCCGCGATAACCACCATCAGTCTCGGAAAAGCGTGCATGGGAACCTCCGTGAGAATGGGAGCGCTACGATCAAACTTCGTGGGCAGGTGCCGGCCGCCAGACCAGCAGCCGCTTTTCCACCCGGTCGACGATGGCATCGAGCGCGATGACGAAAGCGGAGAGGACGATGATCCCTGCGAAGACACCGGCGGCATCAAGGACGCCCTCGGCCTTCGCAATCAGGTGCCCCAATCCTGCGGACGAACCGAGATATTCGGCGACCACCGCTCCCATCACGGCCATGCCGACAGATACCCGCAGACTCGACAGGATCCACGTGGTGGCGGACGGCAGGTAGACATGGCGCAGCAGGGAGGACTTCGATGCACGTAGCAGGCGCGCATTCGCGAGCACGACCGGATTGACCTCGCGAACGCCCTGAAAGGTGTTGAAAAAAGCGACGAAGAGAACCAGCGTCACGCCCAGCGCGACCTTGGAGGTGAGGCCCAATCCGAACCAGATGACAAAAATGGGCCCCAGCAAGATGCGCGGGATCGCATTGAACATCTTGATGAAGGGCTGAACGACCTCGGCCGCAAACGGGCTTAAGCCCAACCAGATACCAAGCGCCGTGCCGATCCCGATACCAGCCAGGAAAGACAGGACCGTCTCCAGCAGTGTTATGCTGACATCGGTCCAGAAGTCGGCCGTTGACATCCACTCTCCGATCCTTGCGATGAGTGTCGACGGGGCCGGAAAGAAGAACGGGTCGATCAACCCGGCCCGCACGCCCAATTCCCAGATCAGGATCAGCCCAAGCACGATGGCGAACTGCGTGAGAGCGACCTTACCCCTGCGTGGCATAGCTTTTCTCCACTTCGGCGCCGAGCAGCGACCAGATTTCACGGTAAAGCGCGACGAACTCGTCGGTGGTCTGTAGCGCCGAGACGTCGCGGGGACGAGGCAGCGTGATCCTGACATCGCCAACCATGCGGCTCGCGGGACCGGCAGACATCACAACGACGCGGTCCGCCAGCGTGATCGCCTCATCGAGGTCATGGGTGATGAAAACGAGTGAGCGCCGGTCCGCCTGCCATAGCTCGAGCAGGATGCGATGCATGAGGCGGCGCGTGTGAACGTCCAGCGCGGAGAAAGGCTCATCCATCAGGACGATCTTCGGCTCCATGATCAGGGTCTGCGTCATGGCGACCCGCTTGCGCTGGCCGCCGGACAATTGGTGCGGATAGCGCTCCTCGAACCCTTTCAAGCCAACCTTGGCGAGCCAGGGCCGCGCCTGCTCGCGCGCTTTCGCAATCGAGCTTCCCTGAAACACCAGCCCGAGGCCGACATTGTCCTGGGCTGTTTTCCAGGGCAGCAGCCCTTCCTGTTGCAGCATGTAGCCGGACTGACCGTTCAGGCCCCTAAGCGATTTGCCGAAAA
This sequence comes from Bradyrhizobium sp. Ken64, assembly GCF_055807555.1. Taxonomy (NCBI): domain Bacteria; kingdom Pseudomonadati; phylum Pseudomonadota; class Alphaproteobacteria; order Hyphomicrobiales; family Nitrobacteraceae; genus Bradyrhizobium; species Bradyrhizobium sp. Ken64. The sequence continues at coordinate 42,141 of NZ_JBVVPA010000021.1, read as the reverse complement.
TGCGAACCTCGCCGGCGGCCGGCTTCAGCAGTCCGGTGACAGTATTGAGAATGGTCGATTTTCCGCAGCCGGTCGGCCCGACCACTGCAACGAATTCGGTTTCGCCGACCTGGAGGTTCATGCTTTTCACGGCGGTGAAGTCGCCGAAGCGAATCATTACGTCGCGCAGGTCGACGGCAAGTGCCGGCTGCCCTTCCATTGTTTCGCTCCGCAGAACCTGTTCTAAGCCTCAAAACAGGTAACTTTTGCTCTATCCGGAGTCAATTGCATTCTGCAACACAGAACGCAGATGAGCATGGGACACTGGACTTTCTATCCATTCTGGATATCTGTTCTGCAGAACAGAACACGAGGCTGTATCAATGGCAAAGACAGGGGTTGATGCGGTCGGGCGCGCCCTGGCGATCCTCAAGGCCTTCGGTCCTGAGCGCGCAGCTATGACGCTGACCGAGATTGCCGAGGCGACGGACTTCTACAAGAGCACGGTCCTTCGCCTTGCCGCATCCCTGGAAGCGGACGGATTCCTGGTGCGGGGGACCGACCGCCTATTTCGACCCGGACCGGAGCTATGGCGCCTTGGGGCGCTCTATCAGCGTGGGCTGGACCTCGGTGACCTGATCAGACCCTCGCTCCATCGTCTGGTCGAAGCAACCGGAGAGACCGCATCCTTCTACATCGCGGAGGGCGACGAGCGCATTTGCCTTTATCGCGTTAATTCTCCGCGTTCCGTCCGGCATCACCTCGAAGAAGGACAACGATTGCCGATTGATCGTGGCGCTGCGGGCCGCGTTCTTACCGCTTACCGCGATTTTGCATTAGCTGGTGGAAAGAAGATCAGAGATCGTGGCTTCTACGTCTCGATCGGCGAGCGTGATCCTGAGGTTGCGGCCGCAGCGGTGCCCGTAATCGATGTCTATGGCAAATTGCGGGGCGCGCTCTCAGTCTCCGCCATTCGCACTCGCTTTGATGCAGATGCTCGGAAATCTGCCGTTGAAGTGCTGAAGTCCGAGGCTGAAGCGCTGATTGGTTTGCTGCCTTCAACTGAGCGCTGAGCTACAATGGCAGCGTTCTGTTTATAACGCACAGCTCAGCGGGTGCCGCAATGGCCTCTCCTGAGCGTAGCGCGCATTTCTCGCATTGTTGAGGCCTGCAGATCATCCTCGATCTCGACGCCACCCATCCCTACACGGACATCAGGAGGGAGGCTTCTTCAAGGCTATTACGCTGCTCGTGTGATGTGTGCTGGTGCGCGTGTTCTGGAGCCGTCATGGCCTGACGGCCAAGCTGCGGCGCGCCGACATCGATGCAAGCGCGGTTAGGACGTTTCGCGGATTGTGCGGCCTAAAGCCGGATGGGGTTAGACCGAATCGATTTGGGATTGAACGAAGCCGCTGTCTCAGCGTGCGTGGCGAGGTGGCGTAGATCGCCTCCTGGCGGAGAGGATGTGGGTGTTGGAGCCCCCCTCAGACAGGGTATTGAGATGGCCGATTTTGAGCCCTCTTCGCCGCCGCATGATCGAGGATATGACAGTCCGCAATCTGTCGCCGGCGACGCAGCGATCCTACATCAGCGCGGTTTCGAAGTTCAGCCGCTATTTCGGCCGATCGCCTGAGCGGTTGGAGCTGGAAGACGTCCGGGCCTTCCAGGTGCATCTGGTCTCGACCGACATCTCATGGCCGGCGCTGAACCAGATCATCGTCTGTGCGCTACGGTTTTTCTACGGCGTCACGCTTGGCGAGGCGCTCATCCCCGAGCGCATTCCCGATGCGCGAGAGCCCCGCAAGCTGCCGGTCGTTCTCAGCGCCGACGAAGTGGTGCAGTTCCTCGAGGCGGTGTCGAGCCTGAAGAGCCGCGCCGCGCTCACCACCGCCTATGCGGCCGGCCCCAGGGCCTCCGAGGTCGCGGGACTGCGGATCGAAGACATCGACAGCACCCGCGGTGTCATCCAGGTGCGCCACGGCAAAGGCGCGAAGGATCGCAACGTGATGCTGTCGTCCCAACTGCTCGGCATCCTGCGCACCTACTGGCGGCTCGCCCGGCCGCGGCTTTATCTGTTCCCTGGGCGTGACGAAGGTCACCCGATTGATCCGACCGTGTTGCATGCCGCCTGCCGCTCGGCGGTCAAGGCTGCGGGCCTGACCAAGCGCGTCACGCTGCACACGCTGCGCCACAGCTTCGCGACACATCTTCTGGAGAACGGAATCGACATCCGGATCATCCAGGTACTGCTCGGGCACAATAATCCGTCGTCGACGGCGCGCTACACGCAGGTCGCCACCCATACGATCCGGGCGACGCAGAGCCCGCTCGACCGCGTGTCGCTGGAGGTGACGCCACCGGCATGACAACGGCTCCGGGATCCGGCTTATGACCCGCCCCGACGTCCGCCCGCACCGACCCGCCATCGAGATTGCCGATATCTTGCGCCGGCATGGCGACGCCTATCGTCGTGACCATGCCGGTCATCTCGGTCGCGTCGAGCGGCGGGTGATGAACCAAGGCGCTCGGCGGCCATGTCGAGGCCTGCAATGACTGCGGCATGACGCGGATCGCCTATAATTCCTGCCGGAATCGGCATTGTCCGAAGTGTCAGGGGCCAGCCCGAGCCGCGTGCCGTGCCGCGCGAGAAGCCGACCTGCTGCCGGTTCCCTACTTCCACGTCGTCTTTACGCTTCCTGCACCGATCGCCGCGATTGCTTTCCAAAACAAGGCGGTCGTCTATGCCATCCTGTTTAAGGCCGCCGCCGAGGCGATGACCGACGCTTGCTGCCAATCCGCGCCGGCTCGGCGCGGAGATCGGCGGCGTCGCGGTCCTGCACACCTGTGGACAAGCGCTAACGCATCATCCCCACATTCACTGTGTCGTGCCGGGCGGCGGCCCGTCACCTGATGGAACACGCTGGATCGCCAGCCGACCGAACTTCTTCCTGGCCGTCAAACCGCTGTCCCGGCTCTTTCGCTGGCTTTTTCTCAAACGCCTGATCGGGGTCTTCAACGCCGGCGCCTTGCGCTTCTTCGGCGATCTTGCTTCTCTTGCCGAACTCGACGCTTTCGCTGGTCGCATCAAAGCCATGCAGCGCGTCAACTGGGTCGCTTGCGCCAAGCGGCCCTTCGGCGGACCCGCACAGGTGCTGGCCTATCTCGGCCGCTATACCCATCGCGTCGCGATCGCCAACAGCCGGCTCGTCGCACCCGACAACGATCATGTTGCCTTCACATGGAAGGATTACCGCCAGGACGGCGCGACAAAGATCATGAAGCTCAAGCCCGACGAGTTCATTCGCCGCTTCCTGCTTCATACGCTGCCCGACGGTTTCCATCGCATCCGCCACTTCGGCTTCATGGCCAACCGCCATCGCGCTGCCAAGCTCGCCTTTTGCCGCGAACTTCTCGATCATGAGACAGCCCCAAACGACAGCGAGCCGCCGCCTGTGGATTTGGAAGCTCAAACCTGGGCCGAAGTTCCTGCCTGGCCCGATTGTGGTGGCGTGATGCGCATCATTGAGCGCTTTCGACACAGCTTCAGATGCTCCAGCCCTCGAACATCACCGTTCCGATGCGACACATCGTGAGCCAAGTCATGCCGTGCACGACGATCATCATTCGTCATTTCGCTCCCAGCGTCTCGATCATCGCGGACGATGTCGACTCCGTGCTTTCACACTCCGCGACAACAACGGTCCGATGCAGCAAAATGCCTATCGCGATCTCCAGTGAAGCGCGTCTGATCTCAACTCTTCCCCGACGCGCACATCTCGTGTCTCTGCCTCACGCGCCGAGCCAGCAGATCGGGCCTTCCGATCTCGAACGTGCTGCATGCTCTGGTCCTCGTCTTCGGCCAGAACGAACGTCAAACTGGATTAAGCCCGAGGGGTAGGGTCAACACCCACGCCTTCCTCGGCGGTGCAAAATCCATGCGCCAGATTCGTGTGGGCGTCGGCGGCGCCACTACAACGATCGCGTGGTTGCCCCCAGCGCATCCAGTACGAGAGCAACCTATGGCGTGAGGACACGACGCGGCAATCCTCAGCGCGCGGCAATCCTCAGATGGGCTGTGACGGGCGTCTTTTGGAGCCTCGTACGACTCTCACGGCTACTCGCCGTTCCCAGCCGGTGGTCGGCCGCAGTCGACTCTTCTGGCGCGATTTGGCGGATTGTTAGCAAAGTTGCGCGACTGTCCGACCGCCTACATCTGTTCGTCGGAGCCGTGGCCTCTCGCGAGATCTCGTGTCCGTTGCATCGTGCGGGAAAAATATTCGTCGCGCTCGCGGCGCACGCGCTCTTGATGCGCCCTGAAATTCGCAACTCGTTTGCTGATGTGCTCTCGCTCGGAGGTGTTCCAGCTCAACCGCCGGGCAGAATCGGGCGGGGAAGCTTTTGCGATTGGCGCGATGGGTGCTACCAGCTTTGGAATAGGCGCTACGCTCCGTGCGCGTTCTACGAGTGCCGCGGATTGTTGAACCAGCGCCTCCAGTTCGTTCTTCCAGTTCATCTTCCATGTTCTCCGAACAGTCATGGGAGCATGCTAATTTGGTGCGGTACGCTCGTCCAGCTACCCCTTTTGGTAGTTGCGAGGCCGCTGCTTGTCCTCAAAATAGTGGCCGATGAGCCATCTGGGCCGATGAAATTCGCGGCTTCCCTGCTAGGAGAACCCCCCATGTAACCTTCGTCACCCAAGTGACGCAACAGGATGGAAGATCAGAACGATGCGACCTGGGTCAAACCCGTCGGCTGTGCCTGGTCTCTGGCATGAAAGCATGATCGCCCAGGCTCGCCATACTCGAACTCCTCAAGCGAACTACGCTGACGCCGAAGCAGCGGAGATTGTGCGTCAATGCGCGAATCGCCCGAATGGTCCGACCAGAACTACCCTACAGTATTGCTCAAATAGGAGATGGGAGTGGCGAGGGGTGTTGTGAAATGGTTTAACGCGACGAAGGGTTTCGGCTTCATTCAGCCGGATGGGGGCGGCCAAGACATTTTTGTACACATAAGCGCCCTGGAGCGCGCTGGCCTCTCTGACCTGCGGGAAGGGCAGGCAGTCTCTTACGAGCTTAAAGTCGACCCGAGGCGCGGTAAAAGCAGTGCGGAAGATCTGCGTGTCTGATTTCATGTCGTAGGCGTCTGGCCTCAGCCCCCCTCCCAAGTCTGGCGCTTACCTCGGAACGACCCCAGCCGCTTTAAGCACTGGGGTCGTTTCATTTCTCGCCAATTTTCGACGTTTCGCGGGTCCGAATACAAGAGAACGTAGCTAGCGATGCTCGCTAGCGCAACGCCTCTTTGTCCCGTTTGGTAGACGGGTAACAGTCAGTCCGCCCGCTCGTCATAGCGCGATTTGAAGGCGCTCGCGAGCGGCTTATTGGTCGGAAGGTCATCCTCGCCGATCATCCTGGACTGGAGGTGGTGGCGCCGGCGCTGATCAAACCCGATACCATGCTGCGGCGCGAGTTCAACAGTGTGGACCAACGAAGGGATGGGAAAGCTAAGCAAGGACTCTCGAGCGGTTCGAGAGGGCTACGACATAAGGCTATTGCTGCGCGAGCTCCCTTCGCCGGACGTTGGATCCGGTCAAGGTCGCCAGCCTCGAGGGCTCACAAGCAGGCAATTCGTAGATTGTGGGCAGGCTCCTCAACGCCCTCCATCGTACGCACACGACGAAGGCCGCCTGATTGACGCATGCGCGCGAGCGCGACGAGCTCTATGAAGGGCGTTGCGTGAAGATCAGGCAGCCTGCTGATCGGCGGGAGTGTCGCCTTGGCGGAGGAGCTTCCATTCCCAGGGCAGCAGTTCGTGCAGACGCGATACGGGAAGATCGGCGATACGGGCGACGATATCGGCGAGCCAGGCCTTGGGATCGACATCGTTAAGACGGCAGGTGGTGATCATCGTCAGCATGATGGCGGCGCGGTCGGCACCGCGCAGGCTGCCGGCGAAGGTCCAATTGCGCCTTCCCAAGGCGATGCCGCGCAACGCTCTTTCGGCGGCGTTGTTGGTGAGGCAGATCCTGCCATCGTCGAGGAAGCGGGCAAAGTCGGCCCAGCGCCTGAGCATGTAATTCATGGGCTTCAGGACCTCGGAGGAGCGCGAGAGGGGTTCGCGCTCGAGGAGCAGCCAGGCATGCATGTCCTCGAGAAGCGGCTTGCTCTTTTCGTGGCGCACGGCGCGCCGCTCGTCGGCGCCGCGGCCGTTGATGGCGCGCTCGATCTCGAACAACGCGTCGAGGCGTCTGACCGCCTCCAACGCGATCGGCGAGACCGGTTTGCCCCTGTGGCCTTCCCGGGCGTTCTTCTCGATGTCGGCCAGCTCGAAGAAGCCCCGCCGCGCATGGGCAAAGCAAAACGCCGGCGTAATCGGCAGCACCTTCTTCTGCGGATCGAACATCGGCTCGAAGCCGTTGTAGCAATCAGCTTGCAGGATACCGGTGAAGGCGGCCAGATGCTTCTGTGGATGCTCGCCTCGACGGTCGCTCGAGGCGTAATAGACCGCCGCCGGTGGCGCTGGCCCGGCGAAGGGCCGGTCATCCCGCACATATGTCCAGATCCGACCGGTCTTGCACTTGCCCTTCGCCAGGATGCGGATGGTGGTGTCGTCGCCATGCAGGCGCTCGGCAGCAAGCACATGGCGTTCGATCAAGTGGAAGAGCGGCATGACGGCGAAGGTCCCGTGGCCGACCTGGTCGGCCAGCGTCGACAATGGCAGGTCGATCCCCTCGGCCTTAGAGCGCGCACTCTGGCGATTAAGCGGGATGTGCATGCCGAACTTGTCGAACAGAATCGTCGCCAGCAATTGTGGGCCGATGAAGCCGCGCGGCGTGGCATGGAACGGCGCCGGCGGCTGGCTGATCTTCTCGCAATCGCGGCAGGTGAACTTCTCGCGCACTGTCTCGATGACCTTGAAGCGGCGCGGGATCTCCTCCAGCGTCTTGGTCACATCCTCGCCGATCTTCGCCAGCCGCGATCCGCCGCAGCAGGCGCAGCTCGTCGGAGCCTCGATAACGATGCGCTCGTGTTCGATGTCGTCCGGCCAGGGCTTGCGTACCGGCCGCTTGCGCGTGAAGGCGCGCACGCTCTGGGTCTTCGCCCGCCGCGGCCTGAGCCGCAAGCTCATCCTCGCTCGCCGTGGTGGCGAGTTCTTCGAGTTCCAATTCCAATTGTTCGATCAGACGGGCCGTGCGCTCGGAGCCCCGCCCGTACAGTTCGCGCTTGAGCTTCTCGATCCGCAGCTCGAGATGCGCGATCAGCGCCGCGTTGTCCGACAGCTCCGCCCGCGCACTGGCAGCCACCGCCTCGGCGAGCAGCCGCGCCTCACGCTCGGCCTGCAGCGCCGCCAGGGCACTCACAAGGTCCGATGGAAGTTCGTCCGGCTTCGATATCATGAAGCCATTGAATCAGATCAAGCAGCAGATTCAAACCCAAAACGGCTATCCGATCCGCGTCGGACGCTGGGCTTCTTGCGGGTTGCGCCAATCGATTCCGGACAACAGGTAGCTCATCTGCGCCGGAGAGATCGTCACTGCTTCGCCCGCAACCGAAGGCCAGATGAACCGCCCTCCCTCCAGCCTTTTAGTGAACAGGCATGCTCCCTGGCCATCGTGCCAGATCACCTTCACAAGATCGCTTCGGCGACCGCGGAAGACAAACAGATGACCGCTGAGCGGGTCCTTGCGCAGCACCTCCTGCACCTGGAGTGCCAGCGTTGGAAAGCCTCGGCGCATGTCCGTGTAGCCTGTCGCAAGCCACACGCGCGCACCCGTCGGAACCGGGATCATCCGCGTACCAAAGCATCGAGAACGCGACGTAGTGCGTCTCCATCAACGTCGCCATCGACCCGGATGCGGTGCCCGCTACCAAGGTCGATCTCGATGATGCCCAGGCTCTTCCGTCGACGCGCCGCCGTCGTCGTCAGCGGCGCTTCGGCCACCTCCCGCGGCGGCACAGACGGCCCAATCTCGACCGGCACGAACGGCGCTATACTCGCTTCAGCGTGCTTGCAAAGCTCTTTGCGCCACCTGAACAGCTGGCTTACATGAAGGCCAGCCATGCGAGCCACCTCGGAAACGCAGGCTCCGGGCTCGAGCGATGCTGCAACAAGCCGTTCCTTCTTATCCTGCGACCACCGGCGTCGCCGCTCGACCGATGTGATCACCTCCGCCCTCGAAACCGTCATAGCGCTTCTCCTAGGATTACCCCTAGGACCTGCAGCGTTCGCGTCCGTCAAACAAGGCGGCCCTCAACGGAGGAATACCCTCCATCAGGAGCCTTCGGGGATCACGACGCCGCACCTGCGGCCGCGGTTGTGCATGCGGTCGCCGCGTTCTTTGCTCAGCCACACGCCTGGCGCGTACGCTGAAGCTGAAACCGCGTAGTCGCCCTTCAAGTGCTGGATGATCTCGCCGAGAAATGATACGCAGCGGCGATGATCGTTTACCTTCACATGAATAAGTGTCGGGGCAGGGCTGGATTGAATTTACCTTAATTGGGCGGGGCCATCTTTGGTGAGTGCTCGTCCAGTCGCCACGCCATTTTGGGATCGCTCTCCGCCCTAGAGCCTCTCGTCGTGGAGGTTGGCAATCCTCTTGGCGCAGCGAACCGGCTAGAACTGAAAATCGAATTTTGAGATGCGCGAAGGCAATGCCGAACTCACCTATCGGAATTCCAAGGGGATTTTGCTGAGCCGGGACATTTCGGGCGTCCACCACCGATCCGCGCCCCTCGTAGTCTAATTTATGTAACCGCGGAACGCTTCCGTCCATCATTCGGGCTTCGCACGGACCAACATACGGCCCGTTGGCATCGCGCGTTGAAGCCCACTTGAGGATTCAAAGCCGGAGCGGCTGCTAGCATCAATGCTAAAGCTCGATCCGTCCTCCTAATGAACCAGCGCATGCGACGGCACCTTGAAACATCGCGCTTCCGATCGGCATCAAGCGTCGGCGCCTATCTGGGTCTTACGCCTCGACGCAACCACTCTGGCGAAACTGGGCAAGATATCACGATGGGGCGACCGTCTTCTCCCAACCTACCTGTACGAGGCGGCGATCGTCCTGCTTCATCGAACGAAGAAATGGTCCTCTCTTAGGGCTTGGGGCATGAAGCTCGCTAAGCGGATTGGCATGCGAAAGGCAAAGGTCGCCATCGCGCGCAAACTCGCCATCCTTCTTCACTGTATCTGGGTCTACGGCACATCGTTCCATCGTTCGACTGGGGCCAGGGGAAGGAAGCCTGATCCGATCTTGTAGAGTTCCTGGTCCGGTCTGCCGGACTGGCGATGTCTCGCTGGGACGGTGTTGTGGCGGCCTCGGTCAATCAGGCGGTGGCGGCTCGTCCGCACTCCGCTGCAAACGTTGAGGCGCCCGACCCCGACATCATCATGAGGCGCTGCGCGACTTGGAAAGGACCATGATCCCAGCGAAGACCTCAACCAGCCCCGGCGATCCAATGCACGTATCAGCCGGCCCGCGCCGTCTCCGCAATCCGGACCAGCTCCGACGGCGCGAGCACTACCACCGTGCCGTGGGCGAGTTCAGAAATGTAAGTTTGACAACAAACCGCAATTAAAGGGCCGATTGACACCCAGCGCGCGCGTACGCAGGCGAGGCAATCGCGGCTTCCCGGAGATCATGATCCGCGAGCGCCCTGCTAAAGCTGCCGAAGCAGTGCCGGGACATCGTGAGTGAGACCTCCTCCTCGGTGTTGGCAGCTCGGCAATCTGCAGGCCGCCCGAACGCACGAAAGGCATCACGATGCTATTGCACCGTTCGTTTGGCGGGGTTGGCGAAGCGCAGCGCCTGGTGGCGAGCGACGCAGCTCTTCGAGTAAGGTCAGGCCCTCTTTCACGACCCCGGCCGGAACGACAGTCCCACTCAGGACGCCAGTCGAGGACACCGAGTGCCGTTTGTCGTGTGTCAACTATCAACTCTCGCAGTTGATGGAGAGAACGACCCATGCAACCGTAACGATCGGATACCACCGATGCAGGTCGATTAACATCCGGAGAGACGCCCGTGCCATGCGGCGCCACGTCCATGGATGAAAAATGCGTACAAGCAGCGGCTGATCATCGACAAATCAAACGGGCGGATCCTTCGTACAGTGATGTTTAATAATGACGAGTGACGGCACAGAATCTTCGCTCCGCATCTGGCTCGCCGTCATCGTGCTAGGCATCGCCTCGTTTCACATCGTCTTGGCAGAGATAGCACCTATCGGGCTGTTGTCTCAGATTGCTCGCGACCTCGGACGAGATCAGGCAGCGGTCGGGCTCACGGTGGCCCTCTATGCCTGGATCGGTGCTGCCAGCGGTCTGTTGTCACCCGTTCTGCTTCAGAAGTTTCCTCGCAAGCCGCTACTCATCGCCTTGACTCTTATCCTTTCCGCAACAACGTTTGCGGCGACGATGTCTCACACTTTCGAAGGGTTGTTGCTGGCACGCACGGTGGGCGCTGTCGTTCACGGTTTCTATTGGGCCATGGCGGCTGTGGTTGCGTCTAAGATTGCGCCGTCCCGCAGTATGGGTGTTGCGACGGCAATCGTATTCGGCGGGATCTCGATGGCGACCGTTGTTGGCGTGCCGCTCGCGAACTTCGTCGGTCAGGTGAGCGGATGGCGTGCAGCGTTCAGATTAATTGGCGCCATCGGACTGATCACCTCAGCCCTGATGGTGGCAGTTCTTCCGAAAATGCAGGCCGGGACGCCAGCGGGATGGAGAGAGCTTGGATCAGTCTGCCGCAGGCATGACCTGTTGGGGATCTATGCCGTAACGACATTCATGGCGGCGGCGCATTTCGGGGCGTACACATTTATAGAACCATTCCTCAACGAGATTCCAAATGTTGCCCAAGTCATGATTGGCGCGCTGTTGTTCGGCTTTGGCGGAGCAGGATTCCTGGGGAACATCCTGGCGGGCGTCCTCATCGACCGCTTCATGAAGCCCATCATCACTGCGGGGCTGCTTGCTCTGTGTCTGGCGCTCGTTGGCCTTGGATGGTTTGGTCCCCAGTTGGGGACAGGCCGGGTCCTTGTCTTGCTGGTCATCTGGGGCGCGGCCGTCGCGGCGCTATTCGCGGGACTCCAGACCTGGATCCTGCGCGCCGCCGGTTCGACAGTGATGACTGCTGCCGCGATGCACTCGGCGGTCATCAATTCGGCCATCGGCTTCGGAGCCGTCCTTGGCGCCCAGGTGTTGACTGTAGCCGGCCCATCAGGAGTGATGCTGGCAGCTGGTATGGTCATCATCATCCCTCTGCTGATAGTTCTCCCGCAAGCGGCCCCAGAGGGTGACCTAAAAAAGGGGGCGTTGCTTGATGGATAACGCCGCAGCCGTGCGCACGGCGCGGATCGCCGCCTGCCCTACCACGAATGTCGCACGAAACCTTCCGCTGGTACGCGAGCGTTGGACCAAAATGTTCGTGCAGCCCGGCGGACCGGCCGAAGGGGGTGAAACACCACGCCAGGCCTTGCCCGAGAACTCGTTGAGGAACTCGGCATCGAAGTTTTTGGCGATGTACGCGAACATCTCGGGGGATTGCGCCGTTGCGGCATTGCGAGGAGCATTCGGTCGAGCGGTCTACCGCACTGCGGGACACTTTTGCATTCTTTCCACAACAATGTCTCTGTCCTGAGATTACCCCGCATTCTAGCATCATAATTGACGCTACCGGACAGACGGGCAAGCTCGCCTTCTTCATCCCGTGAGCGTCCTCACGCTGGCGTGTGACGCGCTTCTCGATGATCGGTCCTATCGCGCTCAACCGAAGGCGCTCTTTGCTGGCTCTTCCGAGGCGCTGCCGAGCAGCTGAGCCATCATCGCCTTCCTGCGCGAAATGAGCAAGCTGATGACGTCTACTTGCGTGCTTTCCTGATTGAGCGCTCACCAGCATCACAATGGCATTCCAACCAGCGACTCGATCAATTGCGTCCTTAGACCCACTGGGATCTCAAAGCCATGGTCTAGAACTGGGCTTACTGTCAATGAACTCGCATGATGGTGCCGAAGACGAGACTCAAGATCGGCGCGGCCTCTAGATCAAGATTACGCTCTTGAGCGCATTGTGGCAGGTCGCTTCACTCGTTTCGGGATGGCCGTCGCATTGGATCATCGGCCGGTGGTCGGACGTGTCTGCGGATACCCATATCCGCGAACTCGCAGGCACCTACACATCGATGCCCGCGTCGGCCAAAACCACAGGCTCAAGAGGGAGCTCATGCGCGGCGGCCATCGCGTCAACTTCTGACCTCATGGACAAAGGCGGCGCACTCATCGTTGATAAGAGAGAAGGCGCGGCTACGTCCATGATCCAATAGGTGCGTGCACGAAAATCGAGCTGTTCCAGAAGCTCCTAAAATCGGGCTGCAGTGCGGAGGACTCAAAACTGCGGACCGCGGAGCGGCTCGCTAGTTTGATGGCGGTCGTCTGCCCTCTCAGCTGGCGCGTCCTCTGGCTCATCATGCTCAATCGTACGGCCCGGACGCATCACCGAAGATCGCCTTCACAGACACCGAGATCGTATTGCTCGATGAACTCATCAAGGACGTCGGCATTCGACGAGGTCGCCTTGGAGCCCCCGCATTCTACTTGACCGAACTTGCACTATTGGGTGGCGACCTGGCCAGGGCCGCCGATCCGCCACCCGGAAATGTTGTCATCTGGCGCGGACTCTCCAGACACACCGGATCGAACTCTGCGCCGAAATTGGAGCGGTTGGAAATGTGGATAAATGAAGTGTCGTCGAACAGTTCCACCGCTGCGGCTTTGGAATCGGCTGTTTGCGCAGTAAGCGCGAGTTTCCGGTGCACCAACCTGTCGAGTAGATTGACTCGCCGCAACTGAGAAAACGGACTAGTGGCTCACCCGATAAAAATCCATTAGCGTAGGCTTCCTATGTTTAGTTTGCCTGATTTGCGTGTACTGGAAGTCGCGGCCGTCGTCATCGAAGAGGGCAGCATGAGCGCGGCCGGCCTCAGACTTGGCATCACTCAATCGGCCGTTTCACAAGCGATGAAGCGCGCGGAGGCGCATATTGGCGCGTCCCTCGTCCGTCGCGATCGTCGTCCCCTTGAGCCCACGGAGGCGGGGCAAGCTCTGCTCACCCACATGCGCGAGATAACCCTGCGCGTCGGACGAGCTGTCGAGGAAATGCGGGCCGCCGCAGCGCGTCCCGAACGCGAGGACCTTCGGCTCGGGATGATCGACACGTTCGCGTCCACAGTGGGACCACTGTTGGTCCGCAGCCTCATGGCGGGTTCAATCGCGCTTCGCGTGAGCGCGTATTCGGGGCTGGTACCCGCGCACGCAGAGGCATTGATGCGCAACGAGATCGATGCAGCTGTCACATCGGATCCAATGGAGGGCGTTGACGAAGTTACCCACTTACCCCTATTGCGCGAGCCATTCCTCCTGGTAGCACCGATTGCTTGGGCGGATACTCTTCGCGATCGTCCACTGGACGACCTACTACTCGAGCACCGACTTATCCGCTACACCGCGCGTTCGCACATGGGAACGCAAATTGAACGTCATCTCCGGCGTCTAAGGATAGAGCATCCGCAGACGATGTCGTTCGACACGTCGGACTCGCTACTCTCGATGGTCGCCAATGGCATGGGCGTGGCGATTACAACACCCCTGTGCATATTGCAGGCTGCCGTCCATCGGCCGGCGCTCGAAGTCATGCCATTGCCGGCGACCGGCCTCTCGCGCACGATCGCGTTGGTGACTAAGCAAGGCGGATTAGACACGTTGGCTGCGCGAATAGCGGATGATGCTCGTGTGCTCCTGCGGAACTGGACCTTGCCCCAGATCGCGGCTCAAATTCCTTGGATGGCTCGTTCCGTCGGCAGCATCGTGTTGGATCCGCTCGCTCACGAGGACGCCGCCTGCCGGTGCGTTGCGGGTGGCCCACCCGGAGACTCTCGACGAACACATAACCCTAATTAATCATACTTATTAGCCTCCAAAACATCTCCGATTTTAGCTTTAACTCTCGCCCGTGTTCGGAGAAAGTTGTTTGCGTAGCGTCCGGAACCCGAGATCAGAGATGTCAGCGACTCGCACCGAAATAGACAGTCTAGGAACGCGCGAGCTGCCGCTGCGCGCCCTGTACGGATTGGCCTCCCTACGTGGGAGCGAGAATTTCGACATCTCACTCCAGAAGCTCGGTGATCAGCCGGCACTTCTTCGGGCACTAGCGCGCATCAAGCGCGCTGCCGCGGCGGCGAACCGTGAGCTCGGAGCCCTCGACGCCAAAGTAGCAGGAGCACTAATCGCGGCTGCGGACGAGGTCATTGCTGGTAAACACGATGGGCAGTTTATCATCGATTTGCTCGAAGGCTCCGGCGGCACGTCAATCAACATGAACATGAACGAGGTTCTGGCGAACCGGGCCCTGCAAATTGTCGGTGAAAAGCCCGGCCGGTACGACGTGATCCACCCAAATGATCACGTGAACCTTTGCCAGTCGACGAACGACGTGCTGCCCTCGGCGCTCAAGTTGGCGGCGCACGAAAAGTCCGGCGATCTGGTGGGTGCGCTGGAACAGGTGGCGGCCGCTCTTTCGGAGCGGGCCATTGTATTCGCTGACGTATTGCGCGTCGGCCGCACATGCATGCAGGCCGCCCAGCCGATGACGCTCGGTCAGGCGTTCGGCGGTTACGCATCAGCGATCAAGCGGCTCTCCTTGAAGCTGTCCGTAGCGCGCCAGGAATTGATGGTGCTTCCCCTCGGAGGCACTGCGATTGGCACCGGGCTCGGAGCAGTGCCGGGCTATCGCCGTGCCGTCTATGGACATCTTGCGGCAATCTTGGGCCACGCGGTACGCCCAGGCGACGACATGTTCGATGCCATGCAGAACGCCGACGCCTTCGCACGCGTGTCGTCGGAAATCCGCATCGCAGCAGAGGTAATGGCGAAAATCGCCTCTGACCTGATCATCCTTTCCTCTGGGCCAAATACGGGGCTTGGCGAATTGCGGTTGCCCGCTCTCCAGCCCGGTTCTTCGATCATGCCAGGTAAACTCAATCCAGTCCTACCAATGATGATCCAGCAAGTTGCGTTCGCTATCGTGGGCAACGACGCCGCAGTATCTCTCTCAGCGTTGAACGGCCAACTCGAAATCAATCACTTCGAGCCAGTCATCGCCTCGCGCCTGTTCGATTCGATCGAGCTTTTGACGCGATCGGCCAGAATATTTGCCGACCAATGCATCTCGGGGATCCGGGCAGACCGGGAACGGTCGCTCAGCAATTTGATGCAATCTTCGGCTCTTGCGACCGTGTTCGTACCGCGCCTTGGTTATGAACAGGTATCGACACTTGTGCTTACAGCCGCTGAGCAAACGCGGCCCTTCATCGAAATCGCGATCGACCGCGGGCTTCTGAACCGTAGCGCGGTTTTGCAGATGCTGCACGAGAGCACCCGTTATCGCGAGAATGCCGCATGAGCCGCGATTCTGCACTTGCCCTTGTACGCGAAGGGCTCACGAGCATGCCGCGAGTCGATGCACAAGGCCAGAGGATCAACCTACGAAGGTCATGCCACAGCCAACTCGCCATCGCCCTGTCTCCAACCCGATGCGGCGGATGAGACGATGCGCCGCGATCGAGAGGCCGCTTGTTCATAGGTCAGTGCTCCGGCCTCTCTTCAAGTCGTGCTTATACGGACGCGCCTGGCCGAAGTGCCAGGGGCAGTGATCGGCAAAGTCAGCAAACACGTAAGACATTGTCGATAACGTATTCAAACCATTCGCGTGGGGCCGTCCCGGCCTCCGCCAATCTTCACATCCTGTTCGGCCGGTAGCCCGATCAAGATGTGCAAGTTCTCCGATAGCTGGTTACGGCCTGATTCACCTGATGATACATTCACGATGCGTGATCGAGTCCCGCAGGTTCGAACACGGGCCCAACATTTTTTCGTTCGCTGCCGTACTCAAGACGGCACTGAGGCACGCGAAATCCATCCGATGCCGAGAGGCAGCTGCGCGCGTCAGAATCTCATCCGTCGTCTCGACTGGGCCCAGCTGAAGTTTCCCCACTCCCAGCCGTTGTTTATGTCGTATGCGACATTCGGTTTGAGTATAAGGTAGGTCAATCAAGATGCTCTGGCTGTAGGCCTTGTCGATGACCGTGCCCGTGTTTACCTGGTTTGTAGCAAAAGTTAGCATCACCTTTTGTATTGGCGCCATTGCATTTAGCTGCTTGCCATAGAGTGGCAAAGCGCAAAGGGGGTTCGCATTTCCATTCACCAATTCGGAAACGCCGCATGTTACTGGTGTAACAGTCAGTTCTCGATTGAGATCACCCCCGCTTCACGGCCGACCACATTGCCGCTGCCTTGGGCCGTTTCGACTTCCAGCCTTTGGCCGATATCAATGCCGTAAGAGCTGACGCCCTTAATTTGGCCGGTAGGGCGCGCAATCGGGCCGCCAAGCAGTTTGGAGTGGCGATCAGCACGGCGATCGGCTGGATGAAGCGGGTCGATGAGACCGGCAGCGTTGCTCGGGGCCAGATGGGTTGGAAAACCATTACCTTTCTGGCTGCCCTGCGCCATGACCGGATCAATGTGCCATGGTTCATCGAGGGACCAATCATGGCGTGAGCTTCCGATCTATGTGGAGAAGGTTCTCCTGCCGACCCTTCGGCCCGGCGACATCGTCGTCCCGGACAATCTCGGCAGCCACAAAAACAAAGCCGTGCGCCAGCTCATCCGCTTCGCCGGAGCAAAACTCTTCTTCCTGCCAAAATACTCACCCGACCTGAACCCCATCGAACAAGTCGTGCCAAACTCAAGCGTTTGCTCCGCAAGGCAGCCGCACGAACCGTCGATGCGGTCTGCGCCGCCATCGGCGAACTCCTTTATGCATTTACACCCGAAGAATGCGCCAACTACCTCAAAAACTCAGGCTATCGAAGCTAGTCCCATCACGCTTTAACGGCGAGCCTCCCAGGAGGCTAGCGCCCAATGCTCTGTGCCTCGATCATATCCGTTCTCAGCTCAACCCGCTATCCCGATCGCTCTTGAGGACCGTGCCGGAGCGCTCGTCTGAGCTCGCCGAACTGGTTGAACATGACGATGAGAGCGATTATTCCGGCGCCAAGCTCTGCGAGCGCTTGACTGGCTAACAGTCCGTTAAAACCCGCTACCAGCGGGAATAATAGTACGGTCGGTATGAAGAGATACCCCTGCCTGGCCAAGGACACAATTGCACTGAGGCGCGCTCTCCCAAATGACTGAAGCATTGCCGTCACGAAACTCTGAACCCCAAACAGTCCAAAGAAGAGATGGAACACGATGCAGGTCGAGACGGCAATTTCGGTGACGTACTCGTTATCGCTAAATAGGCTCACCAAAGGCCTCGCAAAAATCACAACGGCCGCAGAATACAGCACCGAGAATGCGATCGTCACGAAGAGCATGAACTTCGCAGCTCTCAATATATGAGCATAGTCGCGTGCGCCCCAACCGAAACCCAGGATAGCTTGAGCGCCAATACAGAACCCGGTGATAGGCAGTGCGCCGACCATCAAGATACGCACAGCTATTCCAACCGCGGCGATGGAATCGTCGCCGAACGGCGCAGCAGCTCCGTACAAGAGCATAACGGCAAGAGCAGATAAGATACTCGTCATTGTCGCCGGCGCGCCTACCAACGCGAGCTGTCTGATGCGATCTGCTCGCAATGATATGTGAGATATCCTGACGAGAACCGTCCCGCCAAGCTTCGTAAAATACACGATATACAGTCCGACAGCAGAGATCTGAGACACCAGCGTTGCGAGGGCTGCGCCTCGCACGCCAAGGTCAAGTGAAAATATGAAGACGGGATCAAGCACAGCGTTCAGGATAAACGCGGTCATCATCACCCACATGCTAAATCGTGTATAGCCTTCGGCTCTTACAATGAACCCGCTGACGGTATTTAGTAGCATCGGGGTGTACCCCAACAAAACCGTTCCCGCGTAGTCGAGCGCCACGGGCATGATGGTTGGGGTTGCTCCGAGCGTTGCAAATATCCCTGGCAGATTTGGAAGCAGAGTGAGGGTGACTATGATACCGATCGGAGCGGCCAGCGCGAGTGCCGTGCTTGCGCCTCGACTCGCTTCTAGGTACTCACGAGCGCCCAGATGACGAGATATGAACGACGCTGCTCCAACACCGATCCCCTGTCCGGCTGCGGCGAGCAGGACCACGATCGGCAAGGTCATGCTAACAGCTGCGATCGCCTGCGCGCCTAGGGCGCCAACAAAGATCGCATTGACGACCTGCTGCAGCGCATGGATCGATAATCCAACAACAGACGGAATGGCGAGCCGCAGGATAAGACTCAAGAGATTCTGGTCCGATAGATCGACGTGCTGTTTTTTCTTTGGCATCACATTGCGCTTGCTGTCGAGGGCGAATTCTGTATTCGGTCCATTCACGGACAAGTGAACTTTTCCAAATTCGACGATGGCGTACTCAGCGCAATCCTCTCCGGATCTGCTCTGGCAAGCCGTGATCGCCTGGATAGGTTGACGTTTTCAAAGCTGATTTTTGCCTGGGCATACGCCTCCCGTCAGTTGTAGCGAATACTGACTGAGGTGTTCGAGGGTAGCCCCAGGTTCTGCTAGTCATATTGTGCCGTTCCGCCCTTTGGTTGAGCATCGTGCCGGTTGCGTTCACTTCTCGGGATGATGATCGGCGGGGAAACGCGGCCAGACCCTAGAGCCTCAAGTTGGTTTTGGCATCTACCGGATCTTGTAGTAGACGCTCCATCATCTGCATGGCACAAGCAATGAACGTGCTCAGAACCACTGTGGTGGTTCGATGATGTCCTGCAATCTGTACACGATATCGGGTTCCTCAGCGCGATCGAGACGAACGGCAGGCTGCCGGCCCCGGCCAGCGTGGTGACTTGATTTGCGTCAGTAAATCGCGCCGCGCTGGCCGTCACTCGCGGACACGAACTGAAAATTCGTATGGCCGCAACCGGCAGCCTGCCAGACCGGTTCGATGAGCGTGGCTTGGACAATTTCTGCTTCGATCGAAAGACCACCCTGACGCCGTCGAGCGGCGGGCTATCGCGTACTGTCTGGCTCAGCCGAAATGGCGGCTTATCGTGCAGTCCCACAAACACTCGGCATCACATGAAGATATCCCAAGCATTTAAGTTCGAGGCAGCGCACCGACTTCCAAACGTCCCGCAGACACATCGCTGTCATCGGGTGCATGGTCATTCCTATCGCGTCGAGGTCGTGCTGAACGGGGCCGTCGATCCGCACACCGGATTCGTAATGGATTTCTTGAACTTGGAGGAAGCGTTTGGACTTATTATAAAGAAGCTCGATCACCATTGCCTGAACGACGTCCCGGGACTGGAAAATCCGACGGCGGAAAATATCGCCATCTGGATCTGGGAGCACGCGAAACCGCGCCTCGGCCAACTCTCGAGCGTGAGGGTGTACGAGACGACGGATAGTTGGGCGGAATATGACGGGCCCGATCGCTGAATTCGTCGCTCATTTGGGACTGTGTCGATGCGGCGCGCCTGTCGTTCTTCGGCTCAGAAGCGGACTTGCTCGATCTGCGATTCGGCTCTTCATCCGCCACGCCCGCGGCCAGATTTCCGCGCTCACAGAAGAGCCCTTGGATCCGACCGGAGCGCCCGGTTTGGCTATGAGGACACCCATCACGTGACCGCATTCGAAAGGCTTCCGGCCAAACGATTCGGAATCCCGCGTTGTGCTAACCGCGGAACGATCTGAGGGATTCGTCCTCAGGAGCGAATTCGATGCTGATTGTACCGGCGAGACGACCCGCCATCCCGGACGCTGCGGCTGGGCGACTTGGTGCTGCAGCAGGTCGGCGCTAGCCGCCAATGCGAGGAGCACGGGTGGATGCAAGATCGCGCAAGCCCGCATGTGCGCGAGCGTGCCATAGACATCGCCGTCAATACCCCCCGTTCGACGCTTCGACGGGCGAAGCCTCAATTGACGCTGGCGAGGTGCCGGACTCGAGCGTCCGCGCTGACTGGTCACGGATGCATCCCTTGGCCGACTGGTTATTTCCACCCAACCAATAGCTGCGGACGTAAACCGGGCGAACAGCTGTCCACAGGAACCGATGCCTCGCCCCGCCGCATCCGATAGAGTGCAGTCAGGCCCGCACCGACCGCGGGTTCATCCCGGGAACCTCCGATCCCCAAACCTTAGCCGAAATGGCGGCCGCGCTCGAGTAATCGCCGGACTATCGCGTCTTGGCCGGCTCGTTTCGCGCCCAAAATTGGCGGGGACTGAATTTCTTGGCAACTATCTAAGCCTGCAGCACATCAGCGGTCTCTTTTCAGACAGCAATTGCAGCGCGGTCAGGAAGTGAATAATTCTCCACCAAGAACCAATTGAAAAATGGGTACACCACCCATTCGGGGAACATGGATTCTGTCCCTGTCCCGGGCGACGTCAATCTTGCGAGTTATGCTGCCGTGATGTCCGGCAAATCACGTGGCGGTGGCCTGCTCGGTCAGGTAACAACAGCATCCGCCTGTCGGAGCAGAAACGGATCCGTGACGCGCTCTTCGCCGAACACATGATTCTCCCCAAGCTTCGCACCACCGGCTTGAAGCTCCGGACGCGCAAGGGACCGTGAAACCCTCCCAGGCATCCGTCGCTCACCACATCTGCACAATGAAGCGGCCGTATTTGGTCGCGATGTAGTCCTTCACCTCGGGCAAGCAGTAGATCGAGACGAAGCGCAGCAGCCGCGGATCATCCTTCCTGTCCGCCGCCATGAACTGCAGGCACCCAGTGCGATCAAGTTACCGCGGTCGGCGAGCAGCGCCGCTACGCTAGCGGCGCGATCGAGCAAACCCGAGTTGATCGTTAGGATCATCGCTTGGCCAGGTGGGCATCGGATGCTCCGATGAAGGTGAGCTCGGCGGCGTTCTGGACGTGATCGGAACTCGCGTCGGCGCGGTGATCCGACGCGATCGCGACATAGAGCGCCGGCAGCACGAAAAGCGTGAACAGCGTGCCGATGGACATGCCCGCGACGACCACGAGCCCGATCGAGAAGCGGCTCGCGGCGCCAGCACCCGTTGCGGTCAACAAAGGTAAGAGGCCCGTGACCATCGCCGCGGTGGTCATCAAGATTGGGCGGAGGCGGACGCGCGCCGCCATCTCGATGGCCGAGCGGGAATCGAGTCTCTCCTTGAGCTGCAGCTGATTGGCGAACTGGACCATCAGAATACCGTGCTTGGATATCAGCCCAGCCAATGTCAACAGTCCGATTTGGGTGTAGATGTTCATCGTCGCCAAGCCAAAGAATAGCGGGATTAAGGCGCCGGCGATTGCCATGGGAACGCTGAACATGATGATGAGGGGATCGCGCAGACTTTCGAACTGCGCCGCGAGCACCAAGAAAATGACGATGAGTGCAAACGCAAAGGTGATGACTAGTTTGTTACCCTCCTGCACATATTGACGGGCGTCCCCGAGGAAGTCGTGGCTGAACTCTGCGGGCAGTTTCATTGCCTCGACGTCGAGGAAGTCCACAGCCTGACCGATCGTGACTCCGGGCATCGGTACGGCTTGGAAGGTCGCGGAGTTGACCTGGTTGTAGTGGGTGAGTGCGTTCGGATTGGTCGCAGTCTCGATGGAGACCACGGTCGATAGCGGCAGCATCGAGCCCGCCGCTGTCTTGACATAATAGCTCCCAAGTGATTCCGGCGTCAGGCGTTTCTCGCGCGGCACCTGCGGGATCACTTCGTAGGAGCGGCCCTGCAGGTTGAAGCGATTGACGTAGTTTCCGCCAAGGAGGGTCGCGAGCGCGCTACCGACGTTCTGCATGGTGATGCCAAGGTCGCTCGCCTTGGATCGATCGACCTTGATTCGCACCCCCGGCTGGTTGAACTCAAGGTCAGAGTCGCTGACCATGAACAGACCGCTCTTGCGCGCGGCATCCTTCAGCTCCGACATCTGCTCGTAGATGTACTGGAAACCGAGCGTCGATTTGATCACCATCTGCACTGGTAAGCCGCCGGAACCGCCCGGAAGCGGCGGCAAGCTAAAGGCAAATGCGTTGATGCCTTCCAGTTTGGACAGCTCGGCCTGGACCAGCGATTTCAGCGCGATCGATGAGCGCTTGCGCTCGGCCCAAGGCTTAAGCAACATCCCGGCCATGCCGCCCTGCGGACCGCTGATGCCGTTGAGCACGAAGCGAAAATCCGTCTCGGGAAACTTCTGGAGTGCCTTGTCGAGCTTGGCGCCGTAATAATCCAGGTAATCAATATTGGCGTATTTCGGCGCTTTTGTCAGTGCGAATACGATGCCCTGATCCTCCTCGGGTGCGAGTTCCTTGGAAGTGTGCATATACAGAAAGGCGACGAGGCCCAGCATGGTCAGCGCAAACAGCCCGGTAATCGGGCGATAGTCGAGCGAGCGGTCGAGCTTGCGGCCGTACCAGCGCGTCATAGCGCTGAACACACGATTCACAAACTTTGCAAACCGCCCCTCTTCAGCGCTCTTCAGGAAGACCGCGCACATCATGGGCGACAGCGTCAACGCGATCACGCCCGACACGATCACCGAACCCGCCAGTGTAAACGCGAATTCGCGGAACAGCGCGCCGGTGAGGCCGCCGAGAAAGCCGATGGGCGCGTACACGGCGGCCAACGTAATCGTCATGGAGAGGACGGGGCCGACGATCTCGCCCGCGCCGTTCGTAGCGGCCTGCGCGGGCGACGCACCTTCTTCCATATGGCGATGAACGTTCTCCACCACGACAATTGCGTCATCAACCACAAGACCGATCGCAAGCACCATCGCAAGGAGGGTCAGCAAATTGAATGAGAACCCCAGCGCCAGCATCATACCGCAGACGCCAATAATGGACAGCGGAATGGTGACGACCGGAATGATGACAGACCGCAGGGAGGCCAGGAACAGGAAGATCACCAACACCACGATCGCGACCGCCTCAAGGAGCGTCTTCTCCACCTCGTCTACCGATGATTGGATGAACTTGGTGGAGTCGTAGGCCACTTCCATCTTCAGCGATGGCGGCAGGCTGCGCTTCATTTCTGGAAGCAGTGCCCGAACGCCTCGCGCTATGTTCAGTGGATTACCTTCTGGGCTCGCCTGCACGGCGACGAAGATCGCGTGTTCGCCGTTCATCGCGACGCTGGCGTTTGTGCTCTGCGCCGCAAGCTCGACTGTCGCGATGTCCTCCATGCGCACAAAGCCGCCGTCGTTGGCTTTGACGATCATGCGCTTGAAGTCATCAACACTCCGCAGATCAGTGTTGACCGTGACGTCGGAGAGAGTGAAATAGCCCTTAGTCTGGCCGGCCGCAGCCTGGAAGTTGTTGGCCGCGATTGCAGCCGAAACATCAGCTGGCGACACGCCGTGGCCCGCCATTCTCGCGGGATCGAGCCATAACCGCATCGCAAAACTCTGGCCGCCGAGGATGTCTGCCGCTGCGACGCCGTCTACAGTTGACATAATCGGTTGCACCACGCGCGAGAGATAGTCGGAGATCGCGCTGGCCGTCAGTTCTTCGCTGGAGAAGGCGATATACATGACAGCTGTAGTCTGACCGGCAGATTTGGTGACGACCGGATCGTTCGATTCCTTAGGGATTAAATATTTGACCGAGTTGACCTTGGAGAGCACTTCAGTGAGCGCCTCGTTGGGCTCGAAATTGAGCTTGATATAGACCTGGATCGTCGAGGCACCGAGCACCGAGGAGGACGTAATGTAATCAACGCCTTCGGCCGAAGCGAGCGCTTGCTCAAGGGGCGTGGTGATGAACCCCTGGATCATGTCGGCGGAGGCGCCAGGATAAGAGGTTGTGATATTGACGACCGTGTTGGTCAGCTTAGGATACTGCCGGATTGGCAAAACGGTGGCCGCACCAATGCCGGTCAGCAGGATCAGGAGACTGACGACGATAGACAATATCGGACGTTTGATGAAGAGCTCGGTAAATGCCATCGCGATGCTCGCATTCAATAGACTGACGGAAATTGGCCAGTAAGCCAGGCTACAGCAACAGTCATCAACGCGGCGACTGTGGCCAGGGGCACCTTCTCAGGGTAGAGCCCCATGTTTCTCTTAAGCTAGCAACCGCCCCGGGGGGTCCGGCTCGAACCAGTAGAGCTGAGCCTCTGGGCAAAGCCGCAGACAATGTAAAGAGTCAGCTCCGTCGTAGCAGCCGATGTCCAAGATCACTGGGTCTTGCTTCTGGAGGAAGCACACAATGTGCTGATGGACCTCCAACACTTATCAACTCAGCTTAGGATTTCGCGCCGCCCCACCCTTCGGACAATCCAGCTTCGACGCTGAAACTACAGACAAGCCGACGGGCAGCTCAACTCTACAGAGGTAAGCGGGGGATATAGAACGGGTTGCATAACCTATACCAACGTTTGTCGACGAGCGGCGCCCGCATGAGCCGCGCGAGACTTGTGATGTTGTTCGAGAGCACAGGCGTTTTCCTTCGGTCTTGTGCTTCACGATGAACCGGCCATCTCGGGTCCGCCCGCAAGTAAGTGAACCCCAGGAAGGCGAAGGTCTCGGCCACCGCTCGCTGCGCGGCTGACGCGGGAGGGCCGCGAACCGCGCCAAACTCGATCAACCGGGTTTTGTCCGCATGGAGCGCCGGCCAGTCGCGCCTTGAGGGCCAAGAGCATTTCCTGGGCATCTGCCTTGCTCTCGAAGCCGATGACGAAGTCGTGCGCAAAGCGCACGGTCACAACGCGACCGCGTGCATGGCGACCGCTCCAGTGGTCGACCCAGCGATCGAGGAGGTAATGCAGGAAGATGTTGGAAAGGAGCGGACTGATCCTGCCCTTTGCGGTGTGTGTCTTGCTTCTCGCCGCTCTCAAGAACGCCAGCTCGCAGCCGCAGCTCGATGAGCTGCAGGATACGAGGATCGGCAATCCTGTGCGCCACCATCCGCAGCAGCCACTCGTGGTCGACCGAATCGAAGACACTGGATATGTCATGATAGCCGGATGCAGGGCATCAAGCTCCATCTGAGGATTCCGCCCCGGCCGGAAGCCGTAGGAGAACCCGAGGAATTCGACCTCATAGGCGGCGCTCAACACCTCGGCCACCGCGCTTTGGACGATCTTGTCCTCTAGCGGCCGGCACACCGAGAGGCCGCCTACCCCGTCGGCTTGGGGATGTAGACGCGCCGCACCGGCTGTAGCCGGTAGGGACAGTGTGGACCCGTGCGCAGAGATCGCGGATTGGTCCGTGAGCCCCTCTTCGTACTTTGCCTCCCTTATCCCATCGACCTCCGCGCCGGCCTGCGGGCTTTTGTCGTCGAAACGCCCGAAGCAGAGCGTCTTTCTCGATGTGGTGCAGCAGGGCTGTGAACCGGTTTGGACATATGGTCGGCATGTTCCCCAAGGAGAAGGCCATGGTTCGCCTCATTGGAGCGGTCCTGCTCGAACAGAACGACAATGGGCCGTCCAGCGCGCCCGTTACATGACGCTGGAAACCATCGCGCCTTTGAGCGATGATTCGAGCGTCAGCCTTCCGGCCGCCAGCTGAGCGGCCCGGCCCTCTTGCCGGCGAACCGGTTGCCCGAGCGCCAGTTACAGCATGCTGAGGAACACGAGTATTTCTGACAGTGCTTTTCGCGCCTTACTGCGGAGCTCACGAAGGCGCGATTGCTAGCTCTTGGAGCCTCGACGCAAGAGCGATCGAACAAGCGGAATAAGAAAAGACCCAATCATCGAAGGCTCCTTGGGCTCGGACCACCGCGTCTGGGCTGAACGTTACAGTTCGCCGGGGCTCTGCGGCAGCCACTACAATCTGTGGGGAACCGAGGACGGCTCCTACGCACCGGGCACCCGCACCCGCACCCGCACCCGCACCCGCACCCGCACCCGCACCCGCACCCGCACCCGCACCCGCACCCGCACCCGATAACAAACTTACGCCGCCGCCACCCGCAAGTATTTTTACTCTGCTTTGCTTAGCATTTCTGCTCTGGACTACGCGCCTCATCGCCAGGAATGCCCTCACGCACGCTGCGGCACTTGACGAATTTCATTTTCATTCGACGCTGCCGAAGCCAGCATGAGGGACGCGTTGCGAGTAATCGCTGCGGCTTGGCCGTAGCGCAGCGCGGAAATTTACGCTAGCTTCCGCTCGCGAGTTTGCAAATGCCTACCCGCATCCGATCTTTCCGACGACAACGAGCGACCATTCGACCGCTTGCCCCCTCCCATCCTCAGAGCTGGGATAATCCGGACAATGAGGAAATCTGGTTTGAGTTGGCGCGCGCCATCGGACGTCAGATCGCACGGGATGAAAATCATGGCTCGGGGCAGCCGATAGAGGACCGGCATGACGACACCGTCATCGAAGAAAACGGCCGTAATATACGCGCGCTATTCGAGCGACATGCAAAAGGCGAGCTCGATTGACGGTCAGCTGTTACTCTGCCGCAAGGTCGCATTGCGCAACAACCTCGATGTCGTCGGCGAGTTTGTGGATGCCGCAAAATCTGGTCTTACCGAAGGTGCGCGGGACGGCTATCAGCGCTTGCTCAACGGTGTGCGAAGCCAGCAGTTTGACGTAGTCGTCGTTGAGCATTTCGACCGCTTGTCGCGCGATCCCGCAACCATCCAGCGTCTCAAGCAGGTTTTCGAGTTCAACGGCGTTGAGTTGATGGATCAGAAAGGAGTCTACGCGACCGCCACTGACATTAGCATCGCAAGTCTGTACAACACGATTTACAAGCCGCAGCTCGCCGAAAAGGTTCGGCGCGGCCATGACAACGCTGTTGCGAACGGAAGAATTCCGGGCTCATACGCCTATGGTTATCGGCCGAGGCCGGGCGCGCCCGGCGAGCGCGTAATCGATGAGAACGAAGCAAAGATTGTGCTCCGCATCTTCAAAGAATATGCAGCGGGCCGCTCGACCCGAACTATCGCCGCTGACCTCACCCGCGAAGGCGTGCCCTCACCAGGGGCAACTCGTCACAAGAACAAGGCGGGTCGCACCACCTGGAACCATCAGTGCATCACAGGCGGTCGGCATGGTCGCGGCATTATCGGCAACGAACTATACATCGGCGAGATACATTGGAACGTTCGCTCGACAATTCTTAACCCAGAGACGCAGAAGAAACAGAAGCGCCGCAATCCAGCAGAACGCCACATTATCGTCAAAAAGCCAGAGCTGCGGATCGTTCCGCAAGGGCTCTGGGATCTAGCGCAGAAGGTTCGTAGGGTGCGCGCGGTATCTATGTTCGGACCGACTGGCCAGCCGCGGCGTCGCGCCGTGAGTCCGCGCAACAATGAGCACCCGCTTGCCGGTGTGCTCCGGTGTGGCGTCTGCAATGGCCATATGCGAATCGCTCAATCCTCGCGTAACGGTGCGCCGCGCGCGGCATGCGCGAGCGCGCATCAGCGGGGCACCTGCGAGCACACCCGTAGCTTTGATATGGACGTTCTGCTCGAGGATGCCTCCGAAAAAATCCAGGTGAAATTGCTTTCGCCGAAAGCCATTGGAGAGGCGATGCGTACTTGGAAGGAGGAGCGCAAAAACGATCGGAACAATGGCAGCGAACACAATAAGCTAGAGCGTCGACGCCGCGTATTGACTACCGAGATCGAACGCCTCTCTTATGCCATCGCAAATAGCCGCCGCAAGCCGGACGAATTGCTCAAGCGGATCGATGAGTGCGACCTGGAGCGGGAAAGCGTTGAAGAGCGCTTGCGGCTGCTGGGCGGTGGCGGCGAAAATATAGTTGGCTTCGATCGCCCGAAATTCAGTGACCGATACTCCTCGGAGGTTAGAAGGCTTATCACCGCGCTCAAAACCAATCCGAAGGCGATCGAAACTCGCATTGCCTTCCGCAACTTGATTGAATGCATAGTAGTGCATCCGGTTCGCAAGCGGATGCCCTACGAATATACGCCCTACCTGAACAGCTCCGCGCTTTACGGAAGGAACCTTTTTCCCGAAAACCGCAGCAAGGAGCGAGAGATCAGCACGTTTGCATACTACGACAATGGCAAGTCAGGGAAATCCGTGTCCTCGTAGTAGACGCGGACCTGCATGTGGTGGCGGCCGTCGCGGATCTCGCCGTCGAGATGAGCTGTCACGTCGCGAGCCTCTTCGCTTTCAGATAGAGGCCCGTTTTGCGCAAAAACGGCCGGCCGCGCAAGCTGGACTACGCGACCGCCGGCCCCCGTCCCAGCCTGACCTCGACGATCTCCGGCGGCACACCGACGCGGAGCGGCATGATGCTGCAACCGAGGCCGCCGGAGATGATGACGTCGCATTTCAGCCGGACATGACCATAGGCGAGCCGGAGGCCGTGCTGCGGTGGAACCGCCGGCGACCAGCCGAGCAGGCGGACCTGGCCGCCATGGGTGTGGCCGGACAGTTGCAACGCGACTCGGGCGGGCACACGCGGCGCGATATTGGGCTCATGCGCGAGCAGGATGATCGGCGCGTCGTCGCTGACCTTGGCAAGCGTCGCGTCGAGATCATCGGCGCCGAAGCGCCCCGTGCTCCGGAAGCGTCGCGCCGGCAGAAAGGCGAGCTGATCGCCGAGGCCCGCGAGCCAGAACGCGCGGCCGTCCTTGGCGAGCCGCACGACGTCGTTCTCGTAGACGGGAATGCCGGCCGCCTCCAGCGCGCGATGCGCGACCGTCGGCCCGTGCCCAGCCTGCTGCACGGTCCTGTCCACCCAATAGTCGTGGTTGCCCATGACGGCATGGACGCCGAGCGGCGCTTTCAGGCCGGCCAGCACCTTGGCCCATTCGTTCGCCGGAATGATGCGCGTGACCTGGTGCAGGCCGGCGACATAGTCGCCGAGCAGCACGATGATATCCGCGTTGAGCGCATTGGTGCGATCGACGATGGCCTCGATCCGCTCCAGCGACATCCAGGGATCGCAGGCATGGATGTCGGCGATCACCGCGATCTTCAGCTGGAAATCCGCCGGCCATTGCCGCGGGGTTGGATGATAGCGGGTGACGCGAAGCCGCAGCACCGGCTCGACGCCGACGCCATAGGCCGCGGTCGAGACGCCGAGGGCGGACAGGGCGCCGATGGAACGGATGAGATGACGACGCGTGATCATGGAAGCTCGATGGTGATGCAGCTCCTTGATGCGACCCTATTGGAGCAGAAATGGGGTGCGTTTGTGCAGACCCTCTGCACGAGATGACCGGAAATTAATGACGGCCGAGCAGTCCGTACTTGCGCAGATCAGTCGTCACTCTCGTCGGTGCCGAACAGGCCGAACTGTGCCGCCACATCGCGCGAGGGCTCGGCGATCCCGAGATGGCGGAAGGCGTGCGAGGTGAGCAGGCGGCCGCGCGGGGTCCGCTGCAGATAGCCACACTGGATCAGATAGGGTTCGATGATGTCCTCGATCGCATCGCGTGGCTCCGACAGAGCGGCGGCCATCGTCTCGACGCCGACCGGGCCGCCGCCATAGTTCTGCGCGATGGTCGTGAGGTAGCGGCGGTCCATGGCATCGAGGCCGGCGGCATCGACCTCGAGCGCGCTCAGCGCGTGGTCGGCAATCTTGCGATCGATCCTGTCGGCATCGGCCGCCGAGGCAAAATCGCGCACGCGGCGCAGCAGCCGGCCGGCAATACGCGGCGTGCCACGGGCGCGGCGCGCGATCTCGTTGGCGCCGTCCGCGCTCATGCCGACATTGAGCACCCGGGCGCCACGGGTGACGATGCTTTCCAGCTCTTCGATGGTGTAGAAATTGAGCCGGATAGGAATGCCGAATCGATCGCGCAAGGGATTGGTGAGCAGGCCGGCGCGCGTGGTGGCGCCGACGAGGGTGAATTTCGACAGCTCGATCTTGACCGAGCGAGCCGCCGGGCCCTCGCCGATGATAAGGTCGAGCTGGAAGTCCTCCATCGCGGGATAGAGCACCTCTTCCACTGCCGGGCTCAGGCGATGGATCTCGTCGATGAACAGCACGTCACGCTCTTCGAGATTGGTGAGCAGCGCGGCAAGATCGCCAGCCTTGGCGATCACCGGGCCCGACGTGGCGCGAAAGCCGACACCGAGCTCCTTGGCCACGATCTGCGCCAGCGTGGTCTTGCCAAGGCCCGGCGGACCGACGAACAGCACGTGATCGAGCGCCTCGCCGCGCTTGCGCGCCGCCTCGATGAAAATCGAGAGGTTCTTGCGCGCCTGCTGCTGGCCGACGAAATCGGATAGCGATTGCGGACGCAGCGCAGTGTCGCCGACATCATCGCTGCGGCGCTCGGGCGTGACCATGCGGGGAGGAGTGCTCATGCGGGCAGGATAACACGGTGCAGCGGTTTCGCGAGCCACCAGCACAGGCTGGCCGGCATGACAGCGACGATAGCGAGCATGGCGGACAGCTTCAGCGCCTCAGGCGCGGAACGGACACTCGGCAAGATCACTGCGGAGGTTTCGGCGGGCACAACGAACATGCCAAACCCGACGAAGCCGGCGGCGGCCACGGCCGCGGCGAGCCACGCCATCCAGATCATGTTGAGGTCGGCGTAGACCGCGGCCAGCGCGAAGATCAAGCCGGCGGCGACTGCGGGAAGGAACGAGGCGAGAACCGTGGCGATGGCCAGCAGCACGATCGCGATCGAAACCAGGGTGCGCAGTGCTTCCAGCTCGATGAGCGCAAGAAACATCTGCAGCACCGCGGCACCGAGCGTCGTCACCATCACCGAAACCAGCGCGGCGACCGTCAGCGGCCCCACAACGGCGAAGATCACGACGATACCGGCCACGCGCGAAAGGCGACGAAAAAGAACGGCGACGGGATTGGCGCGGGCCGCACTCACTTCGACAGCTCCTTCAGGCCCAGCCGGATGAGCTGCGCGGTCTCGGCGCTCTCGCCCGCGCTGCGCGAGGCCGATGCGATCGCGGCCGCGGCCTGCGGCTGGCCGTAGCCGAGATTGACCAGCGCGGAGATCGCGTCCGCCACGGGCCGGGGCGCGCGCTGGTCGTCCACGGCACCGGCGAGATGCACGACCGCCGGATCGACATTGGCAAAGGCCGGCGCCTTGTCCTTCAGTTCGGTGACGATGCGCTCCGCGACCTTGGGGCCGACACCAGGCGTGCGCGCCACCGCGGCCTTGTCGCGCAGCGCGATGGCGTTGGCGAGGTCGGACGGCTGCAGCGTGCCGAGCACGGCAAGCGCGACCTTGGCGCCGACACCCTGCACGGTCTGGAGCAGGCGAAACCATTCGCGTTCCTGGTCGCTGCGGAAGCCGAACAGCTTGATCTGATCCTCGCGCACATAGGTCTCGATCGACAGCACGGCGGCCTCGCCCGGCGAGGGCAGATGCTGCAGCGTGAGCGTCGAACAATGCACCTGATAACCGACACCGCCGACGTCGAGGATGACGAAATCCTCGCCGTAGGAATCGATCAGGCCCTTGAGCTTGCCGATCATAAGCCTGCCACCTTCAGCCGCAGCGCGGTGCTCTGGCGATGATGGGCATGGGTGATGGCAATGGCGAGCGCGTCGGCGGCGTCCGCGGACGGCGGATCGGCCTTGGGCAGCAAAATCTTGAGCATCATCGCGATCTGCTGCTTGTCGGCGTGGCCGGCGCCGACCACCGTCTTTTTCACCTGGTTCGGCGCGTATTCGGCAACACTGATGCCGAACATCGCAGGCGCGAGCATGGCGACGCCGCGGGCCTGGCCGAGCTTCAGCGTCGCGACTCCGTCCTTGTTGACGAAAGTCTGTTCGACCGCGGCTTCCATCGGCTTGTGACCGGACAGGATGGCGGCGAGCCCCTCATGGATCGCGAGCAGCCGGCTCGCCAGCGGCAAATCGTCCGGCGGTTCTACCGAGCCACAGGCAATGTAGATCAGGCGGTTGCCCTCGGCCTCGATCACGCCCCAGCCGGTGCGGCGCAGGCCAGGGTCGATGCCGATGATGCGAACGGGGCCACGAATCGGGAGCGTCGTCATGGGCCAGTGATAGCGGCTGGCCGCCGTGGGGGAAACAGAAACAGAACGGAAGTAACAGGGGAAGTGGCCCCCTACCCGCCCATCTTCGCCAGCAGCGCGTCCGACACCTCGAAATTGGCGTAGACGTGCTGGACGTCGTCGTGCTCGTTGAGCAGGTCCATCAGCCTGAGCAGCTTCTCGGCGGTCTCGTCGTCGACCGCGACGGTGTTCTGCGGCTTCCAGATCAGCGCGGCCTTGCGCGGCTCGCCGAACTTGGCTTCCAGCGCCTTGGCGACGTCGCGATAGCCTTCAGTCGAGGCGTAGATCTCGTGGCCGCCTTCGCTCGAGATCACGTCGTCGGCGCCGGCCTCGATCGCGGCATCCAGCACCGCATCGTCGGAGGCGACGCTGCGGTCGTATTCGACGATGCCGGTGCGGTCGAACATGAAGGACACCGAGCCGGTTTCACCGAGATTGCCGCCGGACTTGGTGAAGAAGGAGCGGATGTCGGAAGCCGCACGGTTGCGATTGTCGGTCAGCGCCTCGACGATGACGGCAACGCCGCCTGGGCCGTAACCCTCGTAGCGGATCTCGTCATAATTCTCGCCGTCATTGCCGAGCGCCTTCTTGACGGCGCGCTCGATATTGTCCTTCGGCATGTTCTCCTGACGCGCAGCGGTGATCGCTGCCCGCAGGCGCGGGTTCATGTTGGGGTCGGGCGTCCCCAGCTTGGCCGCAACGGTGATTTCCCGCGCCAGCTTGCCGAACAGTTTCGACTTCTGGGCATCCTGCCGCCCCTTGCGGTGCATGATGTTCTTGAATTGGGAATGTCCGGCCATGCGTGATCTTCTCTAGGGACTCGTGCGCCAAGGTGAGCGTGGGAAGCGCGGCCTTATAGGCCGCCACCCCCCTGGAAAGAAAGAGGCTCTACGACTTTAAGGTAACACCGTATGGGCCCGTGCCTAGATGTCAGGCACCGTTAACCCTGATTTCATTCCAGCCTGCGAAAATAGCCTCCGACCGTCCCCCGACAAGAGAGACCTGATGGCATTCGGACTATTTCGGAAGCGTCTGCCGGACATGGCTGCAACTGCGGCTGCCCCGCAGGCTGCGCAGCCGGCGGCCCATTCCGAGCCTGCCGCGGCCGTCGAGAGCGATTCGGCCAAGGAAATCCTGGAACTGCTGGAACTCGAGCTGGGCGCCATGATTCGCCAGCTCGAGCGCGCCGCCAATTCGGTAGCCGGCGGCGCCGAGGCGACCGCCACGACGCTTGCCGCCATCCGCGACCGCACCGACGCTCTGACCGGCCGGACCAACGCTGCACAATCGAACGCCTCCACCTTCGCCCATGCCGCCGACAAATTCACCCAGTCCGCGCTGGGCATCGGGGCGCAGGTCCGCGAGGCCGGCAAGCTCGCCGACGAGGCCAGCGCCGCGGCGCAGGAAGCCCGCGCCAACGTCGATCGCTTGCGCGAATCCTCGGCCGCCATCGGCAACGTCGTCAACCTGATCGCGCAGATCGCACGGCAGACGACGCTGCTCGCGCTCAACTCGACCATCGAGGCCGCGCGCGCGGGCGCTGCGGGAAGAGGCTTTGCGGTCGTCGCCACCGAGGTGAAGGCACTCGCGGTGCAGACCCAGGGCGCGACGGAGGAGATCACCAAAAAGATCGACGCGCTGCAGCGCGACGCCGCCGGCTCCGCGGATGCGGTGCACCGCATCTCGCAGGCGATCGAGGCGATCCGCCCGGTGTTCGAGACCGTCAACGGCGCAGTCGCCGAACAGAACGCCACCACCAGCGAAGTCTCCGGCAACGCGACAAGCGCGTCGGAGTTCATCATCTCGGTCGGCGAAAGCGCAGCCGAGATCGATGCTGCGACCAAGGCAGCCGAGAGCCACGGCGAGAACGTCGCCAGCGCCGGCAAGGCCGTGACCGCCTTCGCACAGAAACTGAAATCGCGTTGCGCCGTGCTGCTGCGCCAGAGCGAGCACGACGACCGCCGCAAGACCGAGCGGCTGCCCTGCCATCTCAAGCTCGAAACCGTCCGCGGCGTGCTGCCGGTCTACGAGATAGCGATGGACGGCGTGCTGATCGGCGGCGCGGACGCGGGCCGCCTTGCGTCGCAAGCAATGGTCGAAGGCACCCTCGAAGGCGTCGGCGTATGCCGCCTGCGCGTGGTCGAGCAATCCAAGGCCGGCGCCCGCGCGCAATTCGTCAATCCCGATGCTGCGCTCAGCGAGAAGATCGAGGACAGGCTCTGGTCGATCCACGAAGAGAACACCGAGTTCGTCACCCGCGCCATGGAAGCGGGCAACGCGCTGACCGCGATCTTCGAGCAGGCGGTTGCCCGCGGCGAGGTGAAGATCGACGACCTCTTCGACACTGACTACGCCGAAATCGCCGGAACCAATCCGCAGCAGTACCGCACCAGATATCTGGACTGGGCCGACCGCGCGCTGCCGGCGTTCCAGGAGGCTTTTCTGGCAAAGGACCCGCGCTTGGCGTTCTGCGCCATGGTCGACCGCAACGGCTTCCTGCCGGTGCACAACAGGATCTATTCGCATCCGCAGCGGCCGGGCGATGCTGCCTGGAACACGGCCAACAGCCGCAACCGGCGGATGTTCAACGATCCGGCGGGGTTGGCTGCCGCGCGCAACCTGCGCTCGTATCTGGTGCAGAGCTATGCGCGCGACATGGGGAACGGAAATACGGTGATGATGCGCGAGATCGACGTTCCGATCCGCGTGCAGGGCCGCCACTGGGGCGGATTCAGGACGGCCTACAAGCTCTAGTGCGCGCTCAGGCAAGACGCCAAGGCGCGAATCACCTCTTAGGTCCGGAATTGGAATGGGAATGCCGCGGAGAGCCGGCGAACGGCTCTGACTGGAGGACTCTCAAGACATGTCCGTCGTACAACTTGCAGTACTGGACACCGGCTCCAACCGAACGCTTGCCGAACGGCTGATCGATCAGCTCGCCGACCGCATCGGCGGCCTCGGCGTGGAACTCGCTGACATCGCCGGCAACGTCCAGGAAGTCGCAAGCCGCGTCGCGAACCAGTCGGAACGGTTTCATCATCTCCAGGAAACCGCCGAGACGATGGTGTCGGCCAATCACGACATCGCCAACGCGTCGCAGGCGGTGCAAACGACCACGTCAGCGGCGGTCGGCGAGATCGCGCAGTCGCGCGGCGCAGTCGACGCCGCGGTCAGCCACATCTCCGAGCTCGTTGCAGCCGTGGAGCGGATCGAGGCGCGCCTGAGCGCCGTCGGCTCCGCGCTGGCACAAGTCGCAAAAGTGTCGGGCTCGATCGAGGCGATCGCGAAGCAGACCAATCTGCTCGCGCTCAACGCCACCATCGAGGCGGCACGCGCCGGCAATGCCGGCCGCGGCTTCGCGGTGGTCGCAAGCGAGGTCAAGAACCTCGCGGAAGCCACGCGCCAGGCCACACACCAGATCTCCGACACCGTGCGCGATCTCGACGGCCAGATCGAAGGCCTGATCGGCGAGAGCAGCGACGCCTCGCAGCGTGCGAAGACGGCCGGCGAAGGCGCCCAGCGCATCTCCGGCATCATCTCGCGGGTCCAGCAGGGCTTCGCCTCCGTGGAAGCCGAGATCGGCAGCGTCACGCGCGCGGCGACCTCCAATCTCGGACACTGCGACACCGTCATCAGCGAGCTCAACGAACTCGCCAGGGGCGTCGACCTCTCCTCGCGCGATCTCAAGAACGCCGATCAGCGGGTGACGAAGCTGCTCGACACGTCCGAAGGCCTGATCGCGCTGATCGCCGACAGCGGCGTGGAGACATCCGATGCACCGCTGATCCGAACCGTCGTCGAGACCGCCAAGCGGATCTCCGACGAGTTCGAAGCGGCCATCGGCCGCGGCGAGATCACGCTCGACCAGTTCATGGACGAGAACTACCGGGAAATCCCCGGCACCGATCCCAAGCAGTACAACACTGACTATGTCGACTTCACCGACCGCTTGCTGCCCGCGATCCAGGACCCGATCCAGAAGTCCGATCCCCGCATCGTGTTCTGCGTCGCCTGGGCCAAGGGCGGCTATCTGCCGACGCACAACCCGAACTACCGCCTGCCGCAGGGCAAGGACCCGGTCTGGAATAACGCCAATTGCCGCAACCGCCGCCTGTTCACCGATCGCGCGGTGCAGAAGGTCGCGGCCAACACCAAGCCGTTCCTGCTGCAGACCTATCGCCGCGACATGGGCGGCGGGCAGTTCGTTCTGATGAAGGATCTGTCCTCGCCGATCATGATCCGCGGCAAGCACTGGGGCGCCTTCCGGATGGGCTTTCGGCAGAGCTGACGGTCGTCGCGACGCGCTTACGGCGGCGGCGCATGGCGTCCTTGAATCAAAAACCTCGAAAACAACCCCATGCACGGTAGCCGGGGCGAGCAGAATCAAGGACTTAAGCGCCTGATGAATCCGTCGATCCAGTAGGTGCCTGTTGAGGCCATTGCGCCGTCGGGCAAAACAGGCGTAGAGTGCTATTATTCCGAAATCCGCACCCCTCCTTGCAGAGGATCATGAGGAGTGAAACTATTTACGTTCATCCAATGCGTGGAGAGGGCGAAGAACAGCCATGCGCTATTACCCGGGCAAGGACCTCGAAGAAAGCCACCGCAGCACACTTGACGAGCATCCGCACGCAACGGGCGCCGTGCAGCAGCAGATAAAACGCGCACGCGCACAGATGGCCGCATCTGAAGAACTTCTGCGTCGACCAGCAATCAGCGGCACCGGACCTGCTGCGATGCCCACGGCCGCAGCTTGCCTGGAATTCGCCGCTGCGTTCAGATGCAGGGCCGCTGAACCCGGCACACCCGAGCGAACACTGAACATCTTGAAGAATATATCCCGCAGTTTTACCGGCCTCGCGAGCCAGCTCGCGATACTGGAGGCTGCGGATAAGGCAGACCGCAGCGCCTCTATTTAGGGCACGCTGTTGCCACTTTTGATAAAACCTTTTTCCGGTACGCCGCGTACTAAGGAGAATGGACGATCCTGACGAAGACCCTGCGGGCAACGACGCGCCGGAGCGGAAACAATCACCTATAGAGCAGGCGCGGCAGCTACTTGCCGAACATATTGACGACCTGCGCGCCCTCGTTGAGAAGCTCCGGCGCAAGATGAATTAAGGTCGTTCTTCAGGCTGGATACGGTAGGGGCTCGGCAGCTGTCTGGTAGCCCGGCGCTGGCGGCGCGCTGTACGGCCTTCCGGGCCTACGTTGAGGTGGCCCGGTAGCTGTGCTTGCCAAATCGGATTACTTCTTCTGCTCCGTGGTCGTCGCAGCGGCCGGGGTGCCGTCGCGAGCGTCCCGTCGCTCGTCACGTCCTGTACGCCTCTCTTGGCGCCGCTCTGTGCGTCCCGTGCGGCGTTCCTGTCGCCGCTCGGTTCGCCCGCTGCGCCGCTCCTGTCGGCGTTCTGTGCCTGACTTCGGCACGTCCGCTGGCGGCGTGGTAGGCGCGGCGGCTGGCGCGGTGGTTTGAGCAACAGCCTCTGAGGCCGCAAAAATTGCGGACGAAGCCAAAAGCCCAAACACTCCTGCGTATCCAAGGAAGGTTAGTGCGTTGCGACGACAGAGCTGTTTCGGCTCCGAACGTTCATTCATGTTCAGGCTCCCGGTTGCTGCCCCGTCAGAGCATGTCACCAGCGTCGGTGGCCGAGTTATTGATCTGGATCAACCTGGCCCGGTGCTTCAAGCCACGTTGGGATTTCCGTCGATGGGATCGACACTCTCGGAAAGTGAGGGATGATGGTCCCTGCAGTGACGATCAGTCCGTCGTTGAATTTGGTTCGCGCAAAATCCTTGGCTGCTGCTTCGCTTTCAAACGTGTTGGTCAGGCGCGGATGTCGCCGCCTTGACAGTGTGCCGTCCGGCGGCACTTCAAAAGTGACGTACCAAGTGTGTTTCATGCCCTAATGCCGCCCCCGGCGGTACCACTGGCCTATCCTCGCCAGACAAAGAAAAACCGCCACCGGGACGAAACGATGACGGCTTCCTCCTGGCTTGCGAAATCGGCCTTTACCGCCTGGCTCCGACGCGATTGACGCCGCCATTCGCATTGCCACCGGCGTTATGACGCACTGCAGCGCGCGCCACCGGGCGCGGCCTGAGCACGACGCCTGCCCGGGCAACGCAGCCCACCGGGTAAGCAGTGTACTGGCAATACACGACCGCATTGGCTGGGCCTGGAGTTAGCGTGAGACCTGCAAGGCCCAACAGGGCGCTAGCAGCAATCCCGGCAACAGTCGCTGACCTGATCGAAAGAAGCTTTCTCGAATGCATGGCGGACCTCCCTTTTCGCACTTGCGTCACCGAAAGTGACGGAAGCCGCCTCAGGTGCGGCTCAACACAGCGTAGGCGTCGCAGTGCGCGGGTTCGATTGATCTACATCAACCTCACGCGCGGAGTGAGCCGCAATCTCGCGAGCGGGGCTTAGTGAATTCATGGAAGGGTTCCATCATGCTCCGCTATATTCTCGCTCCTCTTGCCGCTTTCGTTTTGCTCATCGTCTGCTTGATCCCCGATGATGCCGAGGCTCGGCGCGGCGGAGGTGCCTATCGGGGTGGCGGCGGTTACCGCGGCGGTGCGGTCGCGGTTCGAGGACCGCGGGGCGGCGGCGCTGTTGCAGTGCGCGGCGCAGGTTATCGGGGCGGCTATCGCGGCTATGGCTATCGCGGCTACGGTGTGGGAGCGGCAGCGGTCGGCGCGGCTGCCGTTGGCGCTGCTGCGTACCGCCGCAGTTGCTACGATTATTACGGAAACTATATTTGCGCCTATTGATCCGTAGCGACGCGCGATAGCGCGGCTTGGTCTCTGCGCGCGCAAGCAATCGCTGGCGGTGACCGTCCGACGATGGCGACCCAGCGTCATCGGTCTGCAGGTACGATCTGCAGGTACTCTTGGCGACGTGGCCTATCGCGGGGACCGCGCTACGCCCCGCTATGAACTCTTGCGGACCTGCTTGTGTCAGAATTGCCCGTAGTTTCCCCTTGTCTCCGCTTGTTGATAATCTAATCGAGCGGATACGGTACTCCACTTGGATCGGGGCTCGGACCGCGATGCTTTTCTGGCTGTCTCGCTCATGGCGAACCTGTCGGGTGCGGAGCTTCACCGCCGGGCTGAGCATCGCATTGTTGATCGCGATGACAGGCCAAAGTCCGGCAGCCGATCCACAGCCAAAGCGAGTACTGATGCTGCATTCATTCGGTCTCAGGTTCAGGCCTTGGACCGATTATTCGGAAGCCCTTCGCGCCGAGCTGAGCCGACGGGCATCCATTGAATTTCAAGACCAATCGCTGCTGAATGCCCGGCGAAGCAGCGACAAGTCGGACGCCCCCTTTGTCGAGTATCTTCGTTCCCTCAATATAGACCAGCCGCCCGACCTGATCGTCGCGATCGGTGCGCCTGCTGCCAATTTCGTGCAGGCGCACCGCAAGGACCTCTTTGCAACTACGCCGATGCTGTACACTCTGGTAGAGCGACGCCGCGTGGACTTCGATAAATTGACCAAGTACGACACCGTCGTGGCAATCACGAACGACGATCCTGTTTTCTTTGAAAATATCCTGCAGGTCCTACCTCAAACAACTACGATTGCCATCGTAGTCGGTGCTTCGCCGAGCGAAACCTGGTGGCGTAACGAGGTCGCCAAGTCCACCGCGCGGTTCGCGGATCGTGTCCAGTTTCGATGGTACAATGAACTTTCCTTCGAAGACATGCTCAAGGATGCGGCCAACCTTCCGCCGCACAGTGCGATTTTCTGGATTGGTTTGAATGTCGATGCGGCGGGAGTGGCGCATGAAGGTAACACTGCGTTTACCCGATTTTACAGCGTAGCCAATGCACCCATCTTTTTTCACGACGAAAGTTTTTTCGGAGAGGGCATCGTCGGTGGACCAATGCAGGTCGTCGCCAGACAAAGCAAGCAGGCGGCGGAAGTCGCGCTTCGCATCCTCAATGGCGAAAATGTTGCCGACATCAAGCCGAGTTTTGTCCAGCTGGCCGCGCCTATGTTTGACTGGCGACAACTGCAGCGCTGGGGAATTCCTCAAAGCAGACTGCCGCCTGACAGCACGGTTTACTTCCGGGAGCCCAATTTGTGGGAGCGATATTGGTGGCAAATCACGTTCACTATCGCGCTTGTCCTCGCGCAAGCGGGACTGATCGCACTTTTACTATTTGAGCATCGTCGTCGTCAATTCGCCGAAGTACAGTCGCGGCAGCGCATGACTGAACTGGCCCACGTCAATCGCTTCGCGACCGCTGGCGAACTGACCGCCTCGATTGCTCACGAGATCAACCAGCCGCTTGGGTCTATTCTGACGAACGCCGAAACCGCAGCCGCGATCCTGCAATCGCAGCGTCCCGATATCGCCGCGCTTTCTGATGTTGTCGAGCTCAGGGAAATTGTGAGCGATATTTTGCAGGATGACCGGCGTGCCACCGAGGTCATTCGCAGGATGCGCAGCCTCCTCAAAAAGGCGCCGTTCGAATTGAAGCGATTGGACCTCAATGAAATTGTGCAAGAGACGATCAGGTTTCTTTCGGCGCTGACCGTCAGCCGAAAATTCGAAATGGCCAACGTGATCACGGCGGAGGCTCTACCGATCCTCGGCGACCGCATTCAGCTTCAACAAGTCATTTTGAACCTTGTGCTGAACGGGGTCGAGGCTATGAAGGACACGCCTCACGAAAGCCGCACTATCACCATCCGGACTGCGCGCGCCGATCAATTTGCCGAGCTATCCGTATCAGATCGCGGGCCCGGCATTCCAGAAGACAAATTGAAACAGGTTTTCGAGCCGTTTTACACCAGCAAAGCCGAAGGCATGGGCATGGGCTTGTCCATTGCGCGCACCATTATCGAAGCGCACAACGGGTCCATATCAGCGAGCAATCGAGAGCACGGCGGTGCCTCGTTCACGATCAGGCTTCCTTTTGTCGGTTGATCCAAAACCGCGCCTGTTGGCCGAACACCGTGGTAGCGCGTTTGCTGGCCCCTGAGGCAACCATCGTCGCGCTTCCTCTTTCAATGTTTTTTCGAAAGCAGCGTCCGTCTTCGCGCGAGCGTAGACCCGCATGAATGCATCGCAGGCGACCGCGTTGCCGCCATTGCGGGCGAGACGTGGTCGTACAGAGCATCGTCTTCGGGCGAGCGTTGAGGCTTCCACCAAAGCGCTAGCCGCCCAAACGATGGCAGCGGCAATGGCACCGCAGAATAGGCCGACAAAAAAGCCCTTCATCTTCTGACGTTCCCCCCGACCTGCGAAGATCAGGTCATCGCCCACACTCGGAGCCTACGCCTGATCCGACCGGACATCGGCACCCATCACCCCAGAGATTGTCTCAGGGCCTGAGGCCGGGGTCCTTGGACGGGCATAGAACTGTGCGGGGACCGCGCGACCCATAGATTGAAGATATTTCACCCGGGCGTTTTCGGGTTGCGTTGCGGGTTGGTACCAAATTGTGGGGCATGTTCCGGTAGTCCTC
This sequence comes from Bradyrhizobium sp. Ken64, assembly GCF_055807555.1. Classification (NCBI taxonomy): domain Bacteria; kingdom Pseudomonadati; phylum Pseudomonadota; class Alphaproteobacteria; order Hyphomicrobiales; family Nitrobacteraceae; genus Bradyrhizobium; species Bradyrhizobium sp. Ken64. The sequence continues at coordinate 718 of NZ_JBVVPA010000021.1, read as the reverse complement.
CCGAGCGTATGACGGAGCACGAATTCGCATGTCAAAGACATGTGCCCCCGTAGAAGCAAGCGCATTTGCGGTCGCAAAAGCTCATCATCTCTACCACTTGATGAGGTCTGCTAGCCGTGCCAGCCTGATAGTGCACCTCGCGTTGCGATTGGGACTGCATGTTGAAGGCGTTCGCATTATCGATTTGTGCTGGCTTCCTTCTGCAAGCGACTTGTCATGCTGCGGAGCTGACAGAAGACACCGCATTCGGCCCCGCGCCAGTCGCGCCAAAGGTTGACTTCCAGTCGCTTCGGATCAAGGGGCTTATCGTGGCGCTGCCTGGCCCGCAGGACACCGTCGATCCCGATTTCGCCGGCATCCGATCAAGTCTCGCGGCACTCGGGATCGGCTACGTCGGCTACACGAACAACAACTTATACGACAACATGCTGCCCGCCGAACGGAGCACGTTTGGCCAGCAGGTCTATAATGGTCAAAAGCCAACCTTCTTCACGAATAACGTGATGCAGATGACTTACGACCTCAGCAGATACGGGATTTCCGACGGTCAGATCGCGGTTGGCGGCATCTACAATTACGACACCTGGGCACCGGCCGGACCGAACGCATTTAGCCTTGCGACACTCAGCTATTATCAGACTTTCCTGAACCGGCAGGTGGAATTGAAGGTTGGATATTTGGCCAATGTCGTTGAGTATTGGGGACCATTTCTGGCAGG
>NZ_JBVVPA010000020.1:0-118470 GCF_055807555.1 Bradyrhizobium sp. Ken64 | reverse complement strand
ACGCAGCGCCTCTTGGCGGTGCGCTGCAGAGCCGGGGCCCATGCAACAGCGTGCCGTGGGACCTGCTGGGTCCCGGCTCTGCGCAGCACCGCTACGCGCTGCAGCGCGTCCGGGACACGCGAGCGGCCGCCACCCTTCTTTGCATGACGCTCCGCTCTTGTAACAAAAGCGTCATGCAGCGAAACTAAACGAAGCCGGGGCCGCGGTTGGCGGCCAAGCCGCTCGCAGGGAGAGATTTTGATGCGCCGTTCACTGGTGTTGCTGTCAGCCGGACTGACAGTGTTGTCCGCCGGACTCTCGACCGGACCTGCCTCCGCCGAAAACAACACGCCCCGCAACCTGATCCTGTTCATTCCGGACGGTCTGCGGGCGCTGAAGGTCACCCCCGAGACCGCCCCCGCAATGGCCGAAATCCGCGACAAGGGCGTCAACTTCAAGAATTCGCACTCGCTGTTCCCGACCTTCACCATGGCCAACGGCTCGGCGATGTCGACCGGCCACTATCTCGGCGATACCGGTGTATTCTCCAACACAATCTGGACCAACTACACCTCGGTGCCCGCCGGCGACACTGTCGTCCCCTTCATCGAGAACGACGCCGTGCTCGGCGACATCGACGAGCATTTCAAGGGCGACTATCTCAATGAAGAAACCATCCTGAAGCTGGCTCGCGACAAGGGGCTGAGCACCGCGGCGATCGGCAAGGTCGGCCCGACCTATCAGTTCGACCACACCGACAAGCCTGAAAAGGCCGGCCTGCATTCGGTCGTTTTCGACGATGCGACCGGCGGCAAAAATGGCGTGGCGCTGTCGGACGAGGTCAAGGACGCGCTGACCAAGGCCGGCCTGCCCCTCGCCACGCCGCCGCGCGGCGACAACTCCAAGGCGGGCGATGCCAAGACGCCCGGCACAACGGTCGCCAACGTCGCGCAGCAGGCCTATTTCGCCGACGTCGCGGCCAAGGTCGTGCTGCCGATGTTCAAGGCGCGCAACAAGCCGTTCGTGCTGGTGTTCTGGTCGCGCGATCCGGATGGCACCCAGCATAACCAGGGCGACAGCCTCAACCAGATCATGCCCGGCATCAACGGTCCGAGCACCATGGCGAGCATCAAGAATGCCGACAACAACCTCGCCCAGCTCCGCAAGGCGTTGGACGAGCTCGGCCTTGCCGCTACCACCAACATCATGGTCCAGGCCGACCACGGCTTCTCGACCATCTCCAAGGAAAGCAAGACCAGCTCCTCGGCCAAGGTCAGCTATGACGACACGCCGAAGGACTTTTTGCCGATGGGCTTTCTGGCGCTCGACCTCGCCAAGGCGCTCGACCTGCCGCTGTTCGATCCCAACGACAAGAACGCCAAGGTCGAGGGTAACAAGCATCCCAAGGCCGGCAACGGCGTCCTCGGCAAGGATCCGGAAAAGCCCGATCTCGTCGTCGCCACCAATGGCGGCTCCGACCTGATCTATCTACCGAACAAGGACAAGAAGCTGGCGGCCAGGACCATCAAGACGCTGCTCGAGCAGGACTACGTCTCCGGCCTGTTCGTCGACGACTCGCTCGGCCGCTTCCCCGGCACCCTGCCGCTGTCGAGCATCAACCTGCGCGGCAAGGCGGCGACGCCGACGCCGGCGATCGTCGTCAACTTCCGCTCCTATGCCAGCGATTGCGGCGAGGCGCCGACCAACTGCTCGGTACAGGTCGCCGACACCGTGCTGCGCCAGGGCCAGGGCATGCATGGCAGCTTCAGCCGCGGTGACACCATGAACTTCATGGCGGCGATCGGTCCGGACTTCAAAGCCGGCTATGTCAGCGAGATCCCGGTCAGCAATGCCGACGTCGGCATGACGGCCGCCCAGCTCCTCGGCCTGCGCAGTTCGCAGAACGGCGGCCTCGTTGGCCGCGTGATGTCGGAGGCCCTGCCCAACGGAATCATGCCGAAGGCGTACAAGGGGGTCGAGAAGTCCAAGAAGTCCGAGAACGGCCTGCAGACCGTGCTGAACTTCCAGCGCGTCGGCAGCCAGCGCTATTTCGACGCCGCCGGCTTCCCGGGCCGTACGCTCGGGCTGGAGCCGGACTCCGGCAAACAAAAAACGGCGGGGAAATAACCCCGCCGTTCAAATGCGTCCTCGTGAGAGGCGCAGAATTTTACATGCCCAAAATCTTACATGCCGATGTCGAACACGTTGGGCAACTGGCCCGCCAGAGGCAGCGCGGTGGCGCCCAGGAAGGTCGCCACCATCGCCATCAGGCGACGGTTGTTCTGGCGCTTGCCGCGCATTTGGCTGGCGATCCACTCGAGCATTTCGCTGTTGACCTTGGAGGCATAGGACGGCGCCCATCCTTCGATATCGGACTCGGCCGACAGCGCGACGCTGCGCGGCGGCACCTTCAGACCGGAGGCGCTGGCGGCATAATGAGCCACCGCCTTGGCAAGCAGGTCGTCGAAACGGCCACCATCGGTGCGCTCGGTCGCGGCTTCGTTGATTTCGAACAGCACTTCGGCCTCAGTGCGGCTGACCGGCTGGTCGTTGACGGCCGAGGCGGTGAGAATGCGGGCACACCAGGCGGTGTCATCGGCATCGAGCGAGCGGGAGAAATGCACCCTTCCCTTGGTGGTGGGGCCTTCGCCCGTGATCACGCCGTCGCGCACGATGGTCAGTGCATGGGCCGAGGTATCGCGGCAGGACGGTTCGAGGGACGGCGACTCAACAGACTTATGCGCAGCGGCAGACATAGTTCACTTCCAGATTTCTTCTGACCGGCCAGCAATTTCATGCCGGCGTAAAGGGGTGGTTAATGATTCGGTACGGGGATCGCGACTTTTTGAGATGGTTGCCAATTGGTCGCTGTCAGGACCATTTCGGTTCTGGCAAGCGACGGGCGAGCGTGATGGAAGTCATAAAAGGCTTTCTCGGGGCAATCGCGCCCGTATAGCCCCGGTGGAGATGTTTCGTCGCAGGCGCGGCTGTAACAAAAAGGTGCTAGGAAATCAGGCCTTCAAAGAAGGAATTCACATTTTACTTGAAGCGGTTCAGTTAGCGTTCACTTGATGTCGTGGAGCCCCTATACTGGCCCCGACGGTCAAAGATGAATTCATAAGCAAATTCAATAGCATGAGGTAGAACCATGACGCTTCCGATCGGCACCACCGCCCCCGACTTCGAAGCCGAGACCACCGAAGGGAAGATCAAGTTCCACGACTGGATCGGCAATAGCTGGGCGCTGCTGTTCTCGCACCCCAAGGACTTCACGCCGGTTTGCACGACCGAGCTCGGCGCGCTCGCCAGGCTGAAGCCGGAATTCGACAAGCGCGGGGTCAAGCTGATGGGTCTCTCGGTCGATCCGGTCGACCGCCACGCCAAATGGTCGGAGGACATCAAGGAGACGCAAGGCGCGGCGCCGAACTTCCCGATGATTGCCGATACCGACTACAACGTCTCCAAGCTCTACGGCATGCTGCCGGCTGCGATCTCGGGCGATCCCCTTGTGCGCACCGCGGCCGACAACCAGACCGTTCGGAATGTCTTCGTCATCGGGCCGGACAAGAAGATCAAGCTGGTGCTGGTCTATCCGATGACGACGGGCCGGAACTTCCAGGAGATCCTCCGCGTGATCGACTCGCTCCAGCTCACCGCCAAGCACCGCGTCGCGACCCCGGCCGACTGGTCGCAGGGTGACGACGTCATCATCGCGGGCTCGGTCTCCAATGACGAGGCCAAGACGATCTATCCGCAAGGCTGGAAGGAGCCGAAGCCCTACATCCGGATCGTGCCGCAGCCGAAATAATGAAACTGTCATTCCGGGCGATGCGTCAGCGCCGCCCGGAATGACGATGTTAGCTCTTACGCCGCGCGCACGCGTTCGAGGAAGCCCTCGACCTCGGCCTTCAGATGCAGGCTCTCGCCCGACAACGCCTGGGCGGAGGCAAACATCCGGCTGGACGTCTCACCCGTCTCGTTCGCACCCTCGGCGGCCTGACGGACGTTGACGGCGACATCCGCCGTGCCCGATACCGCCGCGCGAACGCTGGCGACGATGTTTTGGGTCGCGCTCTTCTGCTGCTCGACCGCCGCCGAGATCGAGCCCGCGATGCCGCTGATGCGCTCGATGGTCTGGCTGATCGCCTTGATGGCGACAACCGATTCCTCGGTCGCAAGCTGCATGCTGGCGATCTGGTTTGAGATCTCGTCGGTCGCCTTGGCGGTCTGGCCGGCGAGCGTCTTGACCTCCTGGGCCACCACCGCAAAACCGCGGCCGGCATCGCCCGCGCGCGCGGCCTCGATGGTCGCGTTCAGCGCCAGCAGGTTGGTCTGCTCGGCGATCGAGGTGATCAGCTTGACGACATCGCCGATGCGCGCGCCCGCCTCGGAGAGCTGCGCGATGCGCTGATCGGTCGCCTCGGCCTGCCGCACGGCCTCAGCGGAAATGACGTTCGATTCCTGCACCCGCCGGGTGATTTCGGAAATCGATTGAGACAGCTCGTCCGAGGCCGACGCCGCCGAACGCACGTGCTCGGAGGCGTTTTCGGAAGCTCCGGCCGACCGCGCCGACAGATCGGCGGTGGAGCGCGCGGTGTCGGTGAGCTGTCGCGCCGCCCGCTCGAATTCGCCTGACGATGTCAGCACCTTGTCGAGAATGCCGCCGACGCCGCCGCGGAACTCTTCGACGAAATTGCGCAGGTCGGATTTGCGCTGCTCGGCGGCTGCAGCCGAAGCGGCCGCCTGCTCGCCGCGCATCCGCGCCCGCTCCTGCGAATTGCTCCTGAACACCGCGACCGTGCGGGCGATCTCGCCGATCTCGTCGGCGCGGTCCTCGCAATCGATCTCGACCTCGCTTTGACCTTCGGCAAGCGCCGTCAGCGAGCGCGTCACCGAGGTGAGCGGCTTGGTGACACGGCGGACGACCAGCAAGGTGAGGACCATCACCAGCAGCGCGGCGAACCCGGCGGCGATCGCCATGCTTTCGATCGTGTGGGCCAGCATGCTCTCGAACTGGGCCATCGGGATGCCGACATAGAGGATGCCGGCGACCTTGCCGCGGGCGTCGGCGATCGGGAAATAGGCGGTCATGAAGGTCTTGCCGAACAGCGTGGCCGGGCCCTTGTAGGCCTCGCCACGACGCAGCAGCGCCTGCGCCGGATGATCGGCGGCAAGCTGGGTCCCGACGGCGCGGTCGCCATTTTCCTTCTTCACGTTGGTCGAGCGCCGCACGAACTGCCCGCTCGCATCGTCGAACACGAACAGGGTGGCGTTGCCGCCGACATAGGACACCGCGCGATCGACGATGGCGTGATCCTTAAAATCCGGCATCTTGGAAATCTCGGCGCGCGCCACCGCGCCATCCTTCATGGTGATCTTCGCGTCGGGATTGGTCTCGGCAAAGGCCAGCGCCAGCGTGCGCAGACTCACCTCGATATCGCGCAGCGCACGATCGTTGAACACGGAGCTGAGCGACCAATAGCCGGCCCCGACCACGAGCGCCGTATTCATGGCGATCAGCAGCACCGCGCACAGGAGCGCCTTGGTGCCAAGTTTGAATTGCGGCAGAAACTTCGCCGTTGCTCGTCCGTACATGAATGGAATGACTCCTGTAATTCCTGCATATTCGTGCAATCGGCTTACGGTCGCATTAACGGCGGTTCCAATCGCCGGACGCCAATGCTTTCCAAATGGTAAACGAGGACGCCCTGACCACGCCAAGGACTACGCCAAGTGCTCCGCCCATCATCGTCTGGTTTCGCGACGACCTCCGCTTGTCCGACCATCCGGCCCTCCACGCTGCCGCCAAGGTGGCTGCGAAGACCGGCGCGCCGGTGATCTGCCTCTATGTGCTGGACGATTCGGCCGGGCGAACGGCGGGCGCTGCGGCGCGCTGGTGGCTGGCGCAGTCGCTGCGGGCGCTCGGCGCCGACATTGCCACGCGCGGCGGATCGCTGATCCTGCGCAAGGGGCCGGCGGCCAGGGTAATCACGGAAGTGGCGCGTGAGAGCGGAGGGCGTGCGGTCTACTGGAACGGGATCGCACAGGCGCCGCATCAGGCGGTTGAGCGGCAGCTCGAAGCAGCGCTGGCAAAGCTCGGCGTCGACTCGCACAGTTTCCCCGGCGACCTGCTCGTTCCGCCCGCGGCAATCCGCAACAAGGAAGGCCGCGGCTTGCGCGTGTTCACGCCATTCTGGCGGCGCGTGCTGGCGCTCGGCGATCCGCCAAAGCCCCTGCCGGCACCGAAGGAGCTGCGTCCTGCGCCGGGAGTCGCCAGCGACCCGCTGGACACCTGGAAGCTCGAGCCGGGCAAGCCAGATTGGGCCGGCGGCCTGCGCGAGACCTGGATCCCGGGCGAAGCTTCCGCCCGCTCCCGCTTGCGCGACTTCCTCAAGCACACCGCACGTGGCTATGTCGGCGATCGCGACCGCCCGGACCGGGAGGGCACCTCACACCTGTCACCACATTTGAGGTTCGGCGAGCTCAGCCCGCGCCAAGTCTGGCACGCCGCGCGGTTCGCCGCGGCCGAGAACCCCGCGATCGGACCCGGTGTCGACAAGTTCCTGAGCGAGCTCGGCTGGCGTGAGTTCTGCCGGCACCTGCTGCACGACCATCCCAACCTTGCCACCGAAAACCTGCAAGCGAATTTCGACGGCTTCCCATGGAAGCCCGACGCCAAGGCACTCGCGGCCTGGCAACGCGGCCGCACCGGCTATCCCATCGTCGACGCCGGCCTGCGCGAGCTCTGGCACACTGGCGTGATGCACAACCGGGTCCGAATGGTGGTCGCCTCGTTCCTGGTCAAGCACCTCCTGATCGACTGGCGCGACGGCGAGAGCTGGTTCTGGGACACGCTGGTCGATGCGGATGCCGGCAGCAATCCCGCCAACTGGCAGTGGGTCGCCGGCTGCGGCGCCGACGCGGCGCCCTATTTCCGCGTGTTCAATCCGGTGCTCCAGGGCGAGAAGTTCGACCCGGATGGAGCCTATGTGCGACGCTGGGTGCCCGAGTTGAGGGATGTGCCAGCCAAGCTGATCCATCAGCCTTGGCGGGCGACGCCGATCGAGCTTGCGAGCGCCGGCGTCACGCTGGGCAAGAGCTATCCGCAGCCGATCGTCGATCATGCCAAGGGACGAGCGCGCGCGCTCGCCGCCTACGCAAAGATCCGCAAAGGTTGAGCGTTGCTTTGACACAATTATGAAACGCGCTATCGTCATCGCTCCATGCAACCGTGGGGGACGATATGGACGACGACAAGCCGATCACCGAACAGGCGATGGACACGATCACCGCCGCCGTAGAAACGACCAAGGACGCCGCTGTCACTGCTGTGAAGAAGGTCAGGAAAGCCGCCAAGAAGGTCGCGAAGAAGGTCGCGCCGAAGAAGGCTTCCAGGAAGAAAGCCAAGAAGGCTGCGAAGAAAACGTCGAAGAAGGCCGCCAAGAAGACTTCGAAGAAAGCTGCAAAGAAGTCGTCGAAGAAGACGGCCAAGAAGACAGCAAAGAAGTCCACCAAGAAAGCTGCCAAGTCGAAAAAGAAGGCCAAGCGCTGATCGCAAAGCCCAAGTCTCCGGGGGCGGACGCGCCCGGAGGCGGCTCCAGCGATACCTACCCTCGCCGCTTGGCTGCGCGCCGGCCCGGGTGATGCTCGCCTTGCGGATCGCGAAATTCGCTGCGATGGCCGCGCCGGTCCTCGGCCTTGAAGCGCCGGCGCTTTTCGGGTGAGCCGAACTGCTTGATCAATCTCCTGCCGTTCACCTTCTTGATGACGTAGCCCCCCTCGGTCATCGAGAACGGCTCCTTGAGCGATCCCATGTGGTCGAACTTCGTGCCGCGGGGGTGCTTGAAGGGTTCGAACCAGGAGGGATAGACGAAGTTCGACATCTCAAAGCCGGCTACGAAGAAGGTGTCCTCTTCCACGGCGTCACACACCTCATAGGCATATTGGGTGTTCGGGTTCTTGTCGGCCCAGAGATTGGCCATGGGATCGAGCACCATCTCGAACAGCTCGTGCGAGGCCGCCACGCTGACGGGCTCGTCGCCCAACGCCTTGACGAAGATCTTTGAGATCGGCTGGCGGCGATGCGTCAGCTCATGGCGGCCGAGCATGTTCTTGTGGGAGGCCTCGTCAAAATAGACCAGCTGCCAGTCATCCGGCTTCGGCTTTTCGGTGACATAGAGGTCGACCGGATAGCCCCACACCGGCAGGAAGTGCTTGTCGTAGCATTTCTGGAGCGCCGCTGTGAGCCTGGACATCTTGCGACCGCTAATCATCGGCTCGGCGTAGTTGATGCAGGCAATCCGGACTGGCTTCAGGGACCTGCCAAGCAATGCGCGTCTCGCCTTCTTCATGGAAAATCACCTGTGAAAGGGCCACTGAAATGTGTCCACCGTAGCACGATCTTGCCGCGCACGTCAGGGATGTATTCCGGCGCCCGGCTCGCCGGCCCTAGAAGCGTCGGTTGACCACGAACACCGCGGCCGCGCACATCACCATGCCGACGATCGCCAGCGCATCGAGCTTTTCTCCGAACAGCAGATAAGCCATCAGCGCCGTCACGGCCGGCACCAGATAGAACAGGCTTGCAACAGAGGTGGCGGCGGCACGGCGGATCAGCCAGTACAGCAGCCCGATCGAACCGATCGAGAGCGCCACGGCGAGCCAGGCCAGTGCGAGCATGAACTCGCGCGTCCAGTGCACCACGCGGTCCTCGAAGAGGAACGCGCCGATCGCGAAGAAGATCGTGACGGACACGTACTGCACGAGATTGCCGGCGCGCCAGTCGATGTGGTTGCAGTAGCGGCGCTGATAGAGCGTGCCGAGCGTGATGCTGATCAGCGATACCACCGAGGCGAGCCAGCCGAGTCCGGCTTCGCCGGTCATGGGGCGGCCGTGCAGGATCAGCACCACGCCGCCGAGGCCAAGCACGAGCCCCGCCCATTGCACCGGCGTCACCTTCTCTCCGAGCCAGCGGTTGGCGATGGTCGAGGTCAGGATCGGCTGGAGGCCCGGAATGAGCGCGGAGAGCCCGGCCGGAATCGAGTGCGCGATCGCGATTGCGGTGCCGCCGAGATAGAAGCCATGGACGAGAATGCCCGCGACCGCGCTGTGCGCGATGCCGATACGGTCCGGCCATTTCGGTCGCGCAACGGCAGCGATGATCGCCATCAGACCAACCACGAACGCCATGCGGATGGCGAGGTAGGTCAGGGGATCGGCATTGTTGACGACGTATTTGGTGCCGATGAAGCCCGTGCTCCAGAGCAGGACGAACAGGATTGGCGCGGCACGGGCGGTCAGGGCTTCTTGATTATGGTTCATTGCCGCCTCATTGCCCCACCGGGGGCCAATGCGGCAATGCGAATTTCGGCCAATTTCGTCCAGACGATGCTGCGCTGCGACGGACGGGACGGTTCAGCCGCTCACCATTCGTCCGGACAGGGATCGATGATCTTCCAGAGCTCGATGCCGTTCTTGATCTTTTTCATGTCGGTGGTGAGCCCGCCATTGCGGCGAATCCAGTCCTTCACCGTGTCGGGGTAGTAGGCCATCAGGTCGGACGTCCCCTCCGCGCTGGTGACTTTGATGCCGAAGGTGAAGGCCTTGTCGTAGTAGGCCTGATGGAAGCCGAGGCTGGCGCGCGGCGTCACGCAGATCTTGTTCATCGGCACGATGCCGAGCACCAGGGTGCAGGCCGAGTTGCAGATGCCGTCGATGATGACGCGCTCGCCCTTCTCGCGGACGCGCTTGTACTTCGCCTTGTACTCCTCGACATAGCCGCCGTGGTCGCGGGTGATGTGCAGCTCGGCCCGCGCCGGCGTGGCGGCGACGACCGAGAGCAACAGCAGGCTCAGAAGCGTGATGCGCATGGCGAGGTGACGGCGAAAGCCTTCAGGAATGGACCGGCCTATGGACCCCAAGAAGCCGGCAACAGGAGTCTTGAGCTAATTCTGTTTGGTCACACTTGTGTGGGGAATTCGTTAAGCATCTCGAAAAGGCCAAAAATGGGCAACTCTGGACCACAGAACCGGCAATTCTGTCACACCCACCCGGGAATCTGCGGGATTGGCCCCGATTTCCGGGCTGCAGACGGGTGTTCCGGCGGGCCGAACTGGCTATAAACGGCTGACCTATTCGTGCGGGTTCCGGAGATTCGAGATGAGCAAGTTGAAGCTTGTAGCCGCGATTGCTGCCCTGTCGGCCGCCATCCTTGCCCCTGGCCTCGCAGAGGCGCGGGGACATCACCGGTACCACCGCCACTACACGAGCCCATTGCCCTACCCGATCAGCTATCTGCACAATTACGGGCCCGGCATCACGCCCGGAACGTTCGCCTTTTACGACGGCCCGTCGACCAACCATTGCTACCAGAGCGCAGCCGCCTATGTCGGCCAGGACCGCCGCCGGCACCCCTGCTTCTGAGTGGCGCAGGCGCGTCCTCTGCGGGGGCCGCTATTTGGCGGCGCCCGACAGCAGCAATTGCTTCTCGATCTCGTAGACCGGCAGTTTGACGAGGTCCTTGCCGACCTCGCCCTGGAGTGCCTTGCGCACCACATCCGAATAGTCGGCGCGGATCATCCCAAGCGCACGCGGCGAGGCCACCATGGTCAAGGCCGAGGTCTCGCCTGAGCTGACGGCGGCATCGAGCCGTCCGGCCAGGCTGCGCAGGAAGGCGCGCTCGGCCTCGTCGTGCCAATCAGTCTGCTCCACCGAGCTGCGCGCGCTGCCGGCCGCGCCATGGAGCCTGCCCGGCGCGTCGGTCCCTTGCGCAGCAGTCGCGGGATTGGGCTGTTCGTGCACCTCCCTGGTGTGGAGGTTCGGAAACATCTCGTCGCCGAGGTTTTCCAGAATGAGCGCCTTGCGCCCGTCGCACACGACCAGCCAGTCACCCTTGTCGATTCTCATTTTGTCCATTTGCACAGCTCCATAGCGACCTCGCGAGCCAGCGCTTCGAAATGCTCGAAAGGCTGGCCACGACGCCAAGCTTAGGGACGAAGCCGCACCGATGAATTGCGCGGGATCAAGGATGGCGGCAATGTCCTGCGGGGACGCAAACGCAAGCGCAGCATTGGTCAAGAGCCGAACCTGGGATAGTTTCCCGGAGCCAAAGGTCAGGCCTGCGGCGGGCTGGCTGAAGACCTGTTCATCAGCATTACATTTCGGTCCCGCCACAATTTGATCAGAACAAACTTCGATATCCCTGTATTGCGTAAGCGGAGAAAGACATCATGAAGCTTAGAATTGGCCTCCTCGCCGCGTCCCTGTTGGGTGCGTTGGTTGCATTATCGGCGGCGTCCGCCATGCCCATCGCGCCTGCTCCTGCGACGCCGCAGGTCTCGGACGTCGAGCAGGTCCGCATGGTCTGTGACGCCTGGGGACGCTGTTTCTGGCGCCCGAACTACTATGGATACTACGCGCCGCGGCCCTACTACGGTCCCCGATATGCACCGCGCTTCTATGGTGGGCCTCGCTACTACGGACCACGCTACCGCCGCTGGTGATTTTAAAGGGGCCCTCCGGGGCCCCTTCGCCTTTGCGAGATCAAGGATGGTGGTCTGGAGTCATTCCAAAACTGATCTAGATCAAAGACGAAATCCGCCACGCCGTCATTCTCCGAAGATGGTCGATTTGATCGTTTTTCGATGTCCCCAGACGGGCATGAATGTGCAGACCCATCTCGAGAAGCAACAGAAACAGGAGGCGCAGAGCTTTGCCTCCTTCGCCTGTCCCGCCTGCACGCGGCTGCATTTCATCGACCTCGCCACCGGCCAGCCGATGACTCGAGACCGTTGATGACATCGATCCGCCGGGCTTCATGCCATGATGTCCGCAATACTACGGCCCGGAATCCGGTTTACTGAAGCGCGATGTTTCGCCATTGATGGCGATGTACTGACGTTCATTTGATTGTCACATTGCGGCAGCCGGCCACACCCATGTTGTTCGACGCCCTCGCCCCATCCTCGGCGCTTCAATTGATCGGCTTTGCCGACGTCGATGCGTTTCGGCCGATCGAGTCGATGGAGGATGCCAGAAGCATTCCGCTCGACGTCCAGAATTTCGCGGCGGCTCGTGCCGTCGTCTCCCTGCCCGGCTGCCGCATCGTCATGATGCGCTCGTTCGCGCGCATCCTCGACGCGGCCTATCGGATGCCCGGCGGGATGGTGATCCTGCCCATGACAGACGACCTTCAGGTCAATTCCAAGGGCATTGATCTGGACGCGCGTTTCTTCATCGCGCTCCGCGGCAGCGATGAATGCCATTTCGTCGAGCGCCGGACCAATCATCATGCGATGATCATCTTCTCACCTGGCCTGAGTGACCGGGGCTGGTTCGATCAGGCGGACGATTTGCGGGCCTTTGGCGCGAACCGCCCCGCTTTGCTCCACATACGCCAGCTCCTGCTCGACATTCTGCGAACCGCGTCGGTGCAGCCGGCCCTGTTCGAAACGACCGAGGTCGCCGCCCATCTCCAGGAAGGCCTGCTGCTCGCGCTCGACGATCTGTTTCGCATCGATCCGCTCTCGGACCGGAGTGCCTCCGTCCAGGGCGAGCGGTCGATCAAACTCGTGCAGCGGATCGACGATTACGTCGCGGCACATCCGACTGCGCCGATCTATACAGCCGATCTCGCCGGCGAGTTCGGCGTCTCGATCCGGACGCTCGGCGGCGCCGTCAGCAAGGTGCGCGGCATGAGCTTGCACCAGTACATTCGCCTGAAAAAATTGTGGGCGACCCGGTCTCGCCTTCTCAAGGGCGGCGGCGCCACCGTCACCACATGCGCGCGCGCACAAGGCTTTCACCATTTGGGGGAGTTTGCCGCAGCTTACCGCGCGACCTTCCACGAAGCGCCGTCCGACACGCTGGCGCGGGGTCGGCAAGCCGGTCCGACGGCAGGCTGACCAGGCAGCCCCCTGCGGCGGTCATTGTTGTCAGCGCCCTCTTCGGAACATATCCGGAATTGGCGCGCTCGGAGAGATTCGAACTCCCGACCCTCGGAATCGAAATCCGATGCTCTATCCAGCTGAGCTACGAGCGCCCTGGCCCAGAGATTGGGCCGCAACCGAGACGCCTCAGATCGCTGCTGGCGAGCCAGCAGGCCGGACGACGTTCGGATGGGTTCGAATTAGCAGAGAGGCCGGCCAATAAAAAGCCCTTCCCGCCCCGATTCGGGTCAGACCCGCTCTTACCAGGTGCTGTTGAAGAAGCCGAAATGCGGCTGCTGGGCCATCACCATCATCGGCCGCCCTTGCTGCGGCACCGGATGCGTTCTGGCGACCTTGCGCTTGGGCTGCTGCGCTGGGGTCTGAAGTGGCTGGGCCTGAGGAAGCTGCGCCTGCGCCTGAATTTGCGGCTGAATCTGCGTCTTGGCTTCGGACTTCTTGGCCGTAGCGGTACCGGCCTTCGCGGCCGGCGTGAATTGGGCGAAAGTCTCGCGGACCCGCGCCTTGGCTGTAATTTCGGCGAAGGCCGGTGACATGCCCTCCACGGGCGGCTGGGGAGCCGCGACGGCGGCGATCTTCACCGCAGGGGCGGCAAGAGTCGGCTGACTGGTGTCGAGTACGACACGCTCCGGCAGGTGGCGATCGGACCGGATCCGGATCAACGGCTGTTCGTTGCTTGCTGTTGCGATGGCCTGCGTCACAGCCGAAGTTGGCAGAGCGTAGTTCGCCGCGAACAGCAGTGCGAGCAAGGCTCCCCCGACAAAGAAGAAATACCGAAAGATGGGCATTGGCCACGCTCCGCCCGCCGCATCCCCGCGTGGGCTCTCCGCCTTAACAGGCGATCACTTAATTGGTTCCTGGCCCCAGCCGTTCGGTTCAAATGGCGACGCCAAGTTTTTCGGCCAAGCCCCCAAGACAGTAACTTTTCCGCTACCCGGCAATGCCGGCCTTATGTCCGACGTGCTGCCACAAGCGAGCACTTCGCCTGATCGGCATTCACGTTGACGAAACCGACAGGAATGCGCGCAAAAGTCTTGCGGCTCTTCATGCCGACAGGGTCCGTTAGAACGCGGCTGCGGTCGGTGAGATGACTCCCGTCGCGCCGCGCAAAAGCGCAGACGATCTCGACATCCTTTACGGCATAGTCGTTGTCGTTGCGCAGCGTGAGCGTCACCAACGCCTTCGAGCCAAGGCCGCCGCGGCGCCACGTCTGAGATGAAATCCTGATCCGACCGAGTTCGGCCATGGTCGGAATCTGAGCTTCGGAAGGCGACGACGCGGCGGCTGCATCGCCCGAAGACGCAGTCTCGACCGCCGCCACCTCAGACCTCACCGGTTCGGCGCTGTTGCCTTTGGCAAGAGGGAGCAGCATCCAGATGCCGCAACCGACGATGATGGCCGCCAACAGCCACAGCAGGCCTCGCGCAAATGAAACGCTCGCGATCGTCACCGCCCGCGCCAGTCGCTCGCCGGTTCCGGCGAGACGCCCTATCCCGATGCGGTCAAACCCAGCGTTCATGGTTGCCTCACCGATCGCGGCGGAAGCACGTTCGACAACGGATTCGGCCACTGCTTACCTTAATCCGGAAGACGAACTAAGGTTCCCGCGCAGCTGTCGAGTCGGCAAGGGCGGTGGCGGTCACCGGCCGAGGCCGCTAACATGCGCTGCAACATCAAGACCCGTCGGGAGAACATGAAATGCCAATCGTCAGTTGGGATCACGTCCATCTGCGCAGCCCTGATCCGGAGGCCACGGCGGCCTGGCTGCGGGACATCCTTGGTGGCGAGATCATGCAAGCGCCCGGACGGATTGACGTGAACCTCGGCGGCGCAAGGATCTTCATTGCGCCACTCGAGGGCGACAACGCGGTCAACCCGCCGCCGCCGCACCCGCATCAGGGCCTCGACCATTTCGGTCTCACGGTGAAGGACATCGACGCCGTCGCCGCCGAGATCAAGGCCAAGGGCGTCACCTTCACGCGCGAACCGACCACGATCCGCCCCGGCGTGCGCATCTGCTTCATCCGCGGCCCCGAAGGCATCTCCATCGAGCTGCTCGAGCGCGACAAGAAATACACCTGACACGGCGCGCGCCGCATCGGCTCACCGGGCGACGTTGCCGGCCCGCGTGCCTAAGTCATGCTGCCGGGCATGAAGCAGCGGACCGCGACGCCCATGTAGCCGTAGATCGGCCAGACCATGGTGCGCCCCACCCGGTTCGGCTCCGAGATCACGGCCTCCTCGGGTACGTCGACCCAGACGAGCTCCTGCGGTCGGCCGTCAATCACGTAGCCATAACGCGGGACGCGGACCCGATAGTGCCCGTCCTTGCTGTCCCAGTCGGTGTCCGAGAGCGCCGAGCCGTCGGCATCGGAGCAACAAGGCCCCTTGCCGCTTCGCAGTCCGTCGAACCAGGCTTTCAATTCGGCATTGGTGTTGACGAACTGGCCGCGGTCGCGCGCGTGCCCGAAGGGGGCTGCGAGTGCGATCAGCGCCAGGGCGCAAGCGAGGCTCGCCACGCTTCGCCAGCGTGCCGCGCCGCCAATCCGCCGTTGTCGTGTTTCGCAAATCGTGGGACGCACACTGTACAGACGCGGCTTCTCGCCGCCGGAATCGATCCAGTTGCACACGTTTGTCTTGCTCCAGCACCCCGCGGCCAGTGCAACAATGGTTATGCATTTCGCGGGCCAACTTGATTCGCAACGACTGGCCTCGCTTCTTGATCAGACCGTCATGGCGGTGTCATAGACAAGCCAGGACAACTACGGCTCACGGGCAGGCTCGCAACGCCGGCGGCCAAACTCCCGCGTTGCGTGGCCGCATCCCCTTTGGCATAAATGCCCTACCGGTTACGCCATTGGGCGATGGCGGCCGGCCTCGGGACGTTATGAAGAACGGCCTCTATTCGATTCACGTGAACCTGCTCGATGGTCGGGTCGGCAAGGGCAGCGGCGTGATTCTTTTTCGCGACGGCAAGATTCTTGGCGGCGATGCCTACCTCTATTACACCGGCAGCTACACGGTGAAGGACAACACCTTCAAGGGCGAGGTGCTGGTCCAGCGTCACACCTCGCCGCGGGGTGACGACAATCCGCTGTTCGGCGGCCCTGCCGCGGTCGGCATCGGCGTCAGCGGCACCTTCACGGAGACGCGCGGGGACATGATGGGCACCGCGCTGGTCGGCAAGGCCAGCCAGATTTTCGGCGCGACGCTGCACAAGCTTGCGGAGGCCGACTAGAGCTTCGGTTCTGATCGAATCAACCAAAGCTCTCAATTGTTGTTTCGACGCGTTTTCTTCACACGGACCGGCATCCAATCCGCTCGAGAACGCTCGAGCTATTCCGCGGCCTGCTCGAGGGGCGCCACGCGCGGCAGGATGATCTGGATACGCGTGCCGCTGCCCGGTTCGGAATCCAGATCGAGCCGTCCGCCGAGCCTGTTTGTGACGATGCTGTAGACGATGTGCAGCCCGAGGCCGGTGCCGCCTTGGTCGCGGCGCGTCGTGAAGAACGGATCGAAGGCACGACGGCGGACGTCGAGCGACATGCCGCAGCCATTGTCGGAGAAGATGATCTCGACATTGTCCTTGCCGGACTCGCGCACCTGGATGTCGATGGTCCCCGGCCGGCCGTCCGGGAAGGCGTGCGCCACCGCATTGAGAAACAGATTTGTCAGCACCTGGCCGTACGGTCCCGGATAGCTGTTCATGGTCAGATCAGGCTGGCACTCGACATTGAGCGTCAGATTGTGCTTGCGAAGGCCCGGCCGCAGACTCATCACCACCTGCTCGGTGAGGTCACCGAGATCGAAGCTGCGCTGGTCCGAATAGTTGCGGTCGGCGGCGACCTGCTTGAACGACTGGATCAGCTCGGCGGCGCGATTGAGATTGGAGACGAGCTGCGAGGACGCGTCGCGGCTGGTGTGGAGAAAGTCGTTGAGCGTGGAGCGGCGCAGCTCGCCCCGCTCGACCTCGGCGGTGAACATCGCGGTCTTGCGCTCCAGCGCGGAAGCGACCGTGAGGCTGATGCCGACGGGATTGTTGACTTCGTGTGCGACGCCGGCGACGAGGCGCCCGAGCGCCGCCAGTTTCTCCGCCTCGATCAGCGAGGCCTGGGTCTCGCGCAGATTGCGCAGCGCGGTCTCGGCGGATTCCTTGGCTTTCCGCATCTCCTGCTCGCCGCGCTTGCGCTCGCCGATGTCGAGCGCCACGGTGACGATCCGCTCGATCTCGCCTTCTGCATCGAGCAGCGGCAGCTTGTTGACGAGCCATTGCCGCATGTGGCCGGAAGAATCAATGTACTCCTCTTCGTAGAAGCCGAGACCTTTTCGCAGCGTCAGCACGCGCTTGTCGCTCTCGTCCGACTTGGCCGCGCCGTAGCGAGACATCAGGTCGGCCGTTGTGCGGCCGAGCGCATCGCCGGGCTCGATGCCGAAGATGCCGGCCATGTAACGGTTCATCAGCACGTAGCGCAGGTCGCGGTCCTTGACGTTGATGACCGCGGGCACGGTGTCGATGACCTGCTGGAGCAGGCGCCGTCCTTCGGCGATGGCGTCTTCCGCGCGCTTCTGGTCGGTGATGTCGCGCAGCGTGCCCTCGTAACGGACGATGTTGCCGGCCTCGTCGCGGACGCCGGTGGCACTGTCGGACAGCCACAGGATGTCGCCGCCGCGCTGGCGCACCTGGTATTCGAACTCGCGCACCATGCCGTCGCGTGCCATCAGCCGCTGATATTCGACGCGCGCCTCGGGATTGACGTAGATGGTATGGGCGATGTCGTTGATGCTGTCGATCAGCTGCTGCGGGCTATCGTAGCCCATCATCCGCGCCAGCGCCGGATTGGCGTTGAGGAGGTCGCCGGCCGGCGTCGTGACGTAGATGCCGTCGACCGAGCCCTCGAACAGTTTCCGGTAGCTCTCTTCCGCGAGGCGCTGCTCGGTCAGTGCGCGCACCGCCGCCTCGCGCGCCGTGTCGGCCTCTTCCAGCGCGCGGCGGAACACTTCGGCCGCGCGTGCGATGTCGCCGATCTCATTGTCGAGATCGGCGGACGGGATCGAGGTGTTCTTCTCGCCGGCTGCGAGCGCGCGGATCGAGCGCGCGATCTGGGCGAGCGGACGGACTGTCCGCCGCACCACGAAGCCGGCCGCGAGAATGCCGATCAGCACGCCGATGGTACCGAGCACGATGCTCTGCCAGCGCGCCTCCGTCAGCGTGCGGGCAAAGTCGCGCGACAGCACGTGACCGCGCCGGGCGCTGACCTCGCGCAGCAATTCGGTGACGCGGCCGATCAGCCGGCCCTCCGTTCCCAGCACCTCGCGATCGATGTCGGCGATCTGCCGTTCACGGACAGCGACCGCAATGATGGCCTCGGCGTAGTCGTTGACGGCCGATCTGAGCTTGGGATCAGTGACGCCCATCGCCCGCATGCTTTGGGCCGCCTGCTCGGCCGCGGACGGGTTGCGCGCAAGCAACCCGAGCGCAATCCGGCTCTGCGCTTCCGACAGGCGGGACGCCAGCTCTCGGTCCGCGGTGCCGGAGACAGCCGCGTCGAACTGGTCCCGGAGCGGCGGCAGGCCGGCAAGCAGCTGGGCGCGGCGATCGATCAAGGTCGAGATCCGCTCCAGGCCGCTGCGATAGGTCGCAAGCCGCTCGCTGACCCCGTCGATCATATCCTGCTGCTCGGGCACGAGCTCGATGCGGGTCTTCTTCAGGATGTCGCTGAGCGTCGAGGCCGCCTCGCCTACCTGCTTGAACTGGATGCCGGCGCCGGGGTCGGTGACGAAGTCGCGCGCGGCGAGCCGCAGCTCGTTCATGCGGCGGTCGATGTCCTCGGCGAGATCGCCGACGCTCTGCAGCCGCTGCAGCTCGGCGAAGGTCGTGTCGATGTGCCGGATTGCGATCACGCTCGCGGTCGAGGTGACGATGATCACCGCCAGCACCAGAAGGAAGCTGCCGAAGGTGAGCTGGCCGATGGAGAGCGAGAATGTTCGCTTTTTCTCAGGGGTCGGCGTCAATTCAGCGGACATTGGTGATGTGAGGACCCGGCTATTTGAGCTCCAATATACGACGTATTGCGGTCCCGGGGGAACATGCCTCTCGCCGCCGAATATCCTTAATATTGAAGCCCTGCCGCCCTCCTTGGCCCCGGTTCTATGACGTTTTGACGCCGGCCGGCCGCCGGGCCGGGATGGTCATGGCGGCGACGCCGAGGACGACGCAGGCAAGGCCGATCCAGGCGGTCCGGCTTAGGGTCTCGCCGAGGAAGGCGACGCTGATGGCGACCCCGATCGGCACGCGGAGATAGGCCTGCGCGGTGGTGCCGACCGAGCCCAGGGTCTGGATCAGGCGGAAATAGATCACGAAGGCCGCGGCGGTCGAGAAGGTTGCCAGCGCGAGCAGTGCCAGCACGGAACTCAGCGAAGGCGACAGTGTCCAGGGCTGCTCGACGATAACCGAGGCCGGGATCAGCGCCGCTGCCCCCGCCAGCAAGGAGCCGGCCGCGGGCGCCATGGGATCGAGGCCCTTGAAGCTGCGACCGAAGATCGCGGCGCAGGCGTAGCAGATGGTGGCGGCAACGATGGCGGCCTCCGCGACGAGGCCGCTTCCGACATCATGGATGGCATCGACGCCGACGATCAGCAGGATGCCGGCCATGCCGGCGACCACGCCGACCAGCTTGCGCGGTGTCGTCGCCTCGTGACGCGTCACGAGGGCCGTGAGCAGGAAGGTGAAGATCGGGCCGGCCGAGTTGAGGATGGTCGCGAGCGCGGCATCGACGTGGCGCTCGCCCCAGGCGATCAACGTCCAGGGGATCACGCTGTTGAGCACGGCCTGGAAGGCGAAGCGTTGCCAGGTCGCGGCATCCGTCGGCATCCTGATGCCCCGCGCCCACATGATCGCGAGCAGCGGCAGGCCCGCAATCGTGGTGCGCGCCGCGATCAGCGTGATCGGCGGAATGGTGGCGACGCCGAGCTTGATGAAGGTGTAGGAGCCGCCCCAGAGCGTCGCGAGCGCGAGCAGCAGCGCCAGCTCGACGGCGATGTTGTTGTCCTGCCGATTGTCCTGCCGGTTGGCCATATCGCGCGCCCCGTCCCGTTGTCAGGGACGGAACCTAGCGCGTCTGCCCTCGCCAATACTTCGTTTTGTATCGAAGTGTCCTAGCCGATCGCACCGACCTCGAACACCTCGCCGTCATAGCCGGCCTCGCGGGGAATGCGGAGCTGACGGCCGGTTTCGGTCTTGGTCATGACAGGCATCACCGTCACGACGGACATCCCGCGGGCGTGGTCGAGCGCGGCGCTCACGCTACCCTGCTTGGCAAGCCGGATCAGATTGCGCGTGGTCGGGAACGGCAGCTTGAAGCGGCCGCTCTCGCCGCCCTCCACCGCCTCGCGCGGCGAGACCCAGATCGAGTCGGTGGACTCCCTGCCGTCATGGGCGCCGAGCTGGTCAGGCGGTGCCGCCGCAAGGAAGAACCAGGTGTCGAAACGTTTTGGCATGCCCTCGGGCGTAATCCAGTGCGCGTAAGGCACGAGCGTATCGAGCGCGAGCTGAAGTCCGTTGTCGGCCAGAATGCTCAGGAAGCTGATCTTGTGCTCGTTGAGCGCGACGCGATGCGCGTCCGCAATCTCGCCGGCGCGCCTGGCATCGACCGGCGTGCCCGAATCCTTCGACCGCGCCAGCAGGATGCCGCTTTCCTCAAAGGTCTCGCGGATCGCGGCGATCCGAAACCCGCGGTCCGCTTCGCTCAGGCCCTCGCCGCCCGAATACAAGTCGGAGCGCTTGACGATCTCCTGATCACCGGCATCGACGCTGCCGCCGGGAAACACCAGCGCGCCCGAATTGAACTCGATCTGATGATGGCGGACCATCATGAATACTTCAATTTCCTTCGCTGCCGCGCCGTCGCGCAGCAGGAGGATCGTCGACGCAGGGCGTGATGCTGATGCCTCGGCCATTCGATTAACCTGCGGCGCTGGATTGCGGGCTGAGATTGGCGCGCTTGTCGACGCGGGCGACGCGCGACAGCAGGTACTCGACCTCTGCCTTCGCCGCCGGCGTGATGGTGGCGCCGGGCCTGCGCTGGGCGCTGGAGGCGATGATGCCGCGCTTCTGCAGCACGTATTTGCGCACGGCAAGACCAGCGCCGGGCTGCTGCTCGTAGCGGATCAGCGGCAGATGTGCATCGAACAGATCATGGGCGGCGTCGCGCTTGCCTTCCTTCGAAAGGCGCACGACGTCGATCAGAAGCTCGGGGAAGGCATAGCCGGTCATGGCGCCGTCGGCGCCGCGCTCCATCTCGAAGTCGAGAAAGAGCCCGCCATTGCCGCAGAGGATTGAGAGCGGCCGCAGCGAGCCGTCCTTCTGGAAATTGCGCAGCGCCGAGATCTTCTCCAGCCCCGGCCAGTCCTCGTGCTTGAGCATCACGCAGTTCGGATTGTCGGTGACGATCTTGCGGATCACGGCAGGGGTGAACACCACCGACAAGGTCAGCGGATAATCCTGGAGCACCCAGGGCACGTCGGGGCCGATCGCCTCGGCCGCCTGCTTGTAATAACCGATGATCTGGTCGTCGGTCCTCAACGACGGCGGCGGCGCGATCATCACACCGGCTGCACCGGCCTCCATCGAGGCCTTCGCCAGCGAGCGCATGGTGGCAAAACCCGGCGCGGAGACGCCGACGATCACCTGCATCTTCTTGGCGCGCTTGATGAAGCGTACCGCCACCTGCTCGGCCTCGGCGGCATCGAGCTTCGGCGCCTCACCGAGGATCCCCAGCACCGTGACGCCGTCGCAGCCGACCTCCTCGTAGAAATCGGTTAGGCGGTCGATCGAGCGCTCGTCGATCCGGCCGTCATCGTGGAACGGCGTCGGCGCGATTGCGAAGGTGCCCTTGGCGTCGGCGGTGAGTTTCATTGGGTCTCTCTTCCTCGGTCATTCCGGGGCGTGCGAAGCATGAGCCCGGAATCCATTTATCTGCTGCGCGTGCTTTACCATGGATCCCGGGCTCACGCTTCGCGTGCCCCGGGATGACGGCCTGTCAAAACCGCCGCGCTCCCATCTTGATCTGCTCTTCGGAGAAGAAGATCTCCTCGGCATGATCGGCGATGTCGCGGGCGTTCCAGCCCGTGTGCGGCGGCTTCCAGCCATCCATTTCCATCATCCGCATTTCGCGCACGCCGCGGGGCCCGGACACGCCCAGCACCTTGCCGGTCTGGTCGCCGGACAAGTCGCTCACCATGTATAGCACGGCCGGCGCGATGCCGTCCGGCCCCAGCGCCGCACCGGGGTTCTCCTTATAGCGGGGCAGGTCTGCGGTCATGCGGGTCAGCGCACCCGGCGCCAGCGTCCAGATCCGGATGTTGTATTTGCGGCCCTCGATCGCCAGCACGTTGGACAGGCCCCAGATGCCGCCCTTGGCCGCGCCGTAATTGCTCTGGCCGAAATTGCCGATCAGGCCGGAGGTCGAGGAGGTGTTGACGATGACGCCGCCGCCGTTTTCCCGCATCCAGCGAAACACCGGCATGGTGCAACAAAAGGTGCCCTTCAGATGCACCTTGATGACCTTGTCCCAGTCGGACTCAGAGGCCTTGGCGAAGGTCTGGTCGCGCAGAATGCCGGCATTGTTGACGAGGATGTCGGCACGGCCGAAATGCTTGATGGCGTCGTCGAACACCGACTGGCCGCCTTCTATTGTGGAGATGTCGGCCCCGTTGGCGACCGCCTTGCCGCCCTCGGCCTTGATCGCATCCACCACGAGCTGCGCCATCGATGTGTCGGCCCCGGAGCCGTCACGGGGACCGCCGAGGTCGTTGACGACGACGGAGGCCCCTTCCCGAGCGAACAGCTTTGCGTAGGCCTCACCGAGCCCCCCACCCGCGCCGGTGATCAGCGCAACCTTGCCGTCGAGTAGTCCCATGGTGGCGTCTCCCTGGTTTCTATTGTCATTCCGGGGCAGCGCGCAGCGCTGAACCCGGAATCCGGAGGTTGTAGCGCGAGATTCCGGGTTCGCGCTTCGCGCGCCCCGGAATGACAGCGGAGGCTACCCCAACACCGTCTTGCCGTTCTTGATCACGGTGACGCCGCGCGACTTCACCTTGGCTTCGAACGAGATCACGCTGCCGTCCTTCCAGAGGTCCATGGTCACGGTCTCACCGGGATACACCGGCGAGGAGAACCGCGCGACGTGCTGACGGAAGGCGGAGGCGTCGTAGTCGGCATAGGTCTGGAGCACGCCGCGGCAGGTGATGCCGTAGGTGCACATGCCGTGCAGGATCGGGCGCGGGAAGCCGGCCTTCTTCGCGAATTCAGGATCGGAGTGCAGCGGGTTGCGGTCGCCGCAGAGGCGATAGACCAGCGCCTGGTCAGGACGCGTGACGATGTCGATGGTCCTATCGGGGCTGCGCGAGGGGATCTTGTGCGGATCGGGCTGGGTCAGGTTCGGCCCACCAAAGCCGCCATCGCCGCGGGCGAAGCGTGAGGCGACCAGAGTTGCCAGCTTCTCGCCCTTCTCGTTCTTGAGCACGGTCTGGTGGCTGATGACGACGCCCTTGTCCTTGCCCTTGTCGTAGACTTCGACAACGGAGGAATCGGCGGTGATGTGCGCGGCGACCGGCAGCGGCTGGTGGAAGGTGATGTCGCGCTCACCGTCGACCACCATCACGCGGTTGAGGTTCATCTCGCCGGGACCCGCACCCCACGCCGCGACGGATGCAAAGGTCGGCACCACCTTGAGCGGCCGCGGCGTCAACGTGCCCTCGTTGACGAAGGCGAGCTCGTTCTCGTCCATCGGATCGGCGCCGAGCCCGATGCCGTAGGCATAGAGCATCACTTCGCGGTCGGTGTAGGCATATTTCTGGCCGAGGTTCTTGAGGCCTTTGAGTTCGTCGTATCTGGCGGACATTTTTGTTGCTTCCTCCCCGTGGTGCTCATCATCATGGTGAGGAGGCGCTCTTGCGCCGTCTCGAACCATGAGGATGCCCGAAACGCTTTCCTTGTCGTGGCCATCCTTCGAGACGCTTGCTTCGCAAGCCCTCAGGATGAGGACCGCCCTACGCCGGCGTAAAGAACGGCAGCGGCGCGCCGTCGGTCGGCTTGAACACCACCTTCACCTTCTGGCCGATCTTCAACGTCGTCAGATCGCAATCGACGAAATTGGTCTGGAGCGACGGCCCCTCCTTCAGCGTAACGTAGCCGATCGCGTAAGGACCGGTCGGCGACTTCCGCATCAAGCTGTAAGTGTAGATCGTGCCTTCGCCCGAAGACTCTTCCCACACCGTCTTGTCGGAGTAGCAGAACGGGCAGATCGCGCGTGGGAAGTAGTGCGCCTCGCCGCAGGCGGTGCAGCGCTTGATCATGAACTTGCCCTGCTTGGCGGCGTCCCAGAACGCGGCAGTTTCGGGGTTCGTCACCGGCGCCGGATATTTCTTGGCTTCGCTCATCACACGCGCTCCAGAATGGCAGTCGAGGCGGCGTGGCGGACGCCGAGCAGGCCGCCGGTGCCGTGGGCGATGGCGAGATCGCAATTCTTGACCTGCACCTTCGGATGGGCCTCGCCGCGCAGTTGCCGCACGGCCTCGAGAATCTTGGTCATGCCGCCGCGGTTGACAGGATGGTTGCTGCAGAGGCCACCGCCATCGGTGTTGAACGGCAGCTTGCCCACCCCCGAGATCAAATTGCCGTCGGCGACGAACTTGCCGCCCTCGCCTTTCTTGCAGAAGCCGAGATCCTCGAGCTGCATCAGCACCGTGATGGTGAAGCTGTCGTAGATCGAGGCGTATTTGATGTCCTTCGGCGTGATGCCGGCTTCCTCGAAGGCGCGCGGGCCGGACCAGATGCCGGCGGAGTAAGTGAGGTCGAGATCCTTGCCGCCGCGCGGGCCCTTCATCGCCTCGCCGTGGCCGATCAGTCTGACGAGCGGCTTCTTCAGGCTCTTGGCGATCTCGGGCGTCGTCACGATCAGCGCGCCGCCGCCGTCGGAGACGACGCAGCAATCCATGCGGTGCAAGGGATCGGAGATCATCGGGGAGTTCAGGACGTCCTCGACGGTGACGACGTCCTTCAGCATCGCATGCGGATTGTATTGCGCGTGGTGCGAGGCCGCGACCTTGATCCAGGCGAGCTGCTCGCTGGTGGTGCCATAGTCGTGCATGTGGCGCATGGCACACATGCCGTAGGCATTGTGCGTGGTCGCACCGTAAGCCGTCTCGAAATCGGCCTCGGCGCCGGCCGCGCGCGGCGGCATCGCCCCGGTGCGCGGCTTGCCGGCCAGCGTGATCAGCGCGATCGAGCACTTGCCCGCGGCGATCGCTTCAGCGGCGTGGCCGAGATGGATGATGTAAGAACAGCCGCCGGTCTCGGTGGAATCGACATGGCGGAGTTTCTTGGTGTTCAGGCCGAGATAATCGACCATCGGCCAGGCGCCGCCCGGGGCGTCGCCCGCGCAGAAATAGCCGTCGACATCGTCCTTGCTGAGCCCGGCATCCTCAATCGCGCCTTTGGCGACCTCGGCATGGAGCTGCGCGGTGGATTTGTCCGGTGCATGCCGGGTCGGGTGTTCAAAAATCCCGGCAATGTAGGCCTTGCCCTTGATGGTCAAATAAGGTCTCCGCTGGCGTGTCTCACTTCCGGTTTTTTCTGAACCGCTGCTGCCCTGTTGGCAAGCGCGGAAATATTCCGCCGGGCGAGAGGGCAGCGGGTCCGCGCAAGTGGACGGTAGGTCGGAGCGCCTCTGCTTCCGGAGCAGTCATTGCGAGCGCAGCGAAGCAATCCAGGAATCTTTCCGCGGACGCATTCCTGGATTGCTTCGCTGCGCTCGCAATGACGGGAACGACGGGCAGAACCTTAAAGGTGTTTTGCCCGACGGCACAAGTAATTTCGTTTTATCGAAAAACCCTTTTTCGCGAAAACAACCCCATGCACAGTAGAAGGGTGGTTGATTTCCAACAGGAATTTGGTGGGTGGATTAGCGACCCCCACCCCACAAATTCTACTCCGCCGCGATCTGCCTCGGCGCGGGCGGCGGGTTGGCCAAATCGGCGGCGAGCTGAGCGTAGCGGGCCTTGGCGTCCGCGACGGCCTTCTCCTTCACTGGGCCGTAGCCGCGGATGCGGTCGGGCAACGACAGCAGCTCCACCGCGGTGTCGATCGTGAGCGGCGACAGCAGGCCGAGCACGGTGGCGACGTCCTTCTCGTAACCTACGATCAGGTCGCGTTCGAGCTTGCGGTCGGCGCTACGACCGAAGATGTCGAGCGGCGTACCGCGCAGGAACTTGAATTTTGCCAGCACGCGGAACACCGGAAGCATCCACGGGCCGAACGCGCGCTTCTTCGGGCGGCCGAGCGCATCGACGCCCCTGCTGAGAATCGGCGGCGCCAGATTGAAGTTGAACTTGAAGTCGCCTTCGAACTGATCGCGGAGCTGCTTTTCGAACGCACCGTCGGAGTAAAGGCGCGCGACTTCGTATTCGTCCTTGTAGGCCAGCAGTTTTGCGTAGTTGACCGCAACGGCGCGCGTCAACGCCTCGTCATAGCCGCCCTGCCTGGCGGCGTCGCTGACCTGGTCCACCAGCTTGCGGTAGCGCTTGGCCAGCCGGCCGTTCTGATAGGCGGTGAGATGCCTGGCGCGATGCTCGACGAGCTCGTCGAGCATCATGGCGTCCAGGGTCCTGGGCGCAACGGCCTCATCAGTTCCCTTCAGCATGTCGGCAAGTCGTGCGGGATCGGCGACGGCGAGCCGGCCGAGCCTGAACGCTTCCTTGTTCATCTTGATCGAGACGCCGTTGACCTCGATCGCCTGCTCGATCGCCTCCGCCGATAACGGCAAGAGGCCCTTCTGATAGGCATACCCCATCATCATCATGTTGGTGGCGATGCTGTCGCCGAGGAGCTGCTCTGCCGGCTTGGTGAAGTCGAAGAACACCGAGTCCTTGTGCAGCGCGGTTTCCAGCAACCCATTCAGCTTGCGGGTCTGGAAGTTGAAATCGCGATTGAGGACGAAGTCGGCGGTCGGGATGACGTGGCTGTTGATGATGCCGCGGGTGCGGCTGCTGTCGCAAAGCGAGATGGTGTCCTTGGCAACCGCGACCACCTCATCGGCGGCGAGCACGACATCGGCCGTGCCGGTGACGATGCGCGAGCAGGTCACCTCGGCCGGATGATCGGACAGACGGACGTGGCTCAGCACCGCCCCACCCTTTTGCGCCAGGCCCGACATGTCGAGGATCATCGAGGCCTTGCCCTCGATATGGGCGGCCATGCCGAGCAGCGCGCCGATAGTCAGCACGCCGGTCCCGCCGACACCGCCGACCGCGATGTTATAGGGCTTATCCAGGTTCGGGCGCGATGCCGGCTCGGGCAGCGCGCCGATATCGCCGACGCCCGCAGGCGCGCGCTTGCGCATCTTGCCGCCGTCGACGGTGACGAAGGACGGGCAAAAGCCTTTGACGCAGGAGTAATCCTTGTTGCAGGTCGACTGGTTGATGGCGCGCTTGCGGCCGAACTCGGTCTCCAGCGGCTCGACCGAAATGCAGTTCGATTGCACCGAGCAATCGCCGCAGCCTTCACACACCGCGGGATTGATCAGCACACGGCGCGCCGGATCCTCCATCGTGCCGCGCTTGCGGCGGCGGCGCTTCTCGGCGGCGCAAGTCTGCACGAACACGATCGCGGACGCGCCCTTGACCTTGCGCAGCGTTTTCTGGACCGCGTCGAGCTCGTCACGATGCGCTGTCTTGACGCCGGGCGCGATCTCGTTCGCCGGATAGGCGTCGGGATTTTCGGAGACCAGATAGATCTCGCGGATGCCTTCGCTGTGGAGTTGGAAGGTGATCTGCTGCGGCGACAATTCGCCGTCGACATGCTGGCCGCCGGTCATCGCGGTCGCGTCGTTATAGAGGATCTTGTAGGTGATGTTGGCGCCGGAGGCGATCGCCTGGCGGATCGCGAGGCTGCCGGAGTGGAAATACGTGCCGTCGCCGAGATTGGCGAACACGTGCTCTTCCTTGGTGAAGGGGGCAACGCCGACCCACGGCACACCCTCGCCCCCCATGTGTGTGAAGGTCTCGGTGGAGCGATCCATCCACAGCGCCATGAAGTGGCAACCGATGCCGGCAAAGGCGCGACTGCCTTCGGGCACCTTGGTCGATGTGTTGTGCGGGCAGCCGGAGCAGAAATACGGGGTGCGGGCGACAGGCGCGGTCGCCTGCATTTGCGACGCCTGGCGGCCGTTGAACCAATCGGCCTTGGCGCGCAGCATCGTTGCAATTTCGGGATTGAGATCAAGTCGAAGCAGACGCTCTGTGAGCGAACTCGCCAGCGAGGCGACGCTGAGTTCTTCGGCGAAAGGGAGGAAGCGCTTGTCGTGGTCGTCCATCTTGCCGATGATCCGAGGACGGACGTCGTCGCGCCAGTTGAACAGCTCCTGCTTCACTTGGTTCTCGACGATCTCGCGGCGCTCTTCGATGATGAAGATTTCCTCGAGACCCACGGCGAACTGCCTGACGCCTTCCGGCTCCAGAGGCCAGGGCATGCCGATCTTGTACAATCGAAGCCCGATCTTGGCGGCGACCTCGGGCGTGATGCCGAGCTCGCGCAGTGCTTGCCGGATATCCTCGTAGCTCTTGCCGGACGCCATGATGCCGTAGCGGGCGTTCGGCGAGTCCATGGTGATGCGATTGACCTTGTTGGCGCGCGCAAAGGCGATCGCGGCAAAGCCCTTGTAGTCCTGCAGGCGGCGGTCCTGGGCGAAGCGGTCGTCGGGCCAGCGCAGATTGAGGCCGCCTTCGGGCATCTCGAAATCGGTCGGGATCACGAACGGCGTCATCTCGTCGGTAAGGTCGATCTCGGCGGTGGTCTCCACCGTCTCGGTGATCACCTTCATGCCGACCCAGCAGCCCGAATAGCGCGACATCGCGATACCCAGAAGGCCCATCTCGATCATTTCGTGGACGCTCGACGGGTAGAGATAGGGCATGAGCGCCGACATGAAGGCGTGGTCGGATTGATGCGGGACCGTTGAGGATTTTGCGCCGTGGTCGTCGCCGGCCAGACACAGGACGCCGCCGTTCTTGGCGGAGCCCGCGGCATTGCCGTGGCGGAAGACGTCGCCGCAGCGATCGACGCCGGGGCCCTTGCCGTACCAGATGCCGACCACACCGTCATACTGCGCGCCGGGCGAGAGGTTGAGCTGCTGCGAGCCCCAGACCGCGGTCGCGGCCAGGTCCTCGTTCACGCCGGGCTGGAACTTGATGTTGTACTGCTCGAGATGCTTGCGCGCAGCGAACAGCTGCTGGTCATAGCCGCCGAGCGGCGAGCCGCGATAGCCGGAGATGAAGCCCGCGGTGTTCAGCCCCGCGGCACGGTCGCGCCGGATCTGGGCCATCGGCAGGCGGACCAGGGCCTGAATGCCGGTCGTGAAAATATGTCCGGTGTCCTGGGTGTATTTCTGATCGAGACTGATCGGACCCTGGTTGATGCCCATTATGTCCTCTTCCGCCCTTTTGAGCGCTTGGCTGCTTAAGCCGTTGCCTGCCCGTTGTTTTTAGCTAGGGCGCGCCGACCATTTCCGCCACTCTATGTCGGATATTTCACGCTCCGCATCACAATTCTGGACCAAAGGCAGCGCCGGGTAAAAATCGCAATTTCGTGGCTGCATTGGCATCCGCGATTTTCATTTTGTGTCACCATACCCCCGCCGTCGCGCAACGAATTGACGCCCAGTCATCCCGGACGGCGTCGATGGGTCGCAGGAGAGGCTTTCGATGCGGACGATTCTGGCTGGCTTGGCTGTCGTGGGTCTGGCGTTGTGCAGTGCGGTTGCGAGCGCGGCCGTCGCTGCCGAGCCGTCACCGGAGCTGATCGCCACCGGCAAGGCGCTGGTGGAGGCCGGCGGCTGTGCGGGCTGCCACACCGCCGATCCCGCCAAACCGTTCGCGGGCGGAAAGCGCATCGCCACTCCCTTCGGCGCGATCTACGCGCCGAACCTGACGCCGGATCGCGACACCGGGATCGGCACCTGGACCGACGCCGACTTCACCCGCGCCGTGCGCACCGGCGTCGCGCCCGACGGCTCCGACTATTACCCGGCGTTCCCCTACCCCTATTTCACGCGGATGACGAAGGACGACACACTGGCGATCCGGGCGTATCTCGGAACGCTCGCGGCCGTCACGAGCCGCAACAAGCCGCCGGAGCTGCGCTGGCCGTTTGGCTATCGCGGCCTGATGCGGATCTGGAACATGATGTATTTCAAACCCGGCCTGTTCGAGCCGGACCAAAGCCAGAGCGCGGCCTGGAATCGAGGCGGCTATCTCGTCATCGGGCTCGGTCATTGCGGCGCCTGCCATACGCCGAAGAACTATTTCGGCGCGGACAAGCAGGCGCAGGCCCTCGCGGGCAACGAGGTCGGCGGCTGGTACGCACCACGGCTCGATGGCGCGGCCCGTAGCGGGCTGAAATCGTGGAGTGTCGAGGACGTCACGGAATATCTTCAGAGCGGGCGCAACGCCAGGAGCCATGCCAGCGGGCTGATGGCAGAGGTGGTCGCCAACTCGACCTCAAAGATGAGCGATGCCGACGTGCGCGCGATCGCGGTTTACCTGAAGAGCCTGCCGCCGGCGCGGCGCGAGGCGATCGTGACGCCGCCCGACGATGCCGAGATGAAAGCCGGCCAGGCCGTCTACGCCAAGCTCTGCATCGCCTGCCATGAGGCCGACGGCACAGGCGCACCGCGCATCTATCCGCCGCTGCCTGCCAACGCGCTGCTGCAATCGGTCAATCCGTCCTCGACCTTGCGCATCATCCTCGACGGCGCCCACACCGTGACCACGCCGCGCGCGCCCAACGCCGGCGAGATGCCGGCCTATTCCAGCCAGCTCTCCGACGAAGAAGTCGCGGCGGTGACGAACTACATCCGCAATTCCTGGGGCAACGCCGCGCCGCTGGTGACGCCGGCGCAGGTGGCGAGGGCGCGGAAGCAGGAGCCCTAGCTCAAGGCTCCCGCTCCTCCTCTTCCGTGAACACGAATTTCGGCATCTCCCATTTGTAGCGCACCGCGAGGAGACGGAAGCTGATGCCGAGGGCGAACGTCAAAATGGTCCAGAGCTCGGCGTTCAGCTTGAGACCGAACGCGGTGGCATAGAACAGCCCCGTCACCACCGAGACGCTGGCATAGAGCTCGGAGCGGAACAGCAGCGGCACGTCGTTGCAGAGCACGTCGCGCAACACCCCGCCGGCGCAACCGGTCACCATGCCGGAGACGATGACGATCGGCAGCGTGGCATCCATCTGCCAGGCGATGTCGCAGCCGGTCATGGTGAAGACGACGAGGCCGATGGCATCGAGCACGATGAAGGCCAGTTTGAGCCGGTGGACCAGCCGCGCCATCAGGATCGTGAGGAAGGCGGCGCCTCCGGCCATTGCGAGGTAGATGGGGTTTTGCACCCAAGCCAGGGGATAATGACCGAGAAAGAGATCGCGCAAGGTGCCGCCGCCGAGCGCCGTGATGCAGCCGAGGAAGCAGACGCCGAGCCAATCCATGCTGCGGCGGCCGGCAGCGAGCGCGGCAGTCATGCCTTGCGCCGCCACCGCGACCAGCGACAACAGATGCAGCACGCTATCGCTCGGCGGCAAGCTCCACATCGTTTGGTTCCTTCCCGCCAGCGGAACTTACGCTTCAGGTACCCAGCGAACAGGTTCCCGATTCCCGCCGCGGGCGCAACATACGACGAAAGCACTAAGGAGGGCGGAACAGAAGCTCGCATCTAAGGGTTGTCCAGCCGCAATAATCGAGGAGAACCAATCGATGGCTGACGACCGTTTTACCAACGATCCGTACCGCCCGAATCTCGCCGATGATGAGTATCCCAATGCGGCGCGACGGGATGCCCAGCTTCAGGTCGACCCCGAGCTTGGCGAAGGCCCCGCCTCCAGCGGCAAGATAGCCCTGTTCGCAGTGGCCATCGCCTTGGTGCTGGGCGCCGTGTTCTATGGCCTGAACAACACCGGCACCAGCAACCAGGCGAGCACCACGCCGGCAACGCAGACAGCCCAGCAGGCGCCGGCTACCAATCCGGCTGCACCGCCCGGCATGCGTGACGTGACGCCCCGCACCAACACCGCGCCGGGCGTGACCACGGGCGCCGCGCCGAGCAAGCCGGCCCCGGATACGCCGGCACCGGCTGGCGCCGCGAAGTAACGATTTGCAACAATATGCGAAAGCGGCGGGACTCACATCCCGCCGCTTTCGTCTGTCTCTAGCTGAATATCTTGTTGAGCTCGCCGCCGGGATATCCGCTCGCGAGTTCCGCGAAGGTGCCCTTCTCTGCCATTTCTTTCGCGGCCCGCATGAAGCCGCCCCAGGCGGCACGAGCGAGTGAACCGCCGACGCTGATCCGGCGCACGCCAAGATCGGCAGCTTCCTGCAATGACAGCCCAGAGCCGCCGATCAGCAGGTTGAATGGTTTGGGTGCGACAGCCTTCACCACCGCGGCGATGTCCTCGCGGCTCTTCAGGCCCGGCGCGTAAAGGCAATCGGCGCCGGCATCGGCGTAAGCGGTGAGCCGGTCGATGACGAGCTT
Source organism: Bradyrhizobium sp. Ken64 (assembly GCF_055807555.1). Lineage (NCBI taxonomy): Bacteria > Pseudomonadati > Pseudomonadota > Alphaproteobacteria > Hyphomicrobiales > Nitrobacteraceae > Bradyrhizobium > Bradyrhizobium sp. Ken64. The sequence continues at coordinate 85,972 of NZ_JBVVPA010000020.1, read as the reverse complement.
GAGGTCGGTCACGCCCCACAGGTACGCCTCGCAGCGCCCGACCAGCAGCACGCCGCTATCGCCGATCGCCTTGCGCGACGCCTGGATGCGCTCGACTGCGAGCGTGCGCTCGTAGATCGGCTTGTCCTTGTCGCCGGTGGAATCCTCGATCGACAGGCCGGCAACGCCGGTGCGCGCACAGCGCTCGACATTGTCCGCGACCTGGTGCGGCTCGACCGCAAAGCCGCCCTCGAAATCCGCGTTCACGGGGATGTCGACCGACGTGCTCAGCGCTGCCAGATGCTGACAGACCTCCTCGACGCTGACATGGTTGTCGGCCTTGCCGATGGTCCAGGCAAAGCCGGCACTCGACGACGCGAGCGCCTTGAAACCGAGATGCTGCAACGCTTTCGCGCTGCCGACATCGACCGGATTGGGCAGGATGAAGCAGCCGCTCTCGTGCATCTTCCTGAAGATCGCGCGCTTGTCAGCAGTTGTCACATGCATGTTTCTCTCCCTTGGTGGCCGCGCAGAGATGGGGACGTGCCGCCGCGAGCGCTAGTGCGCGTCGTGCACCGCGCGGCTGTCCTTCGGCGCCTGCTCGCGATCATTCATGCTGTAGTCACGGATGACGCTGGCGATACGCAGATGATAATCGGCGAAGATTTTCGCGCGGCCCTTGGCCTGGGTGCGGCGATGCTCCATCGTGTTGCGCCAGGCTTGCACGGCCGCCTCGTCCCGCCAGAACGACACCGACAAGATCTTGCCCTTGTCGGTCAGGCTCTCGAAACGCTCGACCGAGATGAAGCCGTCGATGGTTTGCAGGATCGGCTTGAGGTCGGCCGCGAGGTCGAAATAATCCTGGCGGTGTTCCGGCTTCGGCCAGACCTCGAAGATCACGGCGATCATGGGCGTCTCTCCTTGAGTTGATGGCCTACGATACCACTTACAAAACCACTTGGCGCAGAAACGTGCGCTCTTCCGCGAGGATGAATTTGTGCTCCTCGGCGAAGTGGAAGTTCGCCATGCCTTCCGTATCCTGACGCAGCCGGGCGCGATAGGCCTCATACGCAGCGAGACTCTCGAAGGTGATCAGCGCAAACGCGATGTTGTTGGTGCCCTCGTGCGGCATGAAATAGCCGATCAGATCGCCGCCGCATTTCGGGATGATGGTGAGCCAGCGTTTTGAGTATTCCTCGAACTGCGCGCGCTTGAAGGGATCGAGCTGGTAGCGGATGAAGACGGTGATAGACATCTAAGTTTCCTCTTCCTTGTTTGCGCGAGCGAAGCGCCAGCTCCTCATCCTGAGGAGCTTGGCGCGAGCCAAGCGTCTCGAAGGATGAAGGCCCCGCCGGTGACCTCGCCCTTCGAGACGCGCGCAAGAGCGCGCTCCTCAGGGTGAGGATCGAGATTTCAGTCGTGCTACGCCGTTCGCTCGCAATGACGAGCAACACAACGCTACGCGCTTGCCCGACCGCAATGCTTCGGCTACCATCGAAGCATGAAATCAGGTCCCGACATCGCCATGATCGCCTCGCTCGTCGGCGATCCCGCACGCGCCAACATGCTCACGGCGCTGATGAACGGCCGCGCGCTCACCGCGAGCGAGCTGGCGCAGGAGGCCGGCATCACACCGCAGACCGCAAGCTCGCATCTTTCCAAGCTCGAGGCCGGTGGCCTGATCGAACCGGAGAAGCAGGGCCGCCACCGCTACTACCGCCTCACCGACGACGATGTCGCCGGTGTGCTGGAGGGCCTTGCGGGCCTTGCCGCGCGGACAGGCCATATGCGCGTGCGCACCGGGCCGAAGGATCCGGCGCTGCGGCGTGCGCGGATCTGTTACGACCATCTCGCCGGCGATCTCGGCGTGCAGATGCTCGACACCCTGCGTGCGAAAAACCTGGTCAGGCAGAAGAAGCAGGAGATCGAGCTGACGGCGGAGGGCGAGCGCTTCCTGGCGAAGCATTTGCAGATCTCGCCCGACATGCTCACCCATCCGCGCCGGCCGGTCTGCAAGGCCTGCCTCGACTGGAGCGAGCGGCGCCACCATCTCGCCGGCACGCTGGGCGCCGCCATGATGCAGCGTTTCGCCGAACTGAAATGGGCCGCCCGCGACGCCACGCCCGGCAGCCGCGTGGTGAATTTCACCCGCACCGGCGAGAAGCAGTTTGCCGCGTTGTTCGGTGATGGGAAGGACTGAACACAAGTCCGTGTGAACGACGTCTCTCGTCATGGCCGGGCTTGACCCACGGCCGTCCGCGTCTTTATGCGAACGATCGTTCCGTGGCCCTCAGAGACCCCATGATCCGCTTCGCTTCGGCCGCGCTCGTCGCCGCCCTGATCGCCTGTCCGCTCACCTCCACTCGCGCCGCCGACACCGCCCCGCGCGAGCCCTACGGCATCGCGCTCGAAGGCTTTGCCTATCCCTATCCCGTGCACCTGCTGCCTGTTGTCAATGACGGCGAGCAGCTCAGCATGGCCTATATGGACGTGTCGCCTGCGCAGCCCAACGGCCGCGCCGTCGTGCTGCTGCACGGGCGCAACTTCCCGTCGAGCTACTGGGCGCCTGTTATCAAGATGCTGAGCGAGGCCGGCTTCCGCGTCGTGGTGCCGGACCAGATCGGCTTCGGCAAATCCTCCAAGCCGACGGGCGAGCTGCATTTCGACAATCTGGCGCGCAACACCATCGCGCTGCTCGATCATCTGAAGATCGACAAGGCCGAGATCATCGCCCATTCGCTCGGCGGCATGCTGGGCGTCCGCATCGCCCGCGCCTTTCCCGACCGCGTCGCGCACCTTGTTCTGACGGCCCCGATCGGGCTGGAAGATTACCGCCTGTATGTGCCGCCGACGCCGACCGAAAAGATCATCGATACCGAGGACAAGCTCACGGCCGATGGCTATCGCAAGCAGCTCCAGACCAATTACGCGATCAAGCTGCCGGCTGAGGCGATCACGCCGTTCATCGACGCCCGCTTCAACATCAAGGGCAGCCCGGATTATCCGCGCTGGCTGCGCGCCTTCGTCAGTTCGGGCCAGATGATCTATCGTGAGCCGGTGGCGCACGAGATCGCACTGATCACCGAGCCGACGCTGTTCATCATGGGCGCCGACGACCACAACGCACCGGGCCGACTGAGCGCGCCGGAGGCGCTGCGCGCGAAAATGGGCGAGAACGCCGAGCTGGCGAAGGCACTCGCCGCGAAGATGCCGAATGCGCGCGCCGAGGTGATCCCGGACACCGGCCATCTCGTCTTCCTGGAGGCGCCTGAGAAGTACAACGAGCTGGTCCTGAACTTTCTCGGCCGCTAGCGACATTGCTGTCGTCCGGAGCCGCGTGCGGGGAATGTTCATGCCGCATTCAGGTCATGATTGGCAGATTTGGCTCGCGTCGTGTCGGCATGTTGCGATTTTAACGTGTCGAATCGTGTCTTTTGATTCATGGTGCGCCGAAAGCGCCAAGCCCTATAGAACCTGCCCCAAGCACGAGAAGGAAGATCAAATGAAATACCTGTTTGCCGCCGTGATGCTCGCCAGCGCTATCGTTGGTTTCAGCGAGGCGGCCAGCGCCGCCGGCGGTTGCGGCCCCGGCTGGTATCGCGGCGCCTATGGCGGCTGCCGCCCGATGCGCGGTCCGGTCGTTGTCCGCCCGGGTCCGATCGTGGTTGCGCCGGCCCCTGTCGTGGTCGTGCCGCGCGCGCGCGTGTGCCCCTACGGCTTCCGCTGGTACGCCGGCCGCTGCCGTCCGTTCTGATCTCGTTTTTTGCATAGCTAAATGGCCGCGCGGCGAAGGCCTGCGCGGCCATTTATTTTGGACGTTTGACGTCGCACCGGGATGTTTCGAATCAAAACGGGGACCGCGATCGCGGTCCCCGTTCAAGCCTGGCTTACCGCGAAGCTTACCAATGGCGGCGGTGCCATCGCCAGCGATGCCAGCCCCAGTGACGGCGGCGCCAACCCCAATGACGGTGACGCCAGCCCCAATGGTGGTGGTGGCCGTGCCAGTGCACCTGCTCCGGCTTCAACTGCGCGGCTTCATCGCTGCTGGTGACCGCGGGATGAGCGTCGGGATTGCCTTGCAGCGTGCTGGGGTCACCGAGCGGCTGCGGCGCCAGCGGCGCAGCCTTTGCGGCGGCCGTGAACGCGGCAGCTCCGGCCGCGACACCGATTGCAAATTTCAAAAAATTCCGGCGCTCCATGACTTCTTTCCTCTTGGATGGTCGTGCCAGTGATGCAGAGGAAGTGTCGCGGTGATGACATGAACCGAAGCTGAATCGCGCGTTCAGCTTCGTTGCGCAGGTGACAGGAGGATTCGCAGCGCCGTAGCCCGGTGCTCTATTTGCCGAACTCCTGCGCCAGCACCAGCAACTCGCGCGTGCGCGTCACGTCGGGCCAATCGCGGTTGAAATCGGCCACCAACTGCGTCAGCGCATCGCCCTTCAGCATGGCCTGCAGCGCAGCCTCGCTCTCGAACTGATACATCGCCTGATGCAGTGACGGATCGTCGAGGCTCCAGAACCGCCAGGCCTTAGCTACACCGAATACCTTCACCGCGTCGGGCAGATGTTCCGTCTCGTACCATCTATCGAAGGCGGCGCGCTTGCCCGCATCGGTGACGACGGCGCGGACGACGAAAAAGGCTGACGGCACCGGATTTCCTCCTGTTGTTTGGGATAAGACTAGCCGGTTACGTCGGCGACGACAAAAAGAGTTGGCAACGGTGTCGGACCGCGCGCCCCTCGTCCGTCCTATGCGCAAGACAGCACGGAGACGACCTATGGCCGACCTCACCCTGACCACCTTCAACTGGGTTCCCGAACTCCCGCGCGGCTTTGTGCGCGACCTTCGCGTACGCTGGGCCCTTGAGGAGGCGGCGCTCCCCTACCGCGTCGCAAGCGTGCCGTTCGACGGCCGCGGCGCCGCGCATCTCGCGCACCAGCCGTTCGGCCAAGTGCCGTGGCTGACTGACGGCGACATCTCCATTTTCGAGAGCGGTGCGATTCTGCAGCATCTTGGCGAACTCAGCGCGAAGCTGATGCCGATCGATCCGCACGGCCGCGTTGAGGCAAAGGAATGGATATTCGCCGCGCTCAATTCCGTGGAGATGGCGAGCCTGCCCTGGGCGCTTTTCAGGTTCACCGGGAATGCCGACGGCTCACCGGCCGTGAAGTTTTTCGACGACTTCCTCAAGCTCCGCCTCAAGCACATGGAGCCGGTGCTGGCCGGCCGTGAATGGCTCGCGGGCTCCTTCTCCGCCGCCGACATCCTGATGGCCGACGTGCTGCGCCTCGTCGATCATTTTGACGGGCTCACGGAGCATCCGGCCTGCCGCAACTACGTCGCGCGCGCCACCGCTCGCCCGGCCTTCGCCAAGGCCCACGCCGACCAGATGGCGCATTTCGCCGCGGCGGACGCGGCGCGCTGACGCGGCGTGGGGTATGATGTGCCTCACACAATGAATCCGGCGATGGCCGTAGGCTCACGGCCATCAAATCATTCCCTGCGGAAGGTGACACATGGCCCGCATCGCATATCTCAGAGACCAGCTTGCCCGCGCCGAACGGCTGGCAAAGGCGATCCTCGACCGGCAAACCGCGGAGCAGCTTCAGGCGTTCGCAGCCGAATGCCGCGAGGAGCTGCAGGTGCTGTCGCGCAGGGCTGCGGCGTAAGGCTGCTCGGTTACACGAGCTTCATCGGCGTATCGGCGACCACGCGAAGGTCGATTCGGCTGATCAGTTGAGACCGAAGCGCCTCCGCATCACCGATCGCGCTCTCCGTCTGCCGCAACGTGCTGACGTTCGAGCCGAGCGAGACGATCCCGCCGAGCACCAGAGCGATCGATCCGAGCGCGGCGGTCTGACCTGTCCCCAACAAGCCGAGGATCGTACTCAACAGCAGCGCGCCTCCGCCGCCAAGGGCGATCTTGGACGCCAGGATGTACTTCCGGCATCGCTCCGCAATCTCGGCGAGCCGCTCGATCCGCGCTTCGATGTCTGAAATCTCGTCGGTCGGATCGCTGTCGGTCATTGGATTTGGGATCGAGGATGCCAACTCAGAAACAGAATCGGTAGCCCGCATGAGCGAAGCGACATGCGGGACTTGGAAGGAAAACCCGGATGTCGCTACGCTCATCCGGGCTACAAGTCCGCTCTACAACGGCAAATTGTCGTGCTTCTTCGCCGGCGTTTCCACCTTCTTGTCCTTCAGCATCGACAGCGCCCGCGCGATCCGCTTGCGGGTCGAGTGCGGCATGATGACGTCGTCGATGTAGCCGCGCTCGGCGGCGATGAAGGGGGAGAGGAAGCGGTCTTCGTATTCCTTGGTGCGCGCGGCAATCTTGTCGGGGTCGCCGATGTCGGCGCGGAAGATGATCTCGACCGCGCCCTTGGCGCCCATCACGGCGATCTGGGCGGTCGGCCAGGCGTAGTTCATGTCGGCGCCGATCTCCTTGGAGGCCATGACGTCGAAGGCGCCGCCATAGGCCTTGCGGGTGATGATGGTGACCAGCGGCACGGTGCACTGCGAATACGCAAACAGCAGCTTGGCGCCGTGCTTGATCAGACCGCCATATTCCTGCGCGGTGCCGGGCAGGAAGCCCGGTACGTCGACGAAGGTCACGATCGGGATGTTGAAGGCATCACAGAAACGAACGAAGCGCGCGGCCTTGCGTGAGGCGTCAGAGTCGAGCACGCCCGCCAGCACCATCGGCTGGTTGGCGACGAAGCCCACGGTGCGGCCGGCGATGCGACCGAATCCGGTGACGATGTTCTTGGCAAAAGCGTCCGCGATCTCGAAGAAATCGCCCTCGTCCACGACCTTCAGGATCAGCTCCTTCATGTCGTAGGGCTTGTTCGGATTGTCGGGGATCAGCGTGTCGAGCGACATGTCGACGCGGCCGATGTCGTCGAAGCTCGGCCATTCCGGCACGCCGTCGCTGTTGTTGGACGGCAGGAAGTCGATCAGGCGCCGCATTTGCAAGAGCGTCTCGACGTCGTTCTCGAACGCGCCGTCGGCAATCGAGGAGCGCGTGGCATGCACCGAGGCGCCGCCGAGTTCTTCCGCCGTCACGACCTCGTTGGTGACAGTCTTCACCACGTCGGGGCCGGTGACGAACATGTAGCTGGTGTTCTTCACCATGAAGATGAAGTCGGTCATCGCAGGCGAATAGACGTCGCCGCCGGCGCAGGGGCCCATGATGACGGAGATCTGCGGGATCACGCCGGAGGCGAGCACGTTGCGGCGGAACACGTAGGAATAGCCGGCCAAGGCAGCTACGCCCTCCTGGATGCGGGCGCCGCCCGCGTCATAGAGGCCGATGATGGGCGCCCTCGCCTTCATCGCCATGTCCTGGAGCTTTGTAATTTTCAGCGCGTGCGTTTCCGAGAGCGAGCCGCCGAACACGGTGAAGTCCTTGGCGAAGACAAAGGTCTTGCGGCCGTTGACCGTGCCCCAGCCGGTGACGACGCCGTCGCCGGGCACCTTGTTCTTCTCCATGCCGAACTCGGTGGAGCGGTGCTCGACGAACATGTCGAATTCCTCGAACGATCCCTTGTCGAGCAAGAGCTCGATGCGCTCACGTGCGGTCAGCTTGCCGCGGGCGTGCTGCGCCTCGATGCGCTTCTCCCCGCCGCCGAGCTTTGCGCCGGCGCGACGGTCTTCAAGGGCGTCCAGGATATTCTTCATTTGCTCCCGCCAGTTCTTAGCCTAAATGCGATTGCCGGGGGTTCTAACACGGCATTTTGCAGGCCGGGAAGCGGCTTTCGGCCCCGCAGGGCTGCCTTGCCGCAGCGGGAAAGCGCAAGGAATTTCAAAGTTTTGCCTGGGAGACGACCATGACCGAAGGAACGGCCGAGACCGGCGCGGCGACGGGCGGCGTCAACATCCTGCTGCGGCTGGAGGGCCTGACCCTGTTCGTGGGCATGGTGATGCTCTACTGGGCCTGGGACGGCTCATGGCTCGTGTTCGCCCTGCTGTTCTTCGTCCCCGATCTGAGCTTCCTGGCATATCTGTCGGACGCCAAATTCGGCGCGCTGGTCTACAACGCCGCGCACAGCTACATGGCACCGGTCGCGCTGCTGACCGTCGGTTTCGGCCTTGCCTCGCCGCTCACCCTGTCCATCGCCTTGATCTGGCTCGCCCATATCGGCCTCGACCGGGCGCTCGGCTATGGCCTGAAATATTCGGCCGGGTTCGGCTTCACCCATCTCGGCCGGATCGGCCGGCAGAAGGATACCTGATGGCCGCGCGCTGCCCCTAAATTTGGCGGCCCGGCCCGGTTGACCGGGCCTGCCGATTCAGGCTTGCTCAAGGCTTACGATCAGGCGCCGAATGTTGCGTGAGCTCAGTCGGTACGGCGGCGGTCATCATTTCCGGCTGCAAGCATCACCCCATGTCCGCGACGGTCGTTCCCCTGCCGCCGAACTCGTCGTCCGAAACCACCGACTTCCTGCGGCGCATGGCCAGCATGGTGTCGGGGCGGAACGGCGAAATGTTGCTGCGCGCGGCCGCGCTGATCGAGTCGCTGACGCAGCGGGCGATGTCGGCGGAACGCCTCTATCATCGGGAGCACGAAGAGAACACGCGCAACAGCGAGCTGCGCGAGGCCGGTGAGATGGCGTCGGACGCCATGGTCAAGCAAATCGACGGGCTGCGTAGCCAGCTTGCCGAAATCACCGCGGCCGCGGCGGCCGAGCGCGCGGCATTCGATGCCGAGCGCGGCAAGCTGCTCGGCCTGATGCAGCACGCGGAGAGCCATATCGGCCAGCTCACAAGCGAGCTGGAGACGCTGCACGCCTCGATCGACAGATTCAACGAGACCGCCATCTCCGTGCCGATCGAGGTGCTGCGGCTGGCGCGCACCCAGTTCGATGTCCTCTCCGCGGGCTTTGCCCGCAAGGGCGACGTCATCTCGCAGGCGATGAGCGAGATTGGCGGCTTTGCGATCGACCAGGCGCTGACGGTGAAGAAGGCCGATCCCGCCTGAGGCGAACCGCCGGCCTGCGTCAAATTGACAGCGCACGGGCGTGTTGTTCTACTCACTGAAAATCGCGAGGGAGGATCACGATGCTGACGGCATTCCGCGTCGCCATGGCGCTCTGCATTTCAACGCTGTTCGTCGGCATGGGCGCCAACGCGCAATCGCTTCCCAGGGAAGTCGCTACCCGCGCCGAGATCTACCCGATCCCCTCGCTCACCCTCTCCGATCAGCAATTCCTCAGCGGTGACGCCGCGGCCGCCAAGCCGGTGACGGTCGCCGGCGAACTGCGCGTGGCGCAAGGCAGCGGAAAACTCCCCGTCGTGGTGCTGATGCACGGCTCGAGCGGTGTCGGCGCCACGACCGAAGCCTGGGTGCACGCGTTCAACGCCATGGGCATCTCGACCTTCGTGATCGACGGCTTTACCGGCCGCGGGCTGACGGTGGTCGGGCCGAACCAGGCCCTGCTCGGCCGGCTCAACTTCGTCATCGACATCTATCGCTCGCTGGAAATCCTCGCAAAACATCCCCGCGTCGATCCTGATCGCATCGTGCTGATGGGCTTTTCACGCGGGGGACAGGCGACGCTCTATGCGAGCCTCGACCGCTTCCACAAGCTCTGGAACAAGTCCGGCATCCAGTTTGCCGCCTATATTCCGTTCTACCCCGACTGCTCGACGACCTATCAGAACGACACGGACATCGCCGCGCGCCCGATCCGCATCTTCCACGGCACGCCCGACGACTACAATCCCGTCAAGAGCTGCAAGGCTTTCGTCGAGCGGCTCAAGACGGCCGGCCGCGACGTGGTGCTGACCGAGTACCCCGACAGCGCGCACGGCTTCGACAGTGGGCTGCTCGGCGTCAATAGGGTTGCCGTGTCCTCAGGCGCGCAGACCGTGCGCAACTGCCAGATCCGCGAAGGCGATGGCGGCGTGCTGATGAACGCCAATACGAAGGCGCCGTTCACGTACCAGGATTCCTGTGTCGAGCTCAATCCGCATGTCGGCGGCAATCCGGCCACTGCCGCCGAGTCGCGCAAGGCTGTGGAGGAGTTTTTGCAGGCGCTGTTCAAGCTGGGGTAGCGCTAGGAGGCAGCTCGGTCTTGGGAGCCGGCGTCGGCGCCACATACTCCGTCATTGCGAGCGAAGCGAAGCAATCCAGAATCTCGTCGCGGAGGCAGTCTGGATTGCTTCGTCGCTTCGCTCCTCGCAATGACGGAGGCTACGGCTCGTCAGGCCTGAACGGCTCCTGCTTGTCCGGCGGCACGGTCTCCTCCGCCATTGCCAGCAACATCGCGACCATCACGTAATCGCCGGACACCGCCGTGAGGTCCACGATCTGCTGATCGTTAAACACCTTCTTCGCGCGCGCATAGGTTTCGTCGCCGACCTTCCTGGTCGCGGTGAGCTCGGTGACGAAGTCGTACACGGCGCCAGCGCGGCAGCGCTAAACGGCGCCGATCTCGGCAAGGCAGGCTTGCGTCAGCGGCATGCGCTCGCCGACCAGACGCGGCTCCTTGCAGTCCATATTGAGCGCGAACACGGTGTGCGCTTCGCCCTTCTCGGCCCAGCCCACCATCCAGCCCAGCGACGGCTCGCCGCGCTCGGCGCCGAGCAGCCCGGACTTGGCGCGAATGACGCTATCGCCGACCTTGGTCACCGGCAGGATGTCAGCGACGAGATCCTGACTGCGCTTCGAAATCGGCAGCACACGGCGGCGCAGCCTGTCGATGAAATCGACCTGCTCGACCGGATCGATGCGCAAGGCGCCGGTGAGCCAGAACTGGTCGATGCCGCCGCCGATGTCGCGATTGCCGTAGTCGAACATATCGACGTACTTTTGCATCCGCTCTTGCCCGATGCGGCGCGCGATCTCCTGATAGACCGGCACCGCGCTCACGAGAATCGCGCTACGCAGCGTGTGATCCTTGTTCCAGGCCTCGATCGGACACTTCACGCCATCCCAGGGAAATACGTCCTTGTCGGGGTCAGTGACGACGCCAATTTCGAGCGCGATCAGCGAGTTCGGAATCTTGAAGGTCGAAGCCGGCAGCTTCGCCTCGCCCGAACGTTGCTTGTCGCTCGCAACGATCAGGTAGTCCTCGACCTTGTAGCCGACGAACGTCCCTGATGTGCCGAGGTCGGTGAAGCGCTTTGCAAGGCTGTCACGGATCTCGTTGCGCGGCGGCGCGACATGGGCGAATGCACGCGATGGCAAAGCGGCAGCTGCGGCGAGAAGGCCGACGGTGGAACGGCGGGTGAGCACTGGCGGTGTCCGTTGCGGGAAGAAGATGGCCGCGACCATGCAGCCGCTATCGTGGTGAAACGATGACACGTTATTTGCTTCAGCATGATCTCTTCGGAAAACCGCTGCACACTTTGCGCTAACGCGGCCCTTCGGGTCCGGATCATGCTCTACCGCCTGCCCGACAGCCGCAGCACGAACACGAGCACTTCGGCGACGGCCTTGTAGAGGTCGGGCGGGATCTCCTCGCCGAGTTCGACCTTGGACAGCGCACCGGCCAAAATCTCGTTCTCCTCGATCGGAATGTCGTTGGCCTTGGCGATCTCGACGATCTTTTCGCCGATCGTGCCCTTGCCCTTGGCGACGACGACAGGCGCGTTGCTGCCCTTCTCGTAATGGAGCGCAATCGCAAGCTTCGACGGGTCGCTCATGTGGCCCGATCCAGGAAGTGGCCGGCGCGGGCCGTTGCGGGCTGTGGCGGGATGCCATCGCGGACCAGGATGTCGCCGGGCTTGAGCTCGGCCCTGATCAGGGCCTGGTTGAGCTCACCGATTCCGGCGCGAAGCTGCTGTGCGGTCGCCGGCCGCTCCGCCCACATCCGCACGAAGGTCTTCTCGCCGTTGAGTGTAATCAACGCGTGCACGGGGCCGGCCGGCTCGACGTTGAGTGTGAACCGCGCGCGCCAGGCGCGTTTGGTGGGATCGGCGGATTCATTGCCGCCGTCGCGTGATATCTCGAACTGCGCCATTGCCGTGCCCTGCGGCGTTGCGAACGGAATCTCGAAATTCCACTGCGGCACGGTCGGATCGATCCTGTGACCGCTGGCGTCGGTGCGATCAGGGAGCGAAGCAACCTGGAGCAAAGTCTGGCGCGCGATCGCGGCATCGGTGTCGTCGAGCAGGCGATGCACGGTCGCAGCGAGCGGTGTATCCGGTACGAGTGACGGCGAGGCAATGAATTGCGCCGACGGCAATGCGCCGCGAACCGGTGGTGGCGTTGCGCGCGCGGCAGCTTCGAAAACATGTCCGTCAGGCACGGCCTTGTTCGAGCCCGGCACATTCCCCGTCATGCGCGGCAGGTTTTGCGTGATCTCTTGCAGGAGGCTCGCGGCAAGGCCTGCTGTCATGGTCCGCGGCATCGCGGCCTGCGGCGCACCGCTAGCGATGTCCGCCAGCACAGAGGCCGCGAGATTGGCGCTGCGCGGCATTTGCGGCGGTTGTGCAATTTCGGGGTCGGTTGCCGGCAATGCGGCCTGTGCAGCCTGCGTCTGCACGGCAGCGACCTGCGGTGTCGTCACGGTACCAGCTGTAAGGGCGGCACCTTGCGCCTGTGGCGCGATCGGCTCGAGCGTCGTCAGCGCTTGGCGCAGCACCAGCAATGCCGCCTTCAGGTCCGGCATCGTGCCGGAGGACGGCGGCGCGCCCGCGGCGAGCGAGGCCTCGAGGAATAGGCCGGATTTCTGGAAGGCGGACTCGATGTGGCCGCCTTCGAGTCCGGTGTTGAGCGGCGTCTGCTGCGCCAGCACGCCCAGCATCGCCTGCTTCAGCCCCGCCGGAAGATCGCTGCCGGTGACGACCGCGGCCAGATTGGCGAACAGCGGCGCCTGGCTGCCCTGCTTTGTGACCGCCTCGGCCGAAGCTGCGGTAACGGCGACCTGCTCCGATGGCGTCAGCACGTTGCGTCCCGCGCTCGCCGACGGAGCAAGCGAGGGGCTGTCAACCAGCGAGGCGGCAGCCGGCGTCAGCGTGACCTGATCGGCGGCCGCCTCGCCTGCCCCGGCCATAACGGCGAGCCGGATGGTGCCGCCGTTCTGCGACACCGCAAGCTGGAGATTTTGTCCTGGTGTCAGCGCCACCTCGGACATCACATCCATCGAGAGGTTGGCGATCGCGATCCGCACCAAATTATCGGCGAGCACGCTGACGACTCTTGCGTCGACCACGCTGCCGGCCTGCAGCACAAGATCCGGCGTCGCTGCGTCAGCAACGGGGCTGGCAGCACTGACGGGAAGGATCGAGTTTATCGGCGTCGGCATCGCGAGGGGCCCAGGGAACGCTGGCCCCACCCTAAGGCCGCCCTCGTAAACCTCTCGTTAAGGACCTTCAGTCACGGACGGCTTCACCGCAGTCAAAACCGCCACGGCAGCCTCGAAATCCCGCAGGCGGGCGGCGCGGCGGCCGGCCGCCTCCTCGTCCACGCCCCACTTCTCGGCGTTCCAGTCCTCGTCGACATAAGCCGCTGCCCAGACCTGATTGGCATCGCGGACGCCATGGGCCAGCGCCAGCGCCAGCAGGGCCGAGCCGGTCAGGGTGGTGATCACGTGGAGGGCGGCGATCGACCAGGCATCCCCCGGCAGCGCCGCACGCGCGGCCTGGACGGCCTCCTCCGGCTGCGTCACATGCATGACGCCTTCGGACAGGATGAAATGCGCGCCCAGCGTCTCCGCGGCCCAGAACAGCACGGGGTCCCAATGCGCGGCCTCGCGGGCGACCAGCCCCTCTGGATGACCGGCGCGATAGAACAGCAGATCGGACTGGAGGTATTTTGCGAGGTCATCCGTGACGAGGTCGACGCGGTCGACGACGCCCTCGACCACGCTATTGGCGATCCGCGTCAACGGCATGGTCATGGGCTTGATCGTCTCGTTCTGATCCGCCCACTCGGCAGCCACTGCGTCGGCTAGCGCGCGCGATGGGATCACCACCTGGCGGCCGGACGGCGTGCGGATCGCCTTGCCGTCAAGCGTGATGGCAAAGCCGTCCTCAGCCTCGGTTACCCCCACCCCCTTGTAGAAGCGCTTGCGCAAAGGCACGCGCGCGGCCTGGCGGACTAACTCCTGCGGATCAAGCGGGGATCGCCCCGCAGCTTCATCGAACAATTCGCGCATCTTGTTTTCGGCCCTGATCACTCAATGCTAGGCTTGTAAGGTAAGAGCGGCGACCGATAAAGCGAGCGGCAGGTATGAGGGAACTTGCGGGCATTGTGGCTCTTCTCGCCGGGGTTTGGCCGGCCGCGGCGCAGGCCGGCTTTCGGAGTCCGGAATCGGTGGTCCGCAACGTCTATGCTCATTACGGCCAGGGCGCGCCGGAGCTCTCAAAAGGCCTGCCGCGGGATGCCGCCACCGCCCGGCAATTCTTCGACCCCTCCTTGCGCAAGGTGTGGTCCGCGCCGCGGGTCGCGCCCTACGATTTCCTGGTGCAGAGCCCGAGCTGGAAGCTCGGCCCCGTCGCGATCGCGGTCATTCGCAGGCAATACGACAAGACCTATGTCGCGGCGAATTTCGACAACCGCAGCCGGCCGGTGACCTTAAATTTCATCCTGGTCAGCGGGCCCGAGGGCTGGTTGATCACGGATGTCGAGAGCCCGCACGATAGCCTGCGTATGTTTCTGGAGCAGTTTCGGAATTGAGGGTGTGGCTGGGGGCTACGGCCCCACCCACCGCTGTCATGCCCCGGCTTGACCGGGGCATCCAGTACGCTGCGGCTTCTCCGTATCCATTACCGCCTCTGGAATACTGGATCGCCCGATCAAGTCGGGCGATGACAGCGGAGAATGTGGCTAGCCGCGCGCCTTACTGGTTCGCGCCTCTACTTACTCCTCCGGCGCGTTCTCGATCGGATCAAACCGGCTCGCATCGAGCCCGAGCAGGTTCCATGACTGCTGCATGTGCTGCGGCAATGGCGCGGTGGCGTCGATCACGCCGCCGCGGGGATGCGGGATGACGATGCGGCGCGCGAGCAGATGCAGCCGGTTTTGCAGGCCGCCCGGCAGTTGCCAGTTCTCGATGTTGAAATATTTGGGATCGCCGACGATGGGGTGGCCGATATGTTCCATGTGGGCGCGCAGCTGGTGGGTGCGCCCGGTCACCGGCTTCAGCGACACCCAGGTCAGCTTGTTGCCGGCGGTTTCGACCACCGCATAGTACGTGACCGCGTGGCTTGCGCCCTCGTCGCCATGCTGGGCGATGCGCATGATGGTGTCGTCCTCGCTCTCCTCCTTGGCAAGGAAGGTCGAGATGCGGCCCTGCTTCGGCTTCGGTAGCCCCGGCACCAGCGCCCAATATGTCTTTCGCGCCGACCGCGAACGGAACGCGCCGGTCAGATGCGAGGCGGCAAAGCGGGTCTTGGCGACCACGAGACACCCCGACGTCTCCCTGTCGATGCGGTGCACGAGGCGCGGCTTCTGGCCCTTGGAATCGCGCATCACCTCCAGCATCTGGTCGATGTGTCGCGTCATGCCCGAGCCGCCCTGCACGGCAAGTCCGGCCGGCTTGTTCAGCACGAGAACGTCGTCGTCCTCGTAAATCGTCATCTCCTTCAGCGCGGCAAGCGTCTTTTGCGCCGCCTCCGACTGCGGGTTGGGTGCCTTCGGCGTGTCGAGCTTCAGCGGCGGAATGCGGACGCTCTGGCCCTCCTCCAGGCGGTCCTTGCTGTCGACGCGCTTGCCGTCGACGCGCAGCTCGCCTTTACGAACGACGCGCTGGATATGGGAGAACGACAGGCCGGGAAAGTGCGCTTCGAGGAAGCGGTCGACGCGCATGTTGTTCTCGTCGGCCGTTACCTTGACGGTCTGCACCTTGGTCGGCAGCAATGCCTCGACCGGCTTTGCCGGTGCAGCCTTTTCCGGTTCGGCTTTGGGCGCGCGCCGCTCGACGCGCTCGCTCGCAAAGCGCGGCGGCTTCGCGCCCGGCTTGCCGCCCGGCCGCAGCCCAGCAGGCTTCGCGCTACGCGCCTTGAACGGGCGCGCCTCCTTGCGTTCATCGCGCTCGCGAGGTTTTGGGTTCATTCTCTTGATGCGGCGGCTCATGCGGTTTTTCCAAGCTTTCGTGTCGACTGCACCGTCGCGCGGCGCGGCAGCGACGCAACCTGCGCCCCCACCTCTTCTTCCGCGAGGCGCAGCTCATATTGCTGTTGCAGGTTCATCCAGAACTGGGGGCTGGTGTCGAACCAGTGACCAAGACGCAACGCCGTATCGGCCGTGATGCCCCGCTGCCCATTGATGATGCCGGTGATCCGGTTCACGGGTACATCGATCTGGCGCGCGAGTTCTGCGGCGGGGATGCCGAGCTGTCGCAGTTCTCCGGCAAGGTGTTCGCCGGGATGTATGGGCGTGCGGGGCATGGCGATTTCTTGGCCGGATTAGCGTGAGTTACGCGTTACGTAAACCGTAAATCGAACCCTACAGCAAGCCCGAAAGGGTTAGGCCCCACCCCGCTCCTTCCGCAACTTGGCCCAATAATCCAGCCGCTTCCTGATCTCCCGCTCGAACCCGCGGTCGGGCGGGTCGTAGAAGGTCTGGCGGCCCAGGGCTTCCGGGAAGTAATCCTGGCCGGAGAAGGCGTCGGGGGCGTCGTGGTCGTATTCGTAAGATGCGCCGTAGCCTTCCGACTTCATCAGCTTGGTCGGCGAGTTGAGGATGTGTTTCGGCGGCAGCAGCGAGCCGGCCTGCTTTGCGGCCTGCATCGCCTTGCCGAAGGCAGTGTAGACGGCGTTCGATTTCGGCGCGGTAGCGAGATAGACCACAGCCTGCGCGATCGCGAGCTCGCCCTCGGGATGGCCGAGAAAGTCGAAGGCGTCCTTGGCCGCGTTGGCAATGACCAGCGCCTGCGGATCGGCAAGCCCGATATCCTCGACCGCCATGCGCACGACGCGGCGGGCCAGAAACAGCGGGTCCTCGCCGGCATCGAGCATGCGCGCGAGATAATACAGCGCGGCGTCGGGATCGGAGCCCCGCACCGACTTATGCAGCGCCGAGATCAAATTGTAATGGCCGTCGGCCGACTTGTCGTATATGGGCGCGCGGCGCTGCAAAATCTCCTGCAACTGCGCGGCGTCGAAAATCTCGTCCTTGCGCGCGGCGCGCCAGACTTCCTCGACGAGCGTCAGCGACGCGCGGCCGTCGCCATCGGCCATGCGCACCAGCACGGCGCGCGCTTCCTCGTCGAGCGGTAGCTTGCGGCCCTCGACCTCCTCGGCATGCGCAAACAGCTTTTCGATCGCGGCCGCGTCGAGCGAGCGAAACACCAGCACGCGCGCCCGGGACAGAAGCGCCGCGTTGAGCTCGAAGGACGGGTTTTCGGTGGTAGCGCCGACCATCACCACCGTGCCGTCTTCCATGACGGGCAGAAACGAATCTTGCTGGGCGCGGTTGAAGCGATGCACCTCGTCGACGAATAGCAGCGTGCCCTTGCCCATCTCGCGGCGTGCACGCGCGGCCTCAAAGGCCTTCTTCAAATCGGCGACCCCTGAGAACACCGCGGAGATCTGCTCGAAATGCAGATCGGTGGCGTCCGCAAGCAGCCGCGCGACCGTGGTCTTGCCCGTGCCGGGCGGGCCCCAGAACACCAGCGAGCCTAGCGTGCGCGTCTCCAGCATGCGCGTCAGCGCGCCGTCGGGACCCAGGATGTGATCCTGGCCGACGACCTCCGAGAGCGCCCGCGGTCGCAGCCGATCCGGCAGCGGATGCGGAGCCTCGTGATCGAGCCCCGCCGCGGCGAAGAGGGTTGGCATCTCCTGTGGTCGCTTCGGACTCATCCGCCCAGCGTGACGTTGATCTGCTGGCCGCCGCGCACCAGCGTGATGCGCCAGATGCGCTGGCGCTCGGCCGCCGCCTTTTCGAGATCGCTGGTCTTGCTGATCTTTTGGTTGTTGACCGCCAGGATGACGTCGCCCTTCTGGAAGCCGACATTCGCGGCCGCACTGTCGCCGCCGAGATCGGTGACCACGACGCCTTCCGTATCGGCGTCCAGATGCAGCTCGTCGGCGAGCGCCGGGGTGATGGTCGAGACCTTCGCGCCTTGGAGCGGCGAGCGCGCGGTGATGACGAGCTCGTTGCGGCCGGCATCGGGCGCGGCGTCCAGTGCCACCGTCAGCTTGACCGGCTTGCCGCCGCGCTGCACGTCGATCTGCGCCGTGCCGCCGAGCGGCCGCGTGGCGAAACGATAGTCGAAGGCGTTGGGATCATCCACGGTCTGGCCGTCGATCGAGACGATCAGGTCGGAGGATTTCAGCCCGGCCTTGGCCGCCGGCCCGTTCGGAACGACGCTTGCGACCAGCGCACCGGTCGGCGAACGCAGGCCGAGACTCTCGGCGATCTCCGGCGTCACCGCCTGCAACTTCGCACCGAGCCAGGGCCGCTTCACCGCCTTGCCGCCGCCCTTGGCGGAGGCGACGACGACGCGCACCATGTTGGCGGGGATCGCGAAGCCGATGCCCTGCGAGCCGCCGGAGCGCGAATAGATCGCGGTGTTGATGCCCGCGAGCCTGCCGTTCATGTCGACCAACGCGCCGCCGGAATTGCCGGGATTGATCGCCGCGTCGGTCTGGATGAAAAACTGGTAGTCGGTGATACCGACCTGCGTACGCGCCAAGGCCGAGATGATGCCGTGGGTCACGGTCTGGCCGACGCCGAAGGGATTGCCGATCGCCATCACGACGTCGCCGACCATCAGCTCGTCCGAATTGGTGAATTCGAGAGCCGGAAACTTCTCCTTGGTGTCCTTCAGACGCAGCACCGCGAGATCGCTGCGAGAGTCCTTCAGCACGATCTCGGCCTCGAACTCACGCTTGTCCGACAGCGACACCTTGACCTGGTCGGCGCCTTCGATGACATGGACGTTGGTGACGACGAGCCCGGACGCATCGACGATCACGCCCGAACCAAGCGAGCGCTGCACCTGCTCCTGCTGCTGGCCGGGCACGCCGAAGAAGCGGCGGAAGATCGGGTCGTCGAGCAGCGGGTTGCGGTTCTGCACCACCTTGGCGGCATAGACGTTGACAACCGCCGGCTGCACCCGCTGCACGATCGGCGCATAGGACAACCGCAGTTCGGCGGGCGAGGACGGCACACGGCGGTCCTGCGCGGCGGCCGGATTGAAGTTGGCCGAAAAGGCCATGCACAGTGCCGTGACAACGGCGGTCCAGGTCGATCGAAACATTCCTACCTCTTGGAAAAGACGCCGGAATATAGGCGCGTTCGCCCCCCAATAGAAGGGCGCCCGGCGGCATATTCGCCCCCCTTTTTGGTGTGTCCGGCCTGCAAGCTCTGCGTGCGAAATAGCAATTTGCCGGGGCTGTGGATTGGCATGATGTGCGTCATCTTGCATGGTGGTGCAAGGCGGATTCGGTTGCGGCGAATTTACACCAGTGGGAACCGCGCAACCGGGCCGCGCCGTCGCGGGGCAGTCATCGATCGATCCTAGGCTCTCCGCCAGTGACTTGGGGAAGTTCGTCAAACGAAGGAGTCATGACGTGAGAAGGACAGGGATTGCAGCCACCGCGATTGGTCTCGCCGGCGCACTGGCAGCCTCGCAGGCCCAGGCCCAATCGGCCAGCAGCAGCGACCAGGAGATCGCGCTCCTGAAGCAGCAGTTGAAGATGCTGGAGCAGAAACTCGACAAGCTCCAGAGCCAGACCGCCGCGAATACCGCGGCCACGGCGAAGGCCAGGCTTGAGGCGAAGGCGGAGGCGAAAGCCGAAGCGCGTTCCGAGGCGAAGGCCGTGGTCGCCAACGCCAACGCGGCGATCCCGCTCAAGGGACCGGCGCCCGCCTCCGGCGTCGTCGTGACGATGCCGAATAACCGGCCGACCATCTGCACCGCCGATGGGGCAAACTGCGTCGGGATCACAGGCCGCGTGCATTGGGATGTCGGCGGCTATGACTATCGGCCCAACACGGCGGCGACCGCGCCGCAAAAGCTCGACAGCGGCGAGAACGTCCGCCGCGCGCGCATCGGTCTCGCCGGCAAGTTCTTCAACGACTGGAATTTCGCGCTGATCTACGACTTCGGCGGCTCCTCCGACGGGTTTGGCGGCGCAGCTCCGGGTTCGCTGCCCGGCGGCGGCGTCTCCGGCATCGAGAACGCCTATCTCAGCTATACCGGCCTGAAACCGTTCGGCGGCAAGATGGCCATCGAAGGCGGCATCATGGACCTGCCCTACACTCTCGATGAGGCCACGAGCTCCAACGACATCATGTTCATGGAGCGCGCTTCGGCCGGCGTCGTCGCCACCAGCATCGCCGCGGGCGACTTCCGTTCGGCGATCGGCACGCGCTGGTACAACGACCAGCTCTGGATCGGCGGCTATGTCACGGGACCCTCGACCGGCGCGATCCATTCGGCGTCGAGCGCAGCACCGAACGGTGCCTCCGAGCAGTATGGCGCCGTCGCCCGCGTTGCCGGCCAGGTCGTCAGCGGCAAGGATTACTCGCTGCATCTTGGCGGAAACGCCGAATGGCTGATCCAGCCGTCGCGCAACATGGTGACGGGTGCGCAGGCGGTCACGCTCAGCGAGCGTCCGGAACTGCGCATCGATCCCACGGCGCTGGCTACGACCGGCGCAATCGCCAATGCCTCCGGCGCGCAGGTCTACAGCGTCGAAGCGGCCGCCACCTATGGGCCGTTGATCCTGCAAGGCGAGTATTTCTGGTACAACATCGATCGCAGCGCCAATACCGGCCTGCCGCCGCTGGGTGCGCCGAGCCGCAAGTTCCAGGGCGGCTACGCGCAGGCCGGCTACGTGCTGACGGGCGAGGGTCGGAGCTACAATGCGGCGAATGCGGCCTATGGCGGCGTCAAGCCAGCGCACCCGTTCTCGCTCGAGGGCGGCGGCTGGGGCGCATGGGAAATCGCAGGACGCTTCTCCACGATCGACCTCAACGATCAGCTCGGGACCGCCACCGGCATCGCGGGCGGCCGGCAGACCGTCTACACGGCAGCGCTGAACTGGTACGTCAACGGCAACGTCCGTTTCATGCTGGACTATTTGCATGGCACGGTGTCGAGGCAGGCCTCGCCGATTTCGACCGCCGATGTCGGCTCGAAGTTCGATGCGGTCGCGATGCGGACGCAGTTCGCGTTCTAATTCTCGCTTGTCGTCCCGGGGGCGCGAAAACGCGAACCCGGGACCCAGCATCTGCAATGCTATCCGAGGAGACAAGCCATGAAGGCCGTCGGCTACAAGAAGTCGCTTCCGATCGAGGATCAGGACGCGCTGTTCGATTTCGAGACAGCCAAGCCCGAACCAAAGGGCCGCGACATCCGCGTCGCCGTGAAGGCGATCTCGGCCAATCCGGTCGATTACAAGGTGCGCAAGCGAGCCGCTCCGCCCGAGGGCGAGACGAAGATTTTGGGCTATGACGCGGCCGGCGTCGTCGACGCCGTTGGGCCCGACGTCACGCTGTTCAAGCCAGGCGACGAGGTGTTCTATGCCGGTTCGATCCTGCGCCAGGGTACCAATTCCGAATTCCATCTGGTCGACGAGCGCATCGTCGGCAACAAGCCGAAGAGCCTGTCGTTCGCGCAAGCCGCCGCCCTTCCCCTCACCTCCATCACCGCCTGGGAGCTGTTGTTCGACCGGCTTGGTGCAGTGCCCGGCAAGAGTGTCGATCCGCGTACCCTCTTGATCACCGGCGGCGCCGGCGGCGTTGGCTCGATCCTGATCCAGCTCGCCCGCCGTCTCACCGGGCTGACGGTGCTCGCGACCGCGACGCGGCCGGAGTCGCAAAAATGGTGCCTCGATCTCGGCGCGCATGCGGTGATCGACCACGGCCAACCGATGAAGGAGCAGATCGAGAAGCTCAAGCTGCCGCCCGTCGCGCTGGTGGCGAGCCTCACCTTCACCGACCAGCACTACAAGAGCATCGCCGATTTGATGGCGCCGCAGGGAAAGTTCGGCCTGATCGACGATCCCCCGGAGTTCACCATGAGCACGTTCAAGGGCAAGGCGATCTCGGTGCACTGGGAATCGATGTTCACGCGCTCTTCGTTCCAGACCGCCGACATGATCGCGCAGCATCATCTGCTCAACGATGTCGCCGACCTCATCGACAAGGGCGTGCTGCGCACCACGCTCGACCAGACCTTTGGCACGATCAACGCGGCCAATCTCAAGCGCGCGCACGCGCTGCTCGAGAGCGGCAAGTCGCGCGGCAAGATCGTGCTGGAGGGGTGGTAGGTCTTAGCTCGAAGCGGGCGCCGCATTCGTCTCAGGCGGGCGCGTGGCCCGCTTGATAAAGCCCTTGGCGAGCGCGTGGTAGATCCCTTCCTCGCAGATCAGCCGTGAGGTGGCGTGTGCAATCAGGGCGGCGGCCATCAACGGCACCACCATGGCGTGGTTGTCGGTCATCTCGGTCACGATGACGAAAGCGGTGATCGGCGCCTGCACCACACCGGCAAAATAGGAGACCATGCCGAGCAACATGATCGCACCGAGCGGAGCGTCGTGGAAGAAGGACGCGATATTGCTGCCGAGGCCGGCTCCAACGGCGAGTGACGGCGAAAAAATTCCGCCGGGTATGCCGCTGATTGCCGCGAAGGTGGTGGCGAGAAGCTTGAGGATGCCGAAGTCCTGCGGCAGCGGTGCGCCCTGCTCCAGGGCCGTCTTTACCTGCTGGTAGCCCGTGCCATAGATCGTATCGCCGGAGACGAGGCCGCAGATCGCGACCGCCAATCCGCACGCGAGCGCAAACCACAACGGGTGGCGCTTGACCGTACGCCCGAGCGGATGGGCGAAGCCGCGCGCCATCACGATGACGATACGGCTGAAGATGCCGCCAGCCAAACCGCCGACCACGCCGCACACCGGCACCGCCAGCCAGTCGGTGCCGCGGGCAAGAGACGTCGCACTGCTGCCGAAATAGGCGTAATTGCCCATCAGCGCGAGCGAGGTCAGGCCGGCCGCGATCACCGCCGCAATGATGAGGCTGCTGGTACGCGTCTCGAAAGCCCGGCTCATCTCCTCGATACCGAAGACGATCCCCGCCAGGGGCGTGTTGAAGGCGGCCGCGACGCCGGCGGCCGCGCCGGCCAGGATCAATCCGGGCTGGCGGCGTGGCGAGACGCGTCCAAGCGCAAACATGATGGAAGCGCCGACTTGAACGCTCGGTCCTTCCCGGCCGACGGAGCCACCGCACAGCAGACCGAACAAGGTGAGGATCACCTTCCCGATCGCGATTCGGATCGAGACCAGGCTCTCGCGCGCCGTCTGGTCGGTCAGATGCCGTGCGGCGATCGCCTGAGGAATGCCGCTGCCCTGTGCGTTCGGGAACAGCCGGGTGGTCAGAAAGGCCGAGAGCATGAAGCCGAGAGGTGTCAGTGCGAGCACGGCGTAGCGCGACTTGGCCAGCAGCAGCGTAAAGGCGTACTGGGCGAGATCAGCGAGTTGGGCCAGCGCCACCGCCGCGGCGCCTACCCCGATCCCACCAAGCACGAAGATTGCTCGCCGCTGCCATCGCGCGGATGTCAGCCTGAACAGGCGTTTATGGCGGGTCGACAGGGGCCAGAGCATGAGCCGGAGTTTTAGCCTGTCAGGTCCCGAATTGAAGGGGGCTATCGAGCAGACCAGCTAGACTGGAACCACGCCCTCGACGAACAGTAACCGCCGCTCCAGCGCCGTCTGCCGCAGCTTCAGCGCCTCCGCATATTCCGGGGACGCGTACCATTCGCGCGCGCATTCCATTGAGGGAAACTCCACGATGATGATGGTCTTGGGCGGCGGGCCGCCCTCCACCACTTCAGCGGCACCGCCGCGCGCGAGGTAGCGGCCGCCATATCGCGCGATGGTTGCTGCGGCCAGCGCGCGATAGGCCTCCATCGCGGCCCGATCGCGCGCCTCGACCTCCGAGATCACATAGGCCGGCATGAGCGGTCCTTTGTCTTGAGCATGATCTTTTCGGAAAACCGCGTCACACTTTTCCGGATCATGCTCAGGCAATCGTATTGACGATGCCGCCTTCCGCGCGCAGCGCCGCACCGTTGGTCGCGGAGGCTTCCTTGGAAGCCGCATAAACCACCATGTTGGCGATCTCGTCGACGCTGGCGAAGCGCTGGAGCAGCGAGCTTGGGCGATGCTGCTTGACGAAATTGGCCGCAGCCTCATCGACCGACTGACCGTTCTGCTTGGCGAGATCCTTCACGAACGTCTCGACGCCCTCCGACATCGTCGGGCCCGGCAGCACGGAATTGACGGTGACGCCGGTGCCGCGGGTGAGCTGCGCCAGGCCGCGTGCGACCGAGAGCTGGGCCGTCTTGCTCATTCCATAGTGGATCATCTCCACGGGAATGTTGAGTCCGGACTCCGACGAGATGAAGACGATTCGGCCCCAGTTGCGCTTGAGCATGCCCTTCATGTACGCGCGAGAGAGACGCACGCCGCTCATGACGTTGACCTCGAAGAAGCGGCTCCAGTCCTCGTCCGGAATGTCGAAAAAGTCTTTCGGCTCGAAGATGCCGGCATTGTTGATGAGGATGTCGACATCTGGCAGCGCCGCGGCCAGCGCCATGCAGCCCGCAGCGGTCGACACATCGGCGGCGATGCCGCGGACCTTGGCCCCCGCCCCTTCCAGCCTGCGTACGGCCGCATCGACCTTGTCCTGGCCGCGTCCGTTAATCACGACGCTCGCACCCGAGCCGGCAAGGCCTTTTGCAATAGCGTGGCCGATTCCGGCGGTCGAGCCGGTCACGAGGGCGGTCTTTCCGGAAAGGTCGATGTTCATGCGTGATCTCCGTTGATGCTGGCGGAGATATTGGGCGCTACCGGCACGATAACAATCGCCACTCACTGACGCGTGAGGAGCGGGACGCAACCAACGAGGACGGCCAATAAAAAAGTGGCGCCCGAAGGCGCCGCTTTCTGAAAACTCTCTGCCGGTCGGCTTACGCCGCCTCGGCTTCCTTTTCCTGCACCGGGCCGGAGTCCTGACCCTTGGCATCGACGTCGCGGTCGACGAACTCGATCACGGCCATCGGCGCATTGTCGCCGTAGCGGAAGCCCGCCTTGATGATGCGGGTGTAGCCACCCTGGCGATCCTTGTAGCGGGGCGCCAATACGTCGAACAGCTTCCTGACCTGATCCTTGTCGCGCATCTCGGAGATGGCCTGGCGACGCATGGACAGGCCGCCCTTCTTGCCGAGGGTGATCAGCTTCTCGACGATCGGACGCAATTCCTTCGCCTTCGGCAGCGTGGTGACGATCTGCTCGTGCTTGATCAGCGCGGCGCACATGTTTGCGAACATCGCGCGGCGATGCTCGGCGGTGCGGTTGAGCTTGCGATGAACCTTGCCGTGACGCATTTTTTGATTCCTTGAATTTCAGTCGTCGCGACGGTTCGTCGGACCAGTTGCTCAGGTGGGCTGCCTGCGTTCGCCCGCTAAGGCGCGATGAATTCGCGCCTCAGCCTGTTGTCATTCGGATCAGTAGTGATCCTCGAAGCGCTTGGCGAGCTCGTCGATGTTCTCCGGCGGCCAGCCCGGCACTTCCATGCCGAGGTGCAGACCCATCTGGGCCAGCACTTCCTTGATCTCATTGAGCGACTTGCGGC
The DNA here is from genome assembly GCF_055807555.1 of Bradyrhizobium sp. Ken64. Taxonomy (NCBI): domain Bacteria; kingdom Pseudomonadati; phylum Pseudomonadota; class Alphaproteobacteria; order Hyphomicrobiales; family Nitrobacteraceae; genus Bradyrhizobium; species Bradyrhizobium sp. Ken64. The sequence goes on along the minus strand of NZ_JBVVPA010000020.1, from coordinate 60,453 downwards.
CGAAGTTCGGAGTGCGGAGCATTTCCGCTTCGCTCTTCTGCACGAGGTCGCCGATGTAGACGATGTTGTCGTTCTTCAAGCAGTTGGCCGAACGCACGGAGAGCTCGAGCTCGTCCACCTTCTTGAGGAAGGCCGGGTTGAAGGCGAGGTCCGGGATGATCTCCTGGGCGACTTCCTTGCGCGGCTCTTCGAAGTTGACGAACACATTGAGCTGATCCTGCAGGATGCGCGCGGCGTAGGCCACGGAATCATCCGGCGTCAGCGCGCCGTTGGTCTCGATCGTCATGGTCAGCTTGTCGTAGTCGAGGATCTGGCCCTCGCGGGTGTTCTCGACCTTGTAGGAGACCTTGCGGACCGGCGAGTACAGGCTGTCAACCGGGATCAGACCGATCGGCGCGTCCTCGGGGCGGTTGCGCTCGGCGGGCACGTAGCCCTTGCCGGTTGCGACCGTGAACTCCATGCGGATCTCGGCGCCCTCGTCGAGCGTGCAGATCTGCAGGTCGGGATTGAGCACGACGACATCGCCCACGGTCTGGATGTCGCCGGCGGTGACGACGCCCGGGCCGGACTTCTTGACGACCATGCGCTTGGGGCCTTCGCCCTGCATCTTGATCGAGATGTCCTTGATGTTGAGCACGATGTCGGTGACGTCCTCACGGACGCCCGCGATCGAGGAGAACTCGTGCAGCACGCCGTCGATGTGCACCGACTGCACCGCGGCGCCCTGGAGCGAGGACAGCAGGATGCGGCGCAGCGCGTTGCCGAGCGTCTGGCCGAAGCCGCGCTCGAGCGGCTCGGCGACGATGGTCGCGAAACGGGTCGGATCGCTGCCGGGCTGTACCTGCAGCTTGTTCGGCCGAATCAGTTCTTGCCAATTTTTCTGGATCGTCACTGTTTCACCCATACAGGCCAGTCAGACTGCTGTCGCAGGCACTGGCGTTGGAGAAAGGCCGCAGATCATTTCCACGGCTTTGCAAAAAGTCATCGCGGGCGCCAATGCGCCCGCAATCTGGTATCAAACGCGCCGACGCTTGCGGGGACGGCAACCGTTGTGCGGGATCGTGGTCACGTCGCGGATCGAGGTGACGGTGAAGCCCGCGGCCTGAAGCGCGCGGAGCGCCGATTCGCGGCCCGAACCGGGACCGGCGACTTCGACTTCCAGCGTGCGCATGCCGTGCTCCTGCGCCTTCTTCGACACGTCCTCGGCGGCGACCTGTGCGGCATAGGGGGTCGACTTGCGCGAGCCCTTGAAGCCCATCGTGCCGGCGGAGGACCATGCAATCGTGTTGCCCTGCGCGTCGGTGATGGTGATGGTCGTGTTGTTGAACGACGAGTTCACATGCGCGACGCCGGAGGCGATGTTCTTGCGCTCACGACGACGAACGCGGGTGGCTTCCTTGCCCATAGACTACCTTTCCTGAAGATCTCAACGCCGCCGTAATGCCAGCGGCTACACCTGTGGAACGAAAGGCGCGTGGCGAACGGGTCATCCCCGGGTCGCCACACGCCGTGATTGGATGCGAAAACTTACTTCTTCTTGCCGGCGATGGCCTTGGCCGGACCCTTGCGCGTGCGCGCATTGGTGTGGGTACGCTGGCCACGTACCGGCAGGCCGCGACGATGGCGCAGGCCGCGGTAGCAGCCGAGGTCCATCAGACGCTTGATGTTGATGCCGACCTCACGACGCAAATCGCCCTCGACGAGATAGTCGCGGTCGATCACTTCGCGGATCTGAAGCACTTCGGCGTCGCTGAGCTGATTGACCCGACGATCGTCTGGGATCTTGACCTTCTCCATGATCTCACCGGCGATCTTCTGGCCGATGCCATGGATGTACTGGAGCGCGATCAGCACGCGCTTGTTGGTCGGGATGTTCACGCCGGCAATACGGGCCACGGCCTTCTCTCCTGTCGCCGATCCCTCGTCAGGAATCGCGCTTTAAGTGCTTGGTTTCTCGGGCAGGTGTTCACAAACGCGAACACGACGCCCACCCCTGGTCTTCCTGGGGCCCGGCATCGTTTGAAACTATCCGACTTGGATGCGGGGCTTATTAGGGGATTCAGGGGGCTTTCGTCAACCGCTGCTAGCGCTTAGCTCGCTTTTTCGTGACCTTTTTTGCGGCCTTTTTGGCACCTTTTTTGACGGCCTTCTTGGCGGTCTTTTTGGCTGCCTTCTTCTTCCCCGCCTTCTTGACGACTTTCTTGACGATTCTCTTGCCTGCCTTCTTGGCCGCCTTCTTGGATTTGGCAGCCTTTTTGGCAGCTTTCGCGGGCCTTTTGACCGATTTTTTTGCCGTCTTGGCCTTTTTAGCCGGGGCCGCCTTGGTCGCGCTCCGGGCGCGGGACTTGCCATGAGTCTTGGGCTCGACCGCCCCGAGCGCCAGGAGCTGGCGATGGATGGCGCGGGTGACCTCGTCGATGGCCATCATGCCGTCGATAGTCGAGAGCTTCCGCCGCTCGGAATAGTAGTGAATCAGCGGTTCCGTCTGGTTGCGGTAGCTGGCTAACCGCTTGGTCAGGACCTCCGGGGTGTCGTCGAGCCGGACCTCCTCCCCGCGCTCGCGCATCTGGGCGACGCGGGTCTCGACACGGTTCAGGAGCGCACTCTCGTTGACGCGGAGCTCGATCACGGCGTCGAGCTTGAGGTGCTTGTGCTTGAGCAGCTCATCCAGCGCCTCGGCCTGCGGCACGGTCCGCGGGAAACCGTCGAGGATGAAACCGTTTTTGGCATCCGGCTGATCGATCCGATCGGAGATGATTCCCACCACGACATCGTCCGGCACGAGACCGCCGCTGGCCATGATCTCCTTGGCCTTGAGACCGACCGGCGTTCCGGCCGCCACCGCTGCACGCAACATCTCGCCGGTCGAGAGCTGGACGATGCCATAGCGCTGCACCAGTAGCTGCGCCTGGGTGCCCTTGCCCGATCCCGGTGGCCCCAGAAGTATAATTCTCATCGGCGTACGCCCCCCGATTGGTGCGCGATACGTCGCGCACCTGTGCTTTGAAGTCCAGTTACAGTGCAAATCATAATCAGCGCCGCACCGCTACCCATATCATAGGGGAGCAAATGGCCGGACGCCAAGAAGCCTTTCAGATCAGTGCTTGGAGATCAGTGCTTGCACGACAGTAAGAGCGGCTCTGCCGAGGCGACCGAATGCCAGCTCGCCGTCCGCGCGTTGCACGCGCGGCGAATCGGCAGCGCAATTGCGCCGCCCGAGAGGACGCCGCGCTTAACGGCGGCGGCCGCGCAGCTTCGACTTCCGGATCAGACCTTCGTACTGATGCGCCAGGAGATAACCCTGCACCTGCGCCACCGTGTCCATGGTGACGCTGACGACGATCAGCAGCGAAGTACCGCCAAAGTAGAACGGTACCGACGCGTAGGAGATCAGGATTTCCGGGATCAAGCAGACGATCGCCAGATAGACCGCGCCGAGCACGGTGATCCGCGACAGCACGTAGTCGATATATTCCGCGGTACGCTCGCCCGGACGGATACCCGGAATGAACCCGCCGTGCTTCTTCAGGTTGTCCGCAGTCTCGGTCGGATTGAACACGATCGCGGTGTAGAAGAAGGCGAAGAACACGATCAGCGCCAGATACATGATCAGGAACAGCGGACGGCCGTGGCCGAGCTGGGTGTTGATCCACTGGAACCATTCCGGCCCGCTGCCCGCGTTGAAGTTCGCAACCGTGGTCGGCAGCAGCAGCAACGAAGACGCGAAGATCGGCGGGATCACGCCCGAGGTGTTGAGCTTGAGCGGCAGATGCGAGGACTGCCCCTCGAACATCTTGTTGCCGACCTGGCGCTTCGGATACTGGATCAAGAGCCGGCGCTGGGCGCGCTCCACGAACACGATGAAGGCGATCACGGCCACCGCCATAATGATGACGACCAGAATCAGGCCGGTCGACATCGCACCCTGACGGCCGAGCTCGAGCATGTTGGCGAGCGCCGCAGGCAACTCGGCGACGATGCCGGAGAGAATGATCAGGGAAATGCCGTTGCCGATGCCGCGCGAGGTGATCTGCTCGCCTAGCCACATCAGGAACATGGTGCCGCCGGTCAGCGTGATCGCCGTAGACAGGCGGAAGAACATGCCGGGGTCGCTGACGACGTTGCCGGCGCCTTCGAGGCCCACCGCGATGCCGTAGGACTGGAACGCGGCCAGGATCACCGTGAGATAGCGGGTGTACTGGTTCAGCAGCTTGCGGCCAGACTCGCCTTCCTTCTTCAACGCCTCGAGCTGCGGCGAGACGGTGGTCAGGAGCTGGATGATGATGGAGGCCGAGATGTACGGCATAATGTTCAGCGCAAAGATCGCCATGCGGTGAATGCCGCCGCCGGCGAACATGTTGAACATGCCGAGGATGCCGCCCGCCTGGGAGCGGAACACCTGCTCCCAGATGTTGGGATCGATGCCGGGCAGCGGGATGTAGGTCCCGAGCCGATAAACGAGCAGCGCACCCAAGGTGAACCAGATGCGCTTCTTCAGTTCGTCGGCCTTGGCAAACGCACCGAAATTGAGATTGGCTGCCAGTTGTTCCGCTGCAGAGGCCATCTTGGACTTTCTCCCGCCGCTTATTGCGCCGTCATGCCCGCGGCCGGGCTACATTATACCGGACACCGGACATTATCTGGGGCTACGGCTTCGATAAGTCCATCGTCCCGCATGCGTAAAGGCCCGCGAGCTGCGGGCAGATGACGCAGTTGTTACGCCGCCTCGCCTTCTTCCTTGGCAGGCGCGAGGATCTTCACCGAGCCGCCGGCCTTCTCGACTGCCGCGATCGCGGTCTTCGAGGCGCCGTGCACTTCGATGTTGAGCTTGGCCTTGAACTCGCCGCGGCCGAGCAGCCGCAGGCCGCCCTTGGCGCGGCGCAGCACGCCGGCCTTGACCAGGGATTCGACGTTCACGACGCTGCCGGCGTCGATCTTCTTGGCATCCACCGCGTCCTGGAGCCGGTCGAGATTGATCTCGGCGAACTCGATGCGGAAGATGTTGTTGAAGCCGCGCTTGGGCAGACGGCGATGCAAGGGCATCTGGCCGCCTTCGAAACCCTTGATGCGCACGCCCGAACGCGCGGTCTGGCCCTTGCCACCGCGGCCGGCCTGCTTGCCCTTGCCCGAACCAATGCCGCGGCCGACGCGCATACGCTTCTTGCGCGAGCCGGCATTGTCGGCGATATCGCTGAGCTTCATCGCCCTGCTCCTTGTTTCTTGCGCATGACCTTCACCGAAAACGGGTCCCGCTTCGGGATCGTGCGCCTTTGCTTACTTCTCGTCGACGATGCGAACGAGATGGTGAACCTTCAAGATCATGCCGCGGACCGCCGGGGTGTCCGGCAGTTCGCTGGTGCGGCCGATCTTGTTGAGCTTGAGCCCGATCAGCGTCGAGCGCTGCGAGTGATGGCGGCGGATCGCGCTACCGGTCTGCTCGATCTTGATCGTCTTTGCGGTCGTAACGGCACTCTTGGCCATGGGCGTCTACTCCGAAAAGCTTCCGTTATTCGGCAACCGCCTCGGCGTCGCCACCGATACGGCGGGACTGGAGGGTGGACACCTTGATGTTGCGGCGGGCAGCGACCGAGCGCGGCGAATCCTGATGCTTCAGCGCATCGAAGGTCGCGCGAACCATGTTGTACGGGTTCGACGAGCCGATCGACTTCGCAACCACGTCCTGTACGCCGAGCGTCTCGAACACGGCGCGCATCGGACCGCCGGCGATGATGCCGGTACCGGCCGGAGCTGCGCGCAGATAAACACGGCCCGCGCCATGACGGCCGGCGATGTCGTGGTGCAGCGTGCGGCCCTCGCGCAACGACACGCGGGTCAGGTTGCGCTTGGCGGATTCGGTTGCCTTGCGGATCGCCTCGGGCACTTCGCGCGCCTTGCCGTGACCGAAGCCGGCGCGGCCCTTCTGGTCGCCGATCACGACCAGCGCTGCGAAACCGAAGCGCTTGCCGCCCTTGACGACCTTGGCGACGCGATTGATGTGGACGAGCTTGTCGACGAACTCGCTGTCGCGCTCTTCCCTCCGTTCACGTCCGCCGCCGCGTTGATCGCGTCCACCACGTTGTTCGCGTTCTGCCATGGTTTTTCCAGTCCTTCAGAGGCTTACGCCTCAATCCTCAAATTCTGTTAGAAGCTCAGCCCGCTCTCACGCGCCGCGTCGGCAAGAGCCTTGACGCGCCCGTGATAGAGATAGCTGCCGCGATCGAACACGACTTCCTTGACACCCTTCTCGGCGGCGCGCTCGGCCAGCAGCTTGCCGACCGCCTTCGCCGCATCGATGTCGGCGCCGGTCTTGCCGCCATCGCGCATCGACTTCTCGAGCGACGAGGCAGAGGCCAGCGTCTCGCCCTTCAGGTCGTCGATGACCTGGGCGTAGATGTGCTTGGACGAGCGGAACACCGACAGGCGCGGACGGCCGCCACCCGAGCGGCGCAGCTTCAGACGTACACTGCGCTTGCGCCGGGCATTCGTAACCTTGGCTTTCGACATGACCGGCTCCGTTACTTCTTCTTGCCTTCCTTGCGGAAGATGAATTCGCCAACATACTTCACGCCCTTGCCCTTGTAAGGCTCCGGCGGACGATAGGAGCGAATCTCGGCGGCGACCTGGCCGACGCGCTGGATGTCGCTGCCGGTCACCGTGATCTCGGTCGGCTTCGGCACGGTGATCGTGATCCCTTCCGGGATCGCGTAGACCACATCGTGGCTGTAGCCGAGTGCGAGCTGCAGGTTCTTGCCCTGCAGCGCAGCGCGGTAACCGACGCCGGTGATTTCGAGCTTCTTCTCGAAACCCTTGGTGACGCCTTCGACCAGATTCGCGACCTGGGCGCGAGCGGTCCCGTACAGGGCCCGCGCGCGGTTGGTCTCGACCCGGGGGTTCACCTTGACCTGGCCGTTGTCGAGCTTCACCTCGACGTCGCTATGGACGACGAACTGAAGCTGGCCCTTCGGCCCCTTCATCTTGACGGTCTGCCCGTCGACGGTCGCGGTCACACCCGACGGCACCGCTACCGGCCTTTTGCCAACACGTGACATGGATCAAAAATCCTTCTCAGAACACCGTGAAGAGAACTTCGCCGCCCACGTTCGCTTCACGCGCACTGTGGTCAGCCATGATTCCCTTCGGCGTCGACAACACCGAAATGCCGAGTCCGTTATTGACCCGCGGCAGGTTCTTCACCGAGGCGTAAACGCGACGCCCGGGCTTGGAGACACGCTCGATCTCGCGGATAACGGGCTCGCCGTCGAAATACTTCAGCTCGATCTCGATCTCGCTGCGGCCCGAGGAGTGCTCGAGCGTGGCGTAACCGCGGATGTAGCCTTCGCTCTTCAGCACCTCGAGCACGTTCTCGCGCATCTTCGAGCCAGGCGTGGAGACCTTGTTCTTGGAGCGCATCTGCGCGTTGCGGATGCGGGTGATCAGATCGCTGATTGGATCGTGCGTAGACATCTAAACGACCCTCCTTACCAGCTGGACTTCACGAGGCCCGGGACCATGCCCTTGGAGCCAAGGTCCCGCATTGCGATGCGGGACAGTTTGGTCAAGCGATAGTTCGAGCGCGAACGGCCCGACAGCTCGCAACGCAGACGGATGCGGGTCGCCGAGGAGTTGCGCGGCATTTCCGCCAGCTTCAGGGTCGCGGCGAACCGCTCCTCCATCGGCAACGTCTTGTCGGCGATGATCGCCTTCAACCGCTCGCGCTTCGGGGCGGCGTTCTTCGTCATCCGCTTGCGCCGGTTGTTCTTCTCGATTGAACTCTTCTTTGCCATGCTTGGCTCCTGGGTATCCGCGTTTGAGAGGCTTTAGGTCAGCGTCTCACTGCCGGAACGGGAAATTGAAAGCGGTCAACAAGGCCCTCGCCTCGTCGTCGGTCTTGGCCGTGGTGCAGACGGTGATGTCCATGCCGCGGGATTCCGTGACCTTGTCGAAGTCGATCTCGGGGAAAATGATGTGTTCCTTGAGGCCGAGCGAGTAGTTGCCGCGGCCGTCGAAGCTCTTCGGGTTCAAGCCGCGGAAGTCGCGGACGCGCGGCAGCGCGACCGTCACAAGGCGATCGATGAACTCGTACATGCGGGCCTTGCGCAGCGTGACCTTGCAGCCGATCGGCTGGTTCTCACGCAACTTGAAGGTCGCGATCGCGACGCGCGAATAGGTCACGATCGCCTTCTGGCCGGCGATCTGGGTCAATTCCGCAGCGGCGTTCTCGGCCTTCTTGCGGTCGTTGACGGAATCGCCAACGCCCATGTTCAGCACGACCTTGTCCAGGCGCGGAACCTGCATGACGTTCTCATAACCGAACTTCTCGGTCATTTCCGTCCGGATCTTCGCGTCGTATTCCGCGCGCAGGCGCGGTGTGTAAGCGGCCTCAGCCATCGATCTCAGCTCCCGAGCTCTTGGCGATGCGGACCTTCTTGCCGTCCGCCAGAATCTTGAATCCGACGCGGGTCGGCTTCCCGTCCTTGCCGACATACGCGATGTTGGACAGTTGGATCGGCGACTCTTTCGAGATGATGCCGCCCTCCTGCGCCTGCGTCTGCTTCTGGTGACGCTTGACCATGTTGATACCGCGCACCAGCGCCGTACCGGCGTCGGGACGCACTTCGAACACCTCGCCGGTGCGGCCCTTGTCGCGGCCGGTCAGCACGACGACCTTGTCGCCCTTGCGGATCTTCGCAGCCATCACAGCACCTCCGGCGCGAGCGAGATGATCTTCATGTGGTTCTTGGCGCGCAGCTCGCGCGGCACGGGCCCGAAGATACGGGTACCGACCGGCTCGGACTGATTGTTGATCAGAACGGCGGCGTTGCGGTCGAAGCGGATGACCGAACCGTCGGCGCGGCGGATGTCCTTGCGGACGCGCACCACGACGGCCTTCATCACGTCGCCCTTCTTCACCTTGCCACGCGGAATCGCTTCCTTGATCGAGACAACGATGATGTCGCCGATCGTGGCGTAGCGGCGCTTGGAGCCCCCGAGCACCTTGATACACATGACACGGCGTGCGCCAGAATTATCGGCCACGTCGAGGTTGGTCTGCATCTGAATCATTGATGCACCTCGTCCTCTTCTCTTTGCGCCAGCCCAGCCGGCGCTCAACATTTACCTGAAGTCAGTCGGCTAAAGCCAACAGATCAGGCGCTTTTCTTGTGTTCGCCCCGGATCACGATCCAGCGCTTCAACTTCGAAATCGGCTTCGATTCCTCGATCCACACCATGTCGCCCGGCTTGAACTCGTTGCTCTCGTCGTGCGCGTGGTAGTTCTTCGAACGGCGGATCGTCTTCTTGTAGATCGGGTGCGTAAAGCGGCGATCGACGCGCACCACGATGGTCTTGGCTTGCTTGTCGCTGACGACCACGCCCTGCAAAGTACGTTTCGGCATCTTCGTAAGCCTCTTACTTCTTCTTCGCGCGCGTCTGCGCGGCGACGGTCTTGATCCGGGCGATGTCACGGCGGGCCTCGCGCAGGCGCGAGGTGTTCTCGAGCTGCCCGGTGGCGCGCTGGAAGCGCAGGTTAAAGCGCTCCTTCTTCAGGTTCAGGATGGCGTCATCCTGCTGATCGGGGCTCAACGCGCGGATGTCTTCGATTTTCATCTGGGCCATGGCCATTACTCCGCAATACGCTCGACGAAGCGCGTCTTGATCGGCAGCTTGGCTGCCGCCAGGGTCAGCGCTTCACGCGCCGTCTGGGTGTTGACGCCGTCGATCTCGAACAGCACCCGGCCCGGCTTGACGCGCGCGACCCACAATTCCGGTGCGCCCTTGCCGGAGCCCATGCGGACTTCGGCAGGCTTCTTCGACACGGGAACGTCGGGGAATATGCGGATCCAGACGCGGCCGGCGCGCTTCATGTGGCGGGTCAGCGCGCGGCGAGCGGCTTCGATCTGGCGCGCGGTGACGCGCTCAGGCTCGGTCGCCTTCAGACCAAATTGGCCGAACGCCAACGTCGCGCCCGAAGACGCAACGCCGTGGATACGGCCCTTATGCGCCTTCCGGAACTTCGTTTTCTTAGGTTGCATCATGGCTTCAAGCCCTCAAATTCTCTGTGCTGGCGTCAGGCCGCAGCGTTGTCACGGCGCTGCCGGCCGCCGCGATCGCCGCCGCCACCAGTCTCACCTTCGGCCATTCTCTTGTCCTGGGCCATCGGATCGTGCTCGAGGATCTCGCCCTTGAAGATCCAGACCTTGACACCGCAGGTGCCGAAGGTCGTGAACGCGGTCGCAACGCCGTAGTCGATGTCTGCGCGCAGCGTGTGCAGCGGCACGCGACCTTCGCGGTACCACTCCATGCGCGCGATTTCCGCACCGCCCAGACGTCCCGAGCAGTTGATCCGGATGCCTTCCGCGCCGAGACGCATCGCCGACTGGACGGCGCGCTTCATGGCGCGGCGGAACGCCACGCGGCGCTCCAGCTGCTGCGCGATCGACTCGGCCACCAGCGTCGCATCGAGCTCCGGCTTGCGGATCTCGACGATGTTGATGACGACGTCGGACGAGGTGATGTCCGCGACCTTCTTGCGCAGCTTGTCGATGTCGGCGCCCTTCTTGCCGATCACCACGCCCGGACGAGCCGAGTGGATGGTGACGCGGCACTTCTTGTGCGGGCGCTCGATCACGATGCGGGCAACGGCCGCCTGCTTGAGCTCCTTGTGCAGGATCTCACGGATCTTGACGTCCTCATGCAACAGCTTGCCGTATTCCTGCTTGCCGGCGTACCAGCGGGAATCCCAGGTCCGGTTGATGCCGAGACGCAGACCGATCGGATTGATCTTTTGACCCATCGTGTTCTCCTGCGTCCCTTAAGCCGCTGCTGCGGCTTCGACCTGACGAACGATGATCGTCAGCTGTGAAAATGGTTTGTAGACACGGCCCGAACGGCCACGGCCGCGGGCGGCAAAGCGCTTCATCACGAGGCCGTTGCCGACGAAGGCCTGTGCCACGACGAGATCGTCGACGTCGAGGTCGTGGTTGTTCTCGGCGTTGGCAATAGCCGATTCCAGGCACTTCTTCACGTCAACCGCGATCCGCTTGCGCGAAAACTGCAGGTCGGCGAGCGCAGCAGCCGCCTTCCGGCCGCGAATGAGCTGGGCGACCAGGTTGAGCTTCTGCGGGCTCACCCGCAGCATCCGGGCGACCGCCTTGGCCTCGTTCTCGGCGAGGCTCCGTTCGCGCTTAGGTTTGCTCATCGTTTAATCCTCAAGCCTTCTTGGCTTTCTTGTCCCCGGAGTGGCCATGGAAGGTACGGGTCGGCGAGAACTCGCCGAACTTGTGACCGACCATTTCCTCGTTGACGGCCACCGGCACGTGCTTCTGACCGTTGTAGACGCCGAAGGTCAGGCCGACGAATTGCGGCAGGATCGTCGAGCGACGGCTCCAGATCTTGATGACGTCATGACGGCCGGACGAGCGCGCGGCATCTGCCTTCTTGAGCAGAGAACCCTCGACGAACGGGCCTTTCCAGACTGAACGAACCATGTCCGGCGTTCCTTACTTCTTCCGCTTGTGGCGGCTTAGGAGAATGAATTTGTTGGTCGACTTGTTCGAGCGGGTCTTCTTGCCCTTGGTCGGCTTGCCCCACGGAGTAACCGGGTGGCGACCGCCCGAGGTACGACCTTCACCACCGCCGTGCGGATGGTCGATCGGGTTCATCGAAACGCCGCGGTTGTGCGGCTTGCGGCCCAGCCAACGGTTGCGGCCGGCCTTGCCGATCGACGTGTTCATGTGATCCGGGTTCGACACCGCGCCGATCGTGCCGCGGCAACGGCCGTGCACCAGGCGCTGTTCGCCCGAGTTCAGACGGATGATCACGTAGTCCTGGTCGCGACCGACGAGCTGGGCGTAGGTGCCCGCGGAACGGGCGAGCTGGCCGCCCTTCCCGATCTTGACCTCGATGTTGTGGATGATCGTGCCGACCGGCATGTTGCCGAGCGGCATGACGTTGCCCGGCTTCACGTCGACATAATTGCCGGCAACGACGGAATCACCGACGGCCAAACGCTGCGGCGCCAGGATATAGGCCTGGGTGCCGTCTTCGTACTTGACCAACGCGATGAACGCGGTGCGGTTCGGATCGTACTCCAGCCGCTCGACCGTCGCGGGCGCATCGACCTTGTCACGCTTGAAATCGACCGTACGCAGTGTCCGCTTATGACCGCCGCCGCGGAAGCGCACCGTGATGCGACCGGTGTTGTTGCGGCCGCCAGAGGAGTGCTTGCCTTCGGTGAGCGCCTTGACCGGCTTGCCCTTGTAGAGGGCCGAACGATCGACCATGACCAGCTGGCGCTGGCCCGGCGTCGTGGGATTGAATGTCTTCAGTGCCATCGTCGTACGACCTTACAGACCGGTGGTCACGTCGATCCGGTGACCCTCTTCGAGAGTCACGATCGCGCGCTTGGAGTTCGACTGCGAGCCGAGATTGCCGCGGAAGATCTTGGTCTTGCCCTTGCGGACCAGCGTGTTGACGCTCTTGACCTTGACGTCGAACAACTTCTCGATCGCTTCCTTGATCTGCGGCTTGGTCGCCTTCGCGGCCACCTTGAACAGCACCTTGTTGTGCTCCGAGGCGATCGTGGCCTTTTCGGTCACGACCGGCGACAGGATCACGTCGTAATGGCGAGGCTCGATGTTCTTCGTCATTTGAAGCGCGCCTCCAGCGCATCGATGGCGGCCTTGGTCAGAACAAGCTTCCGACGGCGCAGGATGTCATAGACGTTGATGCCCTGGATCGGCAGCACGTCCATGTTCGGGATGTTGCGGGCCGCAGCGGCGAAGCCGTTGTTGAGCTCGGCACCGTCGATGATCAGCGCGTTGGTCAAGCCGAGACCGGAGAAATGACCGAGCAGCGCCTTGGTCTTGGCAGCTTCCAGGGCGGCCTTGTCGATCACGATGAGATCGCCGTCCTTGGCCTTGGCCGAGAGCGCATGCTTGAGGGCGAGCGCACGGACCTTCTTCGGCAGGTCGGTGGCGTGCGAACGCACCACCGGACCGAAGGCACGGCCACCGCCGCGGAACTGCGGCACGCGAGCCGAGCCGTGACGAGCACCGCCGGTGCCCTTCTGCTTGTACATCTTCTTGCCGGTGCGCCAGATCTCGGCGCGGCCCTTGGCCTTGTGCGTACCGGCCTGGCGCTTGTTGAGCTGCCACTGCACGCAACGTGCAATGATGTCCTGGCGCGGCTCGAGGCCGAAAATGGTGTCGGAAAGCTGGACCGAACCGGCTTCCTTACCTTCGAGGGTCGTGACCTTCAATTCCATCTCACGCCTCCTGCGCAGCCGGAGCAGCGTCCGCTTCGCCAGCAACCTTGAACTTGCCGGGCTTCGGAGCTTCCTTCGGCAGCGGCTTCTTGACGGCGTCGCGCACGCGGATCCAGCCGCCCTTGGAGCCGGGAACGGCGCCTTCGACGAGGATCAGACCGCGCTCGACATCGAGCTGGACGACCCGAAGGTTGAGCGTGGTGATGCGGTCGACGCCCATGTGACCGGGCATCTTCTTGTTCTTCCAGGTCTTGCCCGGGTCCTGACGGCCACCGGTCGAACCGATCGAACGGTGCGAGACCGAGACGCCGTGAGTGGCGCGCAGACCGCCGAAGTTCCAGCGCTTCATACCGCCGGCAAAACCCTTGCCGACGGAAGTGCCGGTGACGTCGACGAACTGACCGACGACAAAGTGGTCGGCCAGGATCTCGGCACCGACGGGGATCATCTGATCCGCGGAGACGCGGAATTCCTCGACCTGCCGCTTCGGCTCGACCTTGGCGACCGCGAACTGGCCGCGCTCCGCCTTGGGCATGTACACGGTCTTGCGGCTGCCAGAACCAAGCTGGAGCGCGACATAACCGTTTTTCTCTTCGGTGCGGTGGCCTACGACCTGGCAATTGCCGAGCTTCAGCACGGTCACGGGGATATGTTCGCCGGCCTCTGTAAAGACCCGCGTCATCCCGACCTTTTGTGCGATCACTCCGGAGCGCATCGGCGTGCTTCCTGTTCTTTCTGTCCGCTAGTGGCGAACGTGATCCAAAAATCTTAGAGCTTGATCTCGACGTCGACACCGGCGGCCAGGTCGAGCTTCATCAAAGCATCGACGGTCTGCGGGGTCGGATCGACGATGTCGAGCAGGCGCTTGTGAGTGCGCATCTCGAACTGCTCGCGGCTCTTCTTGTCGACGTGCGGCGAACGGTTGACGGTGAACTTCTCGATGCGGGTGGGCAGCGGAATGGGTCCGCGGACCTGCGCGCCGGTGCGCTTCGCCGTGTTCACGATCTCGCGGGTCGACGTATCGAGGATACGATGGTCGAACGCCTTGAGACGGATGCGAATGTTTTGGCCGTTCATTGCCGTGGTCTTTCTTCAGTGGGGTGGCGAATAGCGAATAGCGAATGTCACATTCGCTATTCGCCGATCCCTATTCTCGTAATTACTCGATGATCGAGGCGACGACGCCGGCGCCGACGGTGCGGCCACCTTCGCGGATCGCGAAGCGGAGCTTCTCTTCCATCGCGATCGGCACGATCAGGTGCACTTCCATCGCGATGTTGTCGCCCGGCATCACCATCTCGGTACCTTCCGGCAGATGCACGACACCGGTCACGTCGGTGGTGCGGAAGTAGAACTGCGGACGGTAGTTGGTGAAGAACGGGGTGTGGCGGCCGCCCTCTTCCTTGGTGAGGATGTAGGCCTCAGCCTTGAACTTGGTGTGCGGCTTGACCGAACCCGGCTTGCACAGCACCTGGCCGCGCTCGACGTCCTCACGCTTGGTACCGCGAAGCAGCGCACCGATGTTGTCGCCGGCTTGGCCCTGATCGAGCAGCTTGCGGAACATTTCGACGCCGGTAACCGTGGTCTTCTGCGTGGCGCGCAGACCGACGATCTCGATTTCCTCGCCGACCTTGACGATACCGCGCTCGACACGGCCGGTCACGACGGTGCCACGGCCCGAGATCGAGAACACGTCTTCAACCGGCATCAGGAACGGAAGGTCGACCGGACGCTCCGGCTGCGGAATGTAAGCGTCGACCTGCTTCATCAGCTCGAGGATGGCATCATGGCCGAGCGTCTTGTCGGAATCTTCGAGAGCGGCGAGCGCCGAACCCTTGATGATCGGGATGGTGTCGCCCGGGAATTCGTACTTCGAGAGCAGCTCGCGGACCTCGAGCTCGACGAGTTCGAGCAGTTCCGGGTCGTCGACCATGTCGCACTTGTTGAGGAACACGACGAGCGCGGGAACGCCAACCTGGCGGGCGAGCAGGATGTGCTCGCGGGTCTGCGGCATCGGACCGTCAGCGGCCGACACGACCAGGATCGCACCGTCCATCTGGGCAGCGCCGGTGATCATGTTCTTCACGTAGTCGGCATGGCCGGGGCAGTCGACGTGCGCGTAGTGGCGGTTCTTGGTTTCGTATTCGACGTGCGCCGTCGAGATCGTGATGCCGCGCGCCTTCTCTTCCGGCGCCTTGTCGATCTGGTCGTACGCCGTGAACGTCGCGCCGCCGGCTTCGGCGAGGACCTTGGTGATCGCCGCGGTCAGCGACGTCTTGCCATGGTCGACGTGACCGATGGTGCCGATGTTGCAGTGCGGCTTGTTACGTTCAAACTTTGCTTTGGCCATTTGACTCTCCGTTCAATCGTCAGTTCGAGACCGACGACAATCAGGCAAACTTCTTCTGGACTTCTGCCGACACGTTGGCCGGCGCTTCTGCGTAGTGGTCGAACTGCATGGTAAAGGTCGCGCGACCCTGGCTCATCGAGCGCAGGTTGTTCACGTAACCGAACATGTTCATGAGCGGCACCATCGCGTTGATGACGTTGGCATTGCCGCGCATGTCCTGACCCTGGATCTGACCGCGCCGGGAATTCAGGTCGCCGATGACCGAGCCGGTGTAATCTTCCGGGGTCACCACTTCGACCTTCATGATCGGCTCGAGCAGGACGGACTTGCCCTTCTGCAAGGCTTCGCGGAATGCAGCACGCGATGCGATTTCGAAGGCGAGCGCCGACGAGTCGACGTCGTGATACTTGCCGTCGACGAGCTGAACCTTGACGTCGACCACGGGGAAGCCCGCAACGACACCAGAGCCCATCACGCTGTTGAGGCCCTTTTCGACGCCGGGGATGTAGTCCTTCGGAACCGCACCGCCGACGATCTTGGATTCGAACTCGTAACCCTTGCCGGGCTCGTTCGGCTCGACCACGATCGACACTTCCGCGAACTGACCGGTACCGCCGGTCTGCTTCTTGTGAGTGTACTTGACCTCTGCCCTCTTGGTGACGCGCTCACGGAACGCCACCTGCGGCGCGCCGATGTTGGCATCCACCTTGTAGGTGCGGCGAAGAATGTCGACCTTGATGTCGAGATGGAGTTCGCCCATTCCCTTGAGGATGGTCTGGCCGGACTCCTGGTCGGTCGACACGCGGAAAGACGGATCCTCCGCGGCCAGCTTCGCCAGAGCCACGCCGAGCTTTTCCTGGTCGGCCTTGGACTTCGGCTCGATCGCGATCTCGATGACCGGCTCGGGGAATTCCATCTTTTCGAGGATCACCGCCTTGTCGGGATCGCACAGCGTGTCACCGGTGCGCGCTTCCTTCAGGCCAGCCAATGCGACGATGTCGCCGGCATAGGCTTCCTTGATGTCTTCGCGGTTGTTCGCATGCATCAGCAACATGCGGCCGATGCGCTCCTTGCGGTCGCGCGTCGAATTGATGACGCCGGTACCCGACATCAGCGTGCCGGAATAGATGCGGCAGAAGGTGATGGTGCCGACGAACGGGTCATCCATGATCTTGAAGGCCAACAGAGCCAGCGGCTCCTTGTCGTCCGGCAGGCGAACGACCTCGTTGCCGTCTTCGTCGACGCCCTTGATGGCGGGCACGTCAACCGGCGACGGCAGATAATCCACGACCGCGTCGAGCAGAGGCTGCACGCCCTTGTTCTTGAAGGCCGAGCCGCACAATACCGGGAAGAACGCGCCAGTCAGCACGGCCTTGCGGATCAAGCGCTTCAGCGTCGCCTGATCGGGCTCATTGCCGTCGAGGTATGCGGCGAGAACGTCGTCGTCGAGCTCGACGGCGGCTTCCAACAGCTTCTCGCGATATTCCTTGGCCTTCTCGACCATGTCCTCGGGAATATCGATGTCCACGAACTTGGCGTCGAGCTTCTCTTCTTCCCAGACCACGCCCTTCATACGAACGAGATCGACCAAGCCCTTGAAGTTATTCTCGGAGCCGATCGGAAGCTGGATCGCGATCGGCTTCGCGCCGAGGCGGTCGACGATGTCCTGCATGCACTTGTAGAAGTCAGCGCCGGTCTTATCCATCTTGTTGGCGAAGACGATGCGCGGAACCTTGTACTTGTCACCCTGGCGCCAGACCGTCTCGGTCTGGGGCTCGACGCCCTGGTTCGAGTCGAGCACGCACACGGCGCCATCGAGCACGCGCAGGCTGCGTTCGACTTCGATGGTGAAGTCGACGTGGCCGGGAGTGTCGATGATGTTGAGACGCTTGCCTTCCCAGAACGCGGTGGTCGCGGCCGACGTGATCGTAATGCCGCGCTCCTGCTCCTGCTCCATCCAGTCCATCGTCGCGGCACCTTCGTGCACTTCGCCGATCTTGTGGCTCTTGCCGGTGTAATAGAGGATGCGCTCGGTGGTCGTGGTCTTGCCGGCATCGATATGCGCCATGATACCGAAGTTACGGTAGTTCTCTATGGCATGAACGCGGGGCATGGAGTGTTCCTTAGATTCCGTGTGTCGCCGTTACCAGCGATAGTGCGAGAAGGCGCGGTTGGCTTCCGCCATCCGGTGCACGTCTTCGCGCTTCTTGACGGCGTTACCCCGGTTGTTCGACGCGTCCAGGAGCTCCGCAGAGAGCCGCTCGGTCATCGTCTTCTCGTTGCGATCGCGCGCAGCCGAGATCAGCCAGCGAATGCCCAGCGCCTGACGGCGCACCGAGCGAACTTCGACCGGAACCTGATAGGTCGCGCCGCCGACGCGGCGGGAGCGCACTTCGATCGTCGGCATGACGTTCTCGAGTGCCTGCTCGAACACGCCGAGCGGGTTCTGCTTGGTCTTGCTTTCGATGAGGCCGAACGCGCCGTAGACGATGCCTTCGGCGACCGACTTCTTTCCGGCGTACATCACCGAATTCATGAACTTCGTGACGATGATGTTCCCGAACTTCGGATCGGGAAGGACTTCGCGCTTTTCGGCAGAATGGCGACGAGACATGGACCTGGTTCCCGCTTACTTCGGACGCTTGGCGCCGTACTTCGAACGGCGCTGCTTACGGTTCTTGACGCCCTGGGTATCCAGAACGCCGCGGAGGATGTGGTAGCGCACGCCGGGCAAGTCCTTGACGCGACCGCCGCGGATCATGACCACCGAGTGCTCCTGGAGGTTATGGCCCTCACCGGGGATGTAGCCGATCACCTCGAAGCCATTGGTCAGGCGCACCTTGGCAACCTTACGAAGCGCCGAGTTCGGCTTCTTCGGGGTCGTGGTGTAAACGCGCGTGCAAACACCGCGCTTCTGCGGCGACTGCTGCAGTGCCGGCACCTTCTTGCGCGACTTCTGCACTTCCCGCGGTTGAGCGATCAGCTGGTTGATCGTCGGCATCCTGGCATTACCCTTTGTGTTCTGCCGCGGCCCGTCGCCGGGTCCGCAAATTCTTTCGAGCTACCCGCCCGACGAGGCCGCCTTGCGCGGAACAATCCGCACAAAGCGAAATCGCGCCAACCACCCATCAACGGGCGGAAAGCGCTTCGACGCCACAGAGGACCGCAGTAGTTGGACCGGTCAGCTTGAGGCTGCGGTCCGCGCACCGAGGTCATGCATCCGAATTCGATCTCAAGAGAACATGCTCACGAGACCTAAAATCGCACTGGCATTGCCTAGCTATGATCGACAGCGTTTGAGCGGCATTCGTCGAGGTTGGTGCCCGTCCTGGCGATCCCCAGGGGGATCAAACGGGTGGCCCGTTCCGACGTTGGCGATGCTCACCGCCTGTCGTTAAGTGAGGGGGTTCTATAAGTGGGAGTCGGTCAAGTCAAGGCGAAACGTCAGTCAGAAGCGCTTCCCGCGCCTGTCGAATTCGCTCCCTGGGTCGCTCGCTGCGCCTTCGCGAGGTGGAAACGAAGAGCGCGTTCCGACACCTCGAATCCAATTTATACCCGGGTTAAATATACTTTTATGACCGTTGGCTAAGGCTTTCTTTCCGGTTGGAGCGCCAATGTACCGCCTTGGGCAGAGATTGGCGCCATGCGGTACACCGACATTGCCATTATCGGCGGGGGATTGTCCGGCTCGACCGCCGCCGCGATGCTCGGCCGTAGCGGCATTTCGACCATCCTGATCGATCCGCATGAGAGCTATTCTGCGGACTTTCGAGTCGAAAAACTCAGTGGTCACGTGCAGGTCGGGCGATTCCTGCAGACGGGAATCGCCGAATCGGTGCTGCGCCGCGCGACCTTTGTGGGTGAGAACTGGATCGCGCGCTTCGGCCGCCTTCTCGACAAGGCGCCGAGCCGGCAGTTCAACATCCTCTACGATTCCCTCGTCAACGCTGTCCGCGACGAAATTCCTGCCGGCGTCGAGCGCATCTGCGCCAAGGCCGTCTCGGTCGAAACAAGTGCGGAGCGGCAGAAGGTCACTCTCTCCAACGACGAGATGGTCTCCGCCCGGCTGGTCGTGCTCGCCAACGGCCTCAATGTCGGCCTGCGCCATCAGCTGGGAATCACGCGAAAGATCGTCAGTGCCTGCCATTCGATTTCGATCGGGTTCGACGTGGTGCCCGCGGGACGGGACTCGTTCGACTTCCCGGCGCTGACCTATTTCTCGGAACGGCCGAGCGACCGCATCCCCTACCTGACGCTTTTTCCGATCGGGACGCGGATGCGCGCCAATCTGTTCGTCTACCGCAGCTTCGACGATCCCTGGCTGCTTGAGCTGCGCCGCGCGCCCGCCGAGACGCTGAACGCCGCGCTGCCACGGCTCAAGCGCATCACCGGACCATTCGACATTCCGGGTGAGCTGAAAATCCGCCCGGTCGATCTCTATGTGAACGATGCCAGCGGCCAGCCGGGTCTCGTGCTGGTGGGCGATGCCTTCTCGACCTCCTGCCCGGCCGCCGGCACCGGATGCGACAAGGTCTTCACCGACGTCGAGCGGCTCTGCAACCTCTACATCCTGCAGTGGCTGGCCTCCGACGGGATGGATACCAGCAAGATCGCCACCTTCTACGCAGATCCGGTCAAGCGGGCGTGCGACGATTGGTCGGCGGCGAAGGCGTTCGACTTCCGCTCAGTCTCGATTGCGACGAGCCCCTATTGGACGGCGCAGCGCTGGGCACGCTTCATTGCCTGGTCGGTTCAGGGGCTATTGCGACCGCTTGGAGGAGCCTTCGATCTGGAGCCGAACTTCCTCGGTCACTCCTCCTCATCGTCCTCGTCGAGATCGTCTTCATCCTCGTCGTCATCGTCGCTGTCTTCGTCGACGTGAGCCGGCGCGCCATGCGGTTGGTGGATCTGGTCGTTCCACAGCTTGCGATAGGTGCCGTTCTTGGCGAGCAGCTCGGCATGCGAGCCGCGCTCGATCGCCCTGCCCCCTGAAATCACGATGATCTCGTCCATCTCGACCACCGAGGTCAGGCGGTGGGTCGACCAGATCATGGTGCGGCCCTTGGCAACCTTCAGCAGCGTGCGGTTGATCGCGGCTTCCGTGGTCTGGTCGAGCGCCGAAGTGGCTTCGTCCAGCAGCAGTACGGAGGGATTACGGATGACCGCGCGCGCGATCGCGATGCGCTGGCGCTGGCCGCCCGACAAGGTATCGCCGCGCTCGCCCACCGGCGTGTCGTATCGCTGCGGCAGGCTCATGATGTAACGGTGGATCTCGGCCTTCTTGGCCGCCTCCTCCACCTCCTCGTCGGTCGCGCCCTCCTTGCCGAGCCGGATGTTCTCCCGGATCGACATGTTGAACAGCATGTTCTCCTGGAACACCACCGCCATGCTCCGGCGCAGGGAATCCAGCGTTACCTTGCGGACGTCGACGCCGTCGATGGTGACGCGCCCCTCATCCGGCACATAGAGCCGCAGGATCAGATTCAGCAGCGTGCTCTTGCCGGAGCCCGAGGGACCGACGATGGCAATGCGCTTGCCGACATTGAGCTTGAGGCTGAGATTGTCCAGCACCGGCGTCTGGCTGCCTTCGTACTGGAACGTCACGTGGTCGAAGGTGATGTCGTTGGTGATGCGGGGCAGATCGGGCGCGCCGGCACGATCGGCGCTGCGCGTGGGCTCGTCGAGCAGCTCCTGCATATGACGGATAGCGGCTGCCGCGGAGATCGACACGGGGATGAAATGCATCACATGGGCGATGTTGTAGGACACCTCCCAGAACGCGCTCTCGAAGGTGACGAAGGTGCCGATGGTGATCTGACCCTTGGTCGCCAGATATGCGCCGATCGCGAGCACGACGAGATGCAAGAGCAGCACCGAGATGGTGACCGTCCGCTCCACCATGGTCGAGAGGAACGCCGCCGAGGCCATCCTGTTTCGCGTCTCGTCGTTGCGAAAGGTGAAGAAGCCGAACATCCGGCGTTGCAGGCTGAACGCCTTGATCACGGCCTGCGCCGCGACGTTCTCCTGCACCATGCCGAGCAGCGCGGACTCATTGAGCTTCTGCTCGTAATTCGCCTGAACGGCCTTCGGTGTGAGCATGCGCGGACCGATCAGCGTGATCGGAAACACCAGCAGCGCAACCGCCGCGAGCTGCCAGTTCAGGAACACCATCAGGATGATGCCCGCGATCAACTCCAGGAACGGCAATGCCGCGCTGTTGGCGAAGGTCTTGACCGAGCCCTCGAAGGCCGCGAGGTCGACTGAGAAGCGCGACAGGATCTCGCCGCGCTTGGTTCGGCCGAAATAGGCCGCCGGCAGGTCCTGGACGTGCTCGAACAGCCGTTTGCGGACGTCGGAAATGATGCACGCCGCGAGCCGCGCATCCCAGCGCTCGTACCAGACCGCGACGATCGAGGTGAAGATGCCCGCGACCGCGAGCACGCCGAGGATCTTGTACAGCGCCTGGAAATCCTCCTCGCCGAGCGCGTCGTCGATCAGGTATTTCAGGCTGAGCGGCATGATGACGTTGAATAGCGTCTCGACGAAGACGCCGAACGCCACGAACGACAGCATCTGCTTGTAATTGACCAGGAAGGGTTTGACGAAGCCCAGGATGGTCGCGAGCGCGCCGGCGGCCTCGCGCGCGGTAAAGACGACAAGGTCCTCGTCCTCATCGTCGTCATCGAGCTCCAGCCCCCCATCCTCCTCGTCTTCATCGTCCTCGTCGTCTTCGAGGTCCGGCTTGGCGGTAGGGACAAGCTTGTCGTCGAGCTCGGCCGCCTGTTCCGCGGCGAGCTTCTGTTTGTCGGGCGGGAGGGGCTTGGACGCCATGAAACCAACCGATGCTGACGGCCGGCATGACCGCAGAGAAAGACGGAAATAGCGGAAACCGCTATTGCATCGATTCTATGCGATCAAGATGAATTCGGCAAAACAATTGGCGAAGGCGCCCGTTTCAGGCGGCTAGTCGTCTTCCTCGTCCTCGACCTTGTCGAAAAAGGAATAGCGCAAGGAATCGGCGTCGGCGTACCACTGACCCGGACCCTTGTTGGCGGCGAGCGTCGCCTCCCAGAGCGCGTCGGTGCAGTCCTTGCGGTGCATCGACAGCTCGAAGCCGTTGCCGAAGAACAATTCGGACCATTCCCACCAGGTACCGAGCTTCTTGACCCCACGCAGGAGGTCGTAGCGGTCGATCAGTGCCGGCGCCATGTCCGAGGTGACCGAGCCGAACACGAGCCCGGTCTTGACCACGCGGTTCAGCTCCCTGATCGCACGAACCACCTGCTTCGGGGAAACATGGCAGAGGCTGGTCTCGAACACGAAGTCGAACGCGCCGTCCTTGAACGGCATGTCGGTGATCGAACCGAGCTTGTTGTACTTCTTCAAGGCCTTCGGCGTTCTGGCGTGAATGGTGCGGTTGTTCTCGATGCCGAAGGCATCGATGCCGCGATCGCGCAGCGCGCCGACAAGCTCGCCGCTGGCCGAGCCCGCGATCAAGAGCTTCGTGCCTTTGGCCTTGCCCCAGACGATGCCGATCAGTTTTGTGAGATAGTCGGGATCCGTGAAGTGTTGCCACGCTTCGCTGTAGGGACCCTGGCCGCGATAATTGTCAAAATAGTCGCGATCGATCTTGTCCGAGAGCGGCTTGTCGTCCTGCGAACGCTCGCGGCGCAGGCGCATCATCTCGGTCAAGATGATGTCGGTCGCCGCGTCCGAGGAATCGAGCAGGCCGTTCAGCGTCGAGTCGAACAGATAGTCGCCGACCACCACGATTCCGGGATGTTCCTTCGGCTCGGGCCGGTGATTGGTCATGACGTCGCGCACGGGCAAGCCGCCTGGAATCGCGTTCACCGACGACAGCCAGCGGTGGATCTTGCCTTCCATGAAATGCGCGCGCGCATCGCCGAGCGATGTCGGCAGCGATTTCAGCACGGCATCGATCAGCTCCTGGTCGGAGAGATTCGCAAAGGCCAGCGCGTCGGAGCCCGGAATCAGCCAGTTCAGCACGCCGTGCTTGCCCACATCGTGGCGCGCGCCCTCGTTATAGACGCAGCAACCGCCAAAGGCTTCCGACATGAACCAGGCGCCGGCGATCTTGTCGCCCCAGAACGGCGTGTCGAACAGGATCGAGACACGCAAATAGTGCGCAGGGCGGTCGAAGTACGAGACGTGCTTGACCATCGACTTGCGAAGCTGTTCGCCCTCCCAGCCGACGGTCCCGAGCCAGGAATGCGGCAAGCAGACCAGCACAAGGTCGAAGTCGCGCGTCTCCGGCCCCTTGCCGTTCATCATCTTGAGTTGATAGCGGCCGGTCGGCGCCTTGCCGACCGTGAGGACGCGATGATTGAGCTGGATGTCGGCATTGACCTCCGACTGGAGGCACTCGATGAGCTGCTCGTTGCCGTTCTGGATGGAATAGAGGCCGATATAGCCGTCGACGTCCATCAGGTAATTCTTGAGCGCGTTGAGCCCGTTAGTGTTGTGGCTCTCGGTCGCGAGGTCCGAGCGCGCCATCACCTTGAAGAATCGCTTCGCGGTCTCGTCCTCGACCTCCTCGTCGAGCACCTGTTCGGCGGTCTTGTAGGCCCAGGGATTCTCGTTGTCGTGCGCGCCGACGCCCTCGTAATACTCGATCGGCGTCATCGCCTCGGCGCAGCGCTTACGGAACGCCTCGATTGCGGCCGCGGTCTTGGCGCCGTATTTGCGGCGCATGCCCGCGACGTCGTTGAGGAGTTCGCCGCCGAACTGCACCTGCTCGGCGTCCATCGGAATGGTCTGCAAGCCGAAATGCTGGATCAACTCGCGCAACGGATCCGGCCCGGTCATCGAGTAGTCGTAGATCTCGGCAACGCCGGCCTCGTACATCGCGGGCGCAGAATCGAATTTGCGCGTGACGATCTTGCCGCCGAGCCGGTCGGATGCCTCGTAGATGGTGACGCGGCAGAGGTCGCCGAGCTTGCGCTTCAGATACCAAGCGCTCATCAGCCCGCCGGGGCCGCCGCCTACGATTGCGAGATCAAGCATGAGAATTCCGTGGTCTCCGGCCCGCCCCCTTCACGGGACCACCGGTCTAAGGTCTCCCTAGCAGAAGCGCTTTTGCGCCTGAAGGAAAGATGAACGAAGGTTGATCCTGCACCGCAACAGGGAAACAAAGCAGCAAAAAGGCCGGCTTGCGCCGGCCTTTTCAGTGTCCTCGGTATTCCTACGGATGAACCATTATTCCGCAGGTGGCAGCGCCATCGGCTCCACTTCCGGCGCCGGCGGCACGACGGCCGCCTGCTTCTCGCGCTCGTCGAGGATCATCTTGTCGCGCTTCACGGCGACTTCGCGGATCTTCGCCATGGAGGCGCCGGTGCCTGCCGGAATCAGCCGGCCGACGATGACGTTCTCCTTGAGGCCTTCGAGCGGATCGACCTTGCCGTTGACCGCCGCTTCCGTGAGGACGCGGGTGGTCTCCTGGAACGAGGCTGCCGAGAAGAAGGAGCGGGTCTGAAGGCTCGCCTTGGTGATGCCGAGCAGAACCGGCGTTCCCGTGGCGATCTTCTTGCCCTCTTCCTTGGCCTTCGCGTTGATCTGGTCGAACTCGATCTTGTCGATCTGCTCGCCCGAGATCATGTCCGTGTCGCCCTGGTCGGTGACTTCCACCTTCTGGAGCATCTGACGGACGATCACCTCGATGTGCTTGTCGTTGATGAGCACGCCCTGGAGCCGGTAGACCTCCTGGATTTCGTTGACCAGATAGGCCGCGAGTTCCTCGATGCCCTTGACCGCCAGAATGTCGTGCGGCGCCGGGTTGCCTTCCACGATGAAGTCGCCCTTTTCGACGACGTCGCCGTCCTGAAGGTGGATGTGCTTGCCCTTCGGGATCAGGTACTCGCGCGGCTCGTCGGTCTTGTCCATCGGCTCGATCGAGATGCGACGCTTGTTCTTGTAGTCGCGCCCAAACCGGATGGTGCCCGCGATTTCGGCGATGATCGCCGCATCCTTCGGACGCCGAGCCTCGAACAGTTCCGCCACCCGCGGCAGACCGCCGGTGATGTCGCGCGTCTTGGCGCTTTCGGTCGAGACACGGGCGAGAATGTCGCCCGCCTGGACCTTGGCTCCGACGTCGACCGACAGAATGCCATCGACCGACAGCATGTAGCGGGCATCGCCGCCACGGGCGAGCTTGAGCACCTTGCCGTCCTTGCCCTTGATCACGATGGCGGGACGCAGGTCCCCGCCGCCGCGCATCGAGCGCCAGTCGATGACCACGCGCTTGGCAATACCGGTGGCCTCGTCGAGCGTTTCCGAGATCGACTGTCCCTCGACCAGATCCTCGAAGCCGATGGTGCCTTCGACCTCGGTGAGGAGCGGACGGGTGTAGGGATCCCATTCGACGATACGCTGGCCGCGCTTGACCATGTCGCCCTCGTCGACGTGCAGGCGCGAACCGTACTGAATACGGTGCGTCGCACGCTCGGTGCCGTCGGCATCGACGATCGCGATCACCATGTTGCGAACCATCGCGACCAGGTGGCCTTCGCTGTTGCGGGCGATGGCCTTGTTCCTGATCACGATCTTGCCGTCGAAGTTGGATTCGACGAAAGATTGCTCGTTCAGCTGCGCCGCACCGCCGATGTGGAAGGTGCGCATGGTGAGCTGGGTGCCCGGCTCGCCGATCGACTGGGCCGCGATGACCCCGACCGCTTCGCCATGGTTGACCGGCGTGCCGCGAGCGAGATCGCGGCCGTAGCACTTGCCGCAGATGCCGTTGACGAGCTCGCAGGTCAGCGCCGAGCGGATCTTCACCTCCTGGACGCCGCCCTGATGGATGGCATCCAGATGGCTCTCTTCCATCAGCGTACCGCGCTTGAAGATCACCTTGCCCGTGCTGTCACGCACGTCTTCGCAGGCCGTGCGTCCGAGAATGCGCGAGCCGAGGGAAGCGACCACGGTGCCGGCATCGACGATGGCGCGCATCTTGATGCCGAGCTTGGTGCCGCAATCGTCCTGCGTGATGATGCAATCCTGCGCGACGTCGACGAGACGACGGGTCAGGTAGCCGGAGTTCGCGGTCTTCAACGCGGTGTCCGCGAGGCCCTTGCGGGCGCCGTGGGTCGAGTTGAAGTACTCGAGCACCGAGAGGCCTTCCTTGAAGTTCGAGATGATCGGCGTCTCGATGATCTCGCCCGACGGCTTGGCCATCAGGCCGCGCATGCCGGCGAGCTGGCGCATCTGGGCCGGCGAACCGCGGGCACCGGAGTGAGCCATCATGTAGATCGAGTTGATGTCGGCATCCGCCCCGCTCGCCGTCTTCTTGGTCGAGGAGATCTCCTTCATCATCGCCTTGGCGATTTCTTCCGTGGCCTTCGACCATGCGTCGACGACCTTGTTGTACTTCTCGCCATGGGTGATCAGACCGTCGTTGTACTGCTGCTCGAAATCCTTCGCCAGCGTACGGGTGGTATCGACGATCTTCCACTTGGAGTGCGGCACGACCATGTCGTCCTTGCCGAACGAGATGCCGGCCTTGAACGCGTTGTAGAAGCCGAGCGCCATGATGCGGTCGCAGAAGATCACCGTCTCCTTCTGACCGCAGTGGCGGTAGACCTGGTCGATGACGCCGGAGATCTCGCGCTTGGTCATCAGCTTGTTGATGATCTCGTACGGAACACGCGGGTTCTTCGGCAGCAGATTGCCCAGCATGACGCGGCCGGCGGTGGTCTCGATCCAGCGCTTGGAGATCTTGCCGGTATCGTCGATGCCTTCCCACCGGTACTTGATCTTGGTGTGGAGGTGGATGACCTTCGCGTGCAGCGCGTGCTCGAGCTCCGCCATCTCGCCGAAGATCTTGCCCTCGCCGGGCAGGCCTTCGCGCATGATGGAGACGTAGTAGAGACCGAGCACGATGTCCTGCGACGGCACGATGATCGGCTGGCCGTTCGCCGGATGCAGGATGTTGTTGGTCGACATCATCAGGACGCGCGCTTCCAGCTGTGCTTCAAGCGACAGCGGAACGTGCACGGCCATCTGGTCGCCGTCGAAGTCGGCGTTGAACGCAGCGCAGACCAGCGGGTGGAGCTGGATCGCCTTGCCCTCGATCAGCACGGGCTCGAACGCCTGGATGCCGAGGCGATGCAGCGTCGGTGCGCGGTTGAGCAGCACGGGATGCTCGCGAATGACCTCGTCCAGGATGTCCCAGACCTCGGGCCGCTCCTTCTCGACCAGCTTCTTGGCCTGCTTCACGGTGGTGGACAGACCCTTGGCGTCAAGCCGCGAGTAGATGAACGGCTTGAACAGCTCGAGCGCCATCTTCTTCGGCAGGCCGCACTGATGCAGGCGCAGCTCGGGACCGACCACGATCACCGAACGGCCCGAATAGTCGACGCGCTTGCCGAGCAGGTTCTGACGGAACCGGCCCTGCTTGCCCTTGAGCATGTCGGCGAGCGACTTCAGCGGACGCTTGTTGGCACCCGTGATGACGCGGCCGCGGCGGCCGTTGTCGAACAGCGCGTCGACGGCCTCCTGAAGCATGCGCTTCTCGTTGCGGATGATGATGTCCGGCGCGCGCAGCTCCATCAGCCGCTTCAAGCGGTTGTTGCGGTTGATGACGCGGCGGTAGAGGTCGTTGAGGTCCGAGGTCGCGAAGCGGCCGCCGTCCAGCGGCACCAGCGGACGCAGGTCCGGCGGAATCACCGGGACCACGGTCATGATCATCCATTCCGGCTTGTTGCCGGAGTGGCGGAACGCTTCCACGATCTTCAGGCGCTTGGCGAGCTTCTTGTGCTTGATGTCGGAGTCGGTCTCCTGCATCTCCGCGCGCAAGGTCAGCTCGAGCTTCTCGAGATCCATGC
The DNA here is from genome assembly GCF_055807555.1 of Bradyrhizobium sp. Ken64. Classification (NCBI taxonomy): domain Bacteria; kingdom Pseudomonadati; phylum Pseudomonadota; class Alphaproteobacteria; order Hyphomicrobiales; family Nitrobacteraceae; genus Bradyrhizobium; species Bradyrhizobium sp. Ken64. Next base: position 32,003 of record NZ_JBVVPA010000020.1, on the reverse strand, counting down.
CCTTGAGCAGCTCGCGGATCGCTTCCGCGCCGATCATGGCGGTGAAGGAATCCTGGCCGTATTCGTCCTGCGCCTTCAGGTACTCGTCTTCCGACAAGAGCTGACGGTCCTTCAGCGCGGTGAGGCCCGGCTCGAGCACGACGTAATATTCGAAGTAGAGGATCCGCTCGAGATCCTTCAACGTCATGTCGAGCAGGAGGCCGATGCGCGAGGGCAGCGACTTCAGGAACCAGATGTGGGCGACGGGGGCGGCGAGCTCGATATGGCCCATGCGCTCGCGCCGGACGCGCGACAGCGTGACCTCGACCGAGCACTTCTCGCAGATGATGCCCTTGTACTTCATGCGCTTGTACTTGCCGCACAAGCACTCGTAGTCCTTGATCGGCCCGAAGATGCGGGCGCAGAACAGGCCGTCGCGCTCGGGCTTGAAGGTACGGTAGTTGATGGTTTCCGGCTTCTTGATCTCGCCGTACGACCAGGACAGAATCTTCTCGGGGCTCGCGATCGAGATCCGGATCTGGTCGAAGACCTGAGCCGGCGTCGTCGGATTAAAGAGATTCATAATTTCTTGGTTCATCGTCTTCTCCTCGCGTGCCGGTCGCCTCCGGCAGCAAATTCGAAAATCACTATGCGGGGCGCCCTGCCCTCGCGACTCCAGGACTGGGCGCCGATGCCCGGCCGTTCAGGCCGGGCATGAGGGTCGTATTACTCGGCCGCTTCCGCCGTTCCCGGTCCGACCTTGGAATTGTGCAGATCGACGTTGAGGCCGAGCGAACGCATTTCCTTGACCAGCACGTTGAACGATTCCGGAATACCGGCCTCGAAGGTGTCGTCGCCACGCACGATCGCCTCGTACACCTTGGTACGGCCGGCGACGTCATCCGACTTCACGGTCAGCATCTCCTGGAGCGTGTACGCCGCGCCGTAAGCCTCGAGCGCCCACACTTCCATTTCGCCGAAGCGCTGGCCGCCGAACTGCGCCTTGCCGCCCAGCGGCTGCTGGGTAACGAGCGAGTAGGGACCGATCGAACGCGCGTGGATCTTGTCGTCGACGAGATGGTGCAGCTTGAGCATGTAGATGTAGCCCACCGTCACCTTGCGATCGAAGGCATCGCCGGTGCGGCCGTCATAGACGGTCGACTGGCCCGAAGCGTCGAGACCGGCAAGCTTCAGCATCTCCTCGATGTCGGCTTCCTTGGCGCCGTCGAACACCGGCGTCGCGATCGGAACGCCGCGGCTCAGATTGTGGCCGAGCTCGATCAACTCGTTGTCGTTGAGCGACTTGATCGTCTCGTCCTCGCCGTAGACCTTCTTCAAGGTTTCCTTCAGCGGCCTGATGTCCTGCTTCGACAAATAGGCATCGACCGTCTGGCCGATACGCTTGCCGAGGCCGGCACAGGCCCAGCCGAGATGGGTCTCGAGGATCTGTCCGACGTTCATGCGCGAGGGCACGCCGAGCGGATTGAGCACGATGTCGGCATGCGTGCCGTCTTCGAGGAACGGCATGTCCTCGATCGGCACGATCTTCGACACCACGCCCTTGTTGCCGTGGCGGCCGGCCATCTTGTCGCCGGGCTGGATCTTGCGCTTCACCGCGACGAAGACCTTGACCATCTTCATCACGCCGGGCGGCAATTCGTCACCGCGCTGAAGCTTTTCGACCTTGTCGAGGAAGCGCTGTTCCAGCCCCTTCTTCGACTCGTCGTACTGCTTCCGCATGGCCTCGATCTCGGCCATCAGCTTGTCGTTCGGCGAAGCGAACAGCCACCACTGCGACTTCGGGTACTCCTCGAGCACCGCACGGGTGATCTTGGTGTCCTTCTTGAAGCCCTTCGGACCGGCGATGCCCTGCCGTCCTTCGAGCAGCTCGGCAAGACGGTTGTAGACGTTGCGGTCCAGGATCGCCTGCTCGTCGTCGCGGTCCTTGGCCAGACGCTCGATCTCTTCCCGCTCGATCGCCAGCGCACGCTCGTCCTTGTCGACGCCGTGCCGGTTGAACACGCGCACTTCGACGATGGTGCCCTGCACGCCCGGAGGAACGCGCAGCGAGGTGTCGCGGACGTCGGAAGCCTTCTCGCCGAAGATGGCGCGCAGGAGCTTTTCCTCCGGCGTCATCGGGCTTTCGCCCTTCGGCGTGATCTTGCCAACCAGGATGTCGCCGGCGCGCACTTCCGCGCCGATGTACACGATGCCGGCTTCGTCGAGGTTCTTCAGCGCTTCTTCCGACACGTTCGGAATGTCGCGGGTGATTTCCTCGGGTCCGAGCTTGGTGTCGCGGGCCATCACCTCGAATTCTTCGATATGAATCGAGGTGAACACGTCTTCCTTCACGATCCGCTCGGAGAGCAGGATCGAGTCTTCGAAGTTGTAGCCGTTCCACGGCATGAACGCGACCAGCACGTTCCGGCCGAGCGCGAGCTCGCCGAGATCGGTCGACGGACCGTCGGCGATGATGTCGCCCTTCTTGACGATGTCGCCGACCTTCACCAGCGGACGCTGGTTGATGCAGGTCGACTGGTTGGAGCGCTGGTACTTCATCAGCCGGTAGATATCGACGCCCGACTTGGTCGGATCGAGATCTTCCGTGGCGCGGATGACGACGCGGGTTGCGTCGATCTGGTCGATCACGCCCGAACGGCGCGCTGCGATCGCAGCACCCGAGTCACGCGCAACCACGCCTTCCATGCCGGTGCCGACGAACGGCGCTTCGGCGCGAACCAGCGGCACCGCCTGGCGCTGCATGTTCGAGCCCATCAGCGCGCGGTTGGCGTCGTCGTTCTCGAGGAACGGGATCAGCGCGGCTGCGACCGAAACGAGCTGCTTCGGCGATACGTCCATGTAGTCGACCTTGTCCGGGGTCACCGGCAAGACTTCGCCGGCGTGACGGCAGACCACGAGATCTTCGGTGAAGCGGCCCTTCGGATCGAGCGGCACGTTGGCCTGCGCGACCGTGTAGCGGCCCTCTTCCATCGCCGAGAGGTACACGACCTCGTCGGTGACGCGGCCGTCCTTGACCTTGCGGTAAGGGGTCTCGACGAAGCCGTACTTGTTCACGCGCGCGAAGGTCGCGAGCGAGTTGATCAGGCCGATGTTCGGACCTTCCGGCGTCTCGATCGGGCAGATGCGGCCGTAATGCGTCGGATGCACGTCGCGCACCTCGAAGCCGGCGCGCTCGCGGGTCAGACCGCCCGGTCCAAGCGCCGAGAGACGGCGCTTGTGGGTGATCTCCGACAGCGGGTTGGTCTGGTCCATGAACTGCGAGAGCTGCGAGGAGCCGAAGAACTCGCGCACGGCGGCGGCCGCCGGCTTGGCGTTGATCAGGTCCTGCGGCATGACCGTGTCGATGTCGACCGAAGACATGCGCTCCTTGATCGCGCGCTCCATGCGGAGCAACCCGATGCGGTACTGGTTCTCCATGAGCTCGCCGACCGAACGCACACGGCGGTTGCCGAGATGGTCGATGTCGTCGATCTCGCCCTTGCCGTCGCGCAGATCCACCAGTGTCTTGATGACGGAGAGGATGTCTTCCTTGCGCAGCGTGCGCTGGGTGTCGGGCGCATCGAGGTCGAGGCGCATGTTCATCTTGACGCGGCCGACCGCCGAGAGGTCGTAGCGCTCGGCGTCGAAGAACAGCGACTGGAACATTGCCTGCGCCGAATCCAGCGTCGGCGGCTCGCCGGGACGCATCACGCGGTAGATGTCGAACAGCGCGTCCTCGCGCGTCATGTTCTTGTCGGCCGAGAGCGTGTTGCGGATGTAGGCGCCGACATTGACATGGTCGATGTCGAGCAGCGGCAACTCCTTGTAGCCCTGCTCGTTGAGAGCCTTCATCGACTTGTCGGTGATCTCTTCACCGGCTTCCGCGTGGATCTCGCCGGTCTTGGGATTGACGAGGTCCTCGGCGATGTAGTTGCCGACCAGCTCCGCATCCGACAGGCGCAGCGCCTTCAGGCCCTTCTCCTGCATCTGACGCGCACCGCGCACGGTGAGCTTCTTGCCGGCTTCGAGCACGACCTTGCCGGTATCGGCGTCGATCAGGTCGTTGATGGTCGAGTAGCCGCGGAAACGATTGGCGTCGAACGGAACGCGCCAGCCTTCCTTGATCCGCTTGTACTGGATCTTCTTGTAGAAGGTGCTGAGGATCGCCTCGCCGTCGAGGCCGAGCGCGAACATCAGCGACGTCACCGGAAGCTTGCGGCGACGGTCGATACGCGCATAGACGATGTCCTTGGCATCGAACTCGATGTCGAGCCAGGAGCCGCGATACGGGATCACGCGGGCGGCGAACAGCAGCTTGCCCGACGAATGGGTCTTGCCCTTGTCGTGGTCGAAGAACACGCCCGGCGAGCGGTGCATCTGCGAGACGATGACGCGCTCGGTGCCGTTGACGATGAAGGTGCCGTTCATCGTCATGAGCGGGATATCGCCCATGTAGACGTCCTGCTCCTTGATGTCCTTGACCGACTTCGCGCCGGTTTCCTCGTCGATATCGAACACGATGAGGCGCAGCGTCACCTTGAGGGGGGCCGCGAAGGTCATGCCGCGCTGGCGGCACTCGTCGACGTCGTATTTCGGCGGCTCGAACTCGTAGCGGACGAATTCCAGCATCGAGGTGCCCGAGAAGTCGGAGATCGGGAACACCGAGCGGAACACCGCCTGCAAGCCCTCGTCCGACCGCCCGCCCTGGGGCTCGTCGACCATCAGGAACTGATCATAGGACGCCTTCTGAACCTCGATGAGGTTCGGCATCTCGGCCACTTCCTTGATGTGTCCGAAGAACTTGCGAACGCGTTTGCGACCGGTGAATGTCTGCTGCGCCATCGTGGCCTCTCATTTTCGTCGCCCGATTTGGGCGCGCCCTCCGGAACGCGGCGACCGCCGCTCCCCGGGTTGAATTTTTCGAACCCGTCTTGGGGGCCGGAGACTCAGTTTCAGGCAGGAATGTCCTGAATCTGTTCTTCAGACCTTCAAAACGCAAAACGACGCGCGGGGCGCAGGAGCGCGCCCGCCCGTCACAACCATCCTCTTCACGGACTGCAAAAGCCCGAAATAGCTTGCTCTCCCAACGGCTTGCAGGGAATGCGACATCCCTGCCCACCGCGCTTTCGTGCTGCCGACCCGATATGGGGCGACATTAGTGCAGATTCGAGGGACAAACCCTCAAATCCCCACACTTTTTCGTGTTCGACCTGCGTCGGCCGGTTCCGTCGCACGCCTTTTGCATCTGGCCCACCCCTTCCGGAGAGTGGACCGAGATCCCGGTTGCGCTGAAGCCGACCGGGATCTCGTGCCAGTAAGCGATGCTTACTTGAGCTCGACCTTCGCGCCAGCCTTCTCGAGCTGGGCCTTGAGCTTCTCGGCTTCGTCCTTGTTCACGCCTTCCTTGACAGGCTTCGGCGCGCCCTCAACGAGGTCCTTTGCTTCCTTGAGGCCCAGGCCGGTGATGGCGCGGACTTCCTTGATGACCTCGATCTTCTTGTCGCCGGCGGCGGCAAGAACGACCGTGAACTCGGTCTTCTCTTCGGCCGGAGCGGCGGCAGCGCCACCACCAGCCGGGCCGGCCACGGCGACAGCCGCGGCAGCCGAAACGCCCCACTTCTCTTCGAGGAGCTTCGCGAGTTCGGCAGCTTCGAGCACGGTGAGGCTCGAGAGGTCGTCAACGATCTTCTGCAGGTCAGCCATTGTTCAGTTTCCTTGAATGTAAGTCTGGTTCGGGTTTGAGTTTTGCGAAGGGCGTCAGGCCGCTTCGCCCTTTGAGGCATAAGCCTGGATGACGCGCGCGAGCTTGCCCGCGGGCGCGTTGGCGAGCTGAGCGATCTTGGTCGCCGGGGCCACAAGCAGGCCGACGATCTTGGCGCGCAGTTCGTCAAGCGACGGCAGCGAGGCAAGTGCCTTCACGCCGTCGACATTCAGGACGGTCTTTCCCATCGAGCCGCCAATGATGACGAACTTTTCGTTCGCCTTGGCGAATTCGACGGCGACCTTTGGCGCCGCTACCGGATCGTCCGAAGTGGCGATCACGGTCGGTCCCTTCAGCATGGGGCCGATGGCAACGACGTCAGTGCCTTCAAGAGCAATTTTGGCGAGACGGTTCTTCGAGACCTTCACCGAGGCGCCAGCCTGCTTCATCTGCGAGCGCAGCTTCTGCATCTGGGCAACGGTCAGGCCGGAATATTGGGCAACGACCGCGACGCTCGTGGTCTTGAAGACCCCATTGAGCTGTTCGACCGCTTCCTTTTTTGCCGCTCGTTCCACAGCAAGCTCTTTCCGGTTGGCGGTCATCGCGAAAGCGGGACCGCCGGGTTGCACCCATCGTCCCGCCCAAACCTGAACCTCAGGGCCAAACCCATCGGACACGCCGGGCAAGACGACAATTCAAAGCCTGCCCTCCGGGAGCCCACAGGGGCCCACGGCGTGTCGAGGTCCGAACCAAACCCATTCCGCAACCGACCCTAAGGTGGTCACGAAGTGAAATCCGGTCTTCACCCGTCTATGCAGGCCATGCGATTAAGCCGTTGAGAAATCGAAATTCCCCGCGGGCGCCTGCAGTCTTGGACAGGACAAGGTCAGCCGGCGAACCGTCCGACCTCTGCCCGCATCCCTCAACCGACGAATTTCCCTCCTTTTCCGGCAAATCCTCACGGACGGCCTGAAAAGGAATGATCTCCATCTCTTGTTTTCGGAATGCGTGCACGAACGCGCCAGCCGAGGCCGGCACGTCCGGAAGCGGTTCTTTAACCGCTCGGGGCCTGCTTGCCAAGAGCAAAATTCACACCAGTTCCAACCCCTTGCCGCTCGCGCTTGACCGTAGCCAAAAAGGGCCGGTTTCAGCTCATTTGACCCCGTAAGGCAGCTTCTTGCCCTCGAAAAATGCGGTCAGGTTCGCCAGCACGCAGTTCTGCATGGCGACGTGCGATTCTAGGGTGTGGCCGCCAATATGGGGAGCGAACACGACGTTGGGCAGCGCCGTCAGCGCGTCCGGAGCGTGCGGTTCCTTGTCGTAAACGTCAAGACCGGCTCCGGCGATGGTCTTGTCGGTGAGCGCCACCACCAGGGCTTTCTCGTCGATCACCGAGCCGCGGGAGATGTTGACGACATAACCGTCCGCCCCGAGGCGCTTGAGGATATCGGCGCTGACGGCATGCTGGGTCTCGGCTCCTGCCCGGACCGCGATCATCAGCACGCTGCACCAGTCGGCCAGCGCCTCCAGGGTCGGGAAATATTGATAGGGCAGATCGAATTTGCTGCGGCTGAAATAGCCGATTTCGCTCTCGAAGGATGCGCAGCGCGCTGCGATCTTGCGGCCGATCTCGCCCATGCCGTAGACGCCGATGCGGCGGCCCGGCATCCCGGCCTGCGGACGCATCATCGGCGAGGGCTTTGACGCCGCCCAATCGCCGCTTCGGACGTACTGGTCGGCCACCAGGATTCGCCGCGTGGCCGCGAGCATCAGGGTCATCGCGATGTCGGCGACCGAGGCCGCATTGGCACCCGGGCTATGGCCGACCGCAATGTTGCGGGCGGCAGCGGCCTTCAGGTCAACACCGTCATAGCCAGTGCCGTAGCAGACGATGGCGCCGAGCTTCGGAAACAGGTCCATCGCCTCCGCGCCCAGCGGCGTGCCGCCGGCGGTGAGCACTGCACGGATATCGCCGAGCGCGGCGGCCGAAAACATCTCCCGCGCCGACTTGCCGCCGGTGTCGAGCAGCTCGAACCGCTCGGCGAAGCGCGCCATCATCGTCTTGGGAAAGCGCGAGTAGATCAGGACCTTGTCAGTCATTGTTCTTGTTTCCGGTGAACGCCGTCACAAACGACGAGGGGCGGAATCGGTTGCCCAATTCCGCCCCTCGCCTCATACAATTTACAAACCTTAGCCGAGAATGGTGCCCGGCTCGACCTTCACGCCGGGGCCCATCGACGAAGACACCGCAACGCGCTGGATGTAGGTGCCCTTGGAACCGGCGGGCTTGGCCTTGGAGACAGCGTCAGCCAGAGCCTTGATGTTCTCGACCAGTTTTTCCTCGGTGAACGAGGCCTTGCCGACGCCAGCCTGCAGGATGCCGGCCTTCTCGACGCGGAACTCGACCGAGCCGCCCTTGGCGCCCTTTACGGCGCCGGTGACGTCCATGGTCACGGTGCCGATCTTCGGGTTCGGCATCAGGCCGCGCGGGCCGAGCACCTTACCGAGACGGCCGACCAGCGGCATCATGTCGGGGGTTGCGATACAGCGGTCGAAATCGATCGTGCCGTTCTGCACCTTCTCGACCAGGTCCTCAGCGCCGACGACATCGGCACCCGCAGCCTTGGCCTCGTCGGCCTTGGCGCCGCGGGCGAACACGCCCACGCGGAGCGTACGGCCGGTGCCGTTCGGCAGGGTCACAACGCCGCGGACCATCTGGTCGGCGTGACGCGGATCGACGCCGAGATTGATCGCGACCTCGATGGTTTCGTCGAACTTCGCTTTCGCGCGTTCCTTGACCATCTTGATGGCGTCCGCGAGCGGGTAAAGCTTTTCGCGATCAATACCTTCGCGGGCTTTGTTCAAACGTTTTCCGATTGCCATGAGCCCTTACCCCGCCACTTCCAGACCCATCGAACGGGCAGAGCCCTCGACCATCTTCATGGCCGACTCGATCGAGTCGCAATTGAGATCCTTCATCTTCTTCTCGGCGATCTCGCGCACCTGCGCCTTGGTCACCGCACCCGCCTTGTCACGGCCCGGCGCCTTGGAGCCGGACTGGATCTTGGCAGCCTGCTTGAGGAAGAAGGACATCGGCGGCGTCTTCATCTCGAACGTGAACGAACGATCGGCGTAGATCGTGATCACGACGGGAATCGGGGTATTCTTCTCTTCCTTCTGGGTCTGGGCGTTGAACGCCTTGCAGAACTCCATGATGTTGAGACCGCGCTGACCGAGCGCGGGACCGATCGGGGGCGAAGGATTCGCCGCACCGGCCGGGACCTGAAGCTTCAGGTATCCGGTCACTTTCTTTGCCATGTATCACTCCTGTTGGGCCGGCCTGGGCCGGCGGTTTCAGGTTCGTGGTCTGGGTCGGATGCGGCTGGCAACCGCCCTCTCCCTCCCACGGCCTCTTGTTGCGCGAGACCGAAGTCTCACGCCTACGCGATCAGACCTTCTCGACCTGACCGAATTCCAGTTCGACCGGCGTGGCGCGGCCGAAGATCGACACGGCGACCTTCACGCGCGAGCGCGCCTCGTCGATTTCCTCGACCACACCCGAGAACGAGGCAAACGGGCCATCGGCCACGCGCACGTTCTCGCCGATCTCGAACGACACCGACGCCTTCGGCCGCTCCACGCCCTCTTGTACCTGGTGCAGAATGCGCATGGCTTCGGCTTCCGAGATCGGCATCGGCTTGTTTTCCGCGCCGAGGAAGCCGGTCACCTTCGGCGTATTCTTGATCAGATGAAACGCCTCGTCGGTCAGCTTCATCTTCACCAGCACGTAGCCCGGGAAGAACTTGCGCTCGGCGTCGATCTTGCGGCCGCGGCGCACCTCCGTGACCTTCTCGGTCGGAACCAGCACCAGCTCGAACAGCTCCTCGAGCCCGCGCTGCTTGGCCTGCTCGCGGATCGATTCGGCGACCTTCTTCTCGAAATTCGAATAGGCGTGGACGATGTACCAGCGCTTGTCAGACAATTGAGCCGTTGCTGTTGCCATCAGTGAATGCCCAGAAGGAAGGTGATGAGGTAGCGGATGATCTGGTCGGCGGCGAAGAAGAAGATCGAGGCCACGGCGACCATGACGAACACCATGATGGTGGTGATCGTGGTCTCGCGGCGGGTCGGCCAGGTGACCTTGGCGGTCTCCGAGCGGACTTCCTGCAAGAACTTGAACGGGCTGACTGCCATCGTTTGATGTCCAACGTCCGTCGACAGACGCGAATGAATTTCAGGGATCCGAACAGCCGCCGTTGGCCCAGCCCTCTGTCTCGAAGGATGAGCCGGAAACCGGGCTCGATTGTTCGGGGATTTCAAAGCCGCGCCGGAGATCCGCGTCTAACGGGCCGGCTGCGAGTGCGGGGTATCTACTGCGGATGGGACCAAAGGTCAAGATAGAGAGGATCCGCCAGGGTAAACCGACTCCGCGGGCGACCGACCAGAGATCAGGCCGATCAAGGGCTTATCTGCCGCCTGCAAGGCCCCGTCCCAGGGCCTCAGCCCGTTCCTCGCAGGACGACACTACCTGGCCCCCTCAGCCGCCGCCCCCTCAAGGTCAATCGGCCCGATCGATCATCGAAATGCCCGGCAACGGCACAACGAACTTTCCGCCCTCGGCGAAATAGCCGGCATGCTTGGCCCGGATCGGATCCACATAGCGCCAGGCGAAGACGACGACGAACGCCGGCTTGCGCTCGTAAAGGGCGGCGGGCGGCAGGATCGGGATGTCATACCCCGGGCCGGCCATCACGTTCCCCTTCTTGGGGTCGTCGTCCACCAGGAAGTCGATCTTGTTCTCCAGGCCGAACTGCGGCAGCAGGGTCGTGGTCCCGACCGAGACGCCGTAGCCGGCCACGAGCTGGCCGCGCGCATGGGCGGCATCGGCCATCGCGACCAGCTCGTCGCGGATCGCGGCGATCCTCTTCGCATAGGGCACATAGTAGGCCGGCTGGTCGACGCCGAGCCGGTCTTCCTCGGCAATGAAGCGCGCGACCTCCGCGGACGGTGTCTTCGCGCCGCCAGCACGCTGCACCGTCACCCGGATCGAGCCGCCCTTGGTCTCGATGTGCTGGACGTCGATCAATTCCATGCCAAGCCGCGCGAAGAAGCGCGCCAGCGGCTTGATGTTAAAATACGACAGATGCTCGTGATAGACGGTGTCGAGAAGGTTTTTCTCGGTGACGTCGACGCCATATTGCGTTTCGAAAACGAACAGCCCGTCCGGCGCAAGCACGTCGCGAACGCCGATCACCAGCGGGTCGAGATTGTCGACATTGGCGATCATGTTGTTGGCGATCACGACGCTGGCCGCGCCATGGCTTTGCAGGATGCGGCGGCCGGTGGCATCGGTGAAGAAATCGCCGATGGTCTCGATTCCCGCTTCCGTCGCACGCCGCGCGATGTCGACGGCGGGATCGACACCCAGCACCCGCATGCCGCGCTCCCTGAAGAAACCGAGCAGCGATCCGTCGTTGCTGCCGAGCTCGACGACCAGCGCGCCCGGCGCGATGGCGAACCGGCTGACGACGTCGTTGGCATAACCTGCGAAGTGCTCCCGCAGACCAAGCGAGAGCGAGGTGGTATAAACGTAGTTTCGGTATTGGACCTCTGGATTGCCGACGTGGAGAATCTGCAGGTGACCGCAGTCCGCGCACAGGTGCAGCGCCATCGGCACCGCGGCCCGAAAGACGGGATCATCGACGCTTGCATCCGGCACCTGGAAGTTCGGCGTGCCGATGGGCATGCCTGCCATTGGGACGACAAGCTCTTGCTTGTCCGAATGACAGAGGCGGCAGGTATGACGGACGTAGAACAGGTTTTTCATCGTAGGACCGTAAGACGGAGACATGCGAACAGGTGAGGCAATCTCACCCCGTGGTGATCAGATCGACGGCACCGCCTCAGGACGCCGGATATTCCGCCCGACCGATGATGAGGTCGATCGCGGCCATCATCCAGAACTGATGCGTGGTCTCGACGATGTTGTAGCTGCGGCTGTCGACGTAATAATTGACGTCGCCGAGATTGCGCAGCGGATTCTCCGCGTTCATGCCCGACAGCGTGACCACATCGAGCTTCATCGTCCGCGCCTGCGCGACCGCATTGAGAATGTTCTTCGAGCGTCCCGACGAGCTGATCGCGACGAGGCAATCGCCGGCGCGGGCGCTCAGCCTCACAGCCTGCGCAAGCCAGTCCTCGAAACCGTAATCATTGGCGAGGCACGACATCATGCTGGCATCGCTGAAGCAGAGCGCGGGCACCGATGCGTTCTTCGCCAGATCGATCGCGAGATGCGAGGCGATGCCGGCCGAGCCCCCATTGCCGATAAAGATGACGCGGCCGCCTTGCTCGCGCGCACGCAACCAGGCCGTGCGGGTGGCGGAAATCCTGGCGAAAACCCCGTCGTCAATTGCCGTCGCACGATGGAGGCGCCCTACGTAGTCGACAAGGAAAGCCTTGTGATCGGGATCGACGGACTCGGCAGGCATGGGCTCGCGGCTCGACGGCGACATGACGCCCTGATACCGGCTATCACCAGCGATTGCAAAGGTATATTACCTTCGAAGTTGACCAGCAGCCGATTCGGTTTCCACCTTACACTCAACATTGGCGGGCCTGTTTCGCTGGGCATTCGCATCACGGATGTTCCTATGAAATGCATCGTTACCGGTGGCGCCGGCTTCATCGGCAGTCACCTCGTCGACCGCCTCCTCGACGATGGCCACGAGGTCATCGCGCTCGATAATTTCGTGATCGGACGCCCCGAAAATCTGGCCTCGCGCGTCGATTCGAGTCGACTCAAGATCGTACGGGCCGACGTCACCGAACTCGAATCGATCACGCCGCATTTCGACGGCATCGACTGGGTGTTCCATCTCGCCGCGCTAGCCGACATCGTTCCCTCGATCGAGTCCCCGATCCCGTATCACCGCGCCAATGTCGACGGCACGGTCAACGTTCTCGAGGCTGCACGGCAGGCCGGCGTCAGCCGCTTCGTTTATGCCGCGTCGTCCTCCTGCTACGGAATTCCCGACGTCTATCCGACGCCGGAGAGCGCCGAGATCCGGCCGATGTATCCCTATGCCCTCACCAAGAATCTGGGCGAGCAGTGCGTCATGCACTGGTGCCAGGTCTACAAGCTGCCCGCGGTCGCGCTGCGCCTGTTCAACGTGTACGGGCCGCGCCATCGCACCACGGGCACCTACGGTGCCGTGTTCGGCGTGTTCATGGCGCAGAAGTTCGCCGGCAAGCCCTTCACGGTGGTCGGCGACGGCGAGCAGACCCGCGACTTCACCTTCGTCAGCGATGTCGCCGATGCTTTCGTGACCGCCGCGCGCTCCGAGGTCTCGAACGAAGTTTTCAACGTCGGCTCCGACAACACCTACAGTGTCAACCGGCTGATCGAGCTTCTCGGCGGCGACAAGGTCCACATTCCCAAGCGTCCCGGCGAACCCGATTGCACCTATGCCGACATCACCAAGATCAAGCGGGTCCTGAAATGGACGCCGAAGGTAAAATTTGAGGGCGGGGTCGCGACGATGCTGAAGTGGATGGATCAGTACAAGGACGCCCCCCTGTGGACGGTGGACAAGATCGCGGACGCCACGAAGGGCTGGTTCAAATATCTGGGGGACAACAACGACGCCGCGTCCGGCGCGCCGCAGAAGGCAAGCCAGTGAACAGGTTCACCCGGTATCGTTGCCGCGAATCGATCAATTCCGGGCCGCCCGGCTGACGCCGGCTGGCGCTTTAGGTTATTCACATGGGCAATATTCCGACCGACAGACCCGCGTTGAACGACCAGCTGGCGGCGCACGAGAAGATCAAGACGATCGAGGAACTGGGCGAGATCGCGCGGTCCGCGCAAGCGCGGGGTCGGAAAGTTGCACTCTGCCACGGCGTCTTCGACCTCGTGCATCTCGGCCATATCAGGCACATCCAGGCGGCGCGCAACGAGGGCGACGTCGTCATGGTGACGATCACCGCCGACCGTTACGTCAACAAGGGACCGGGTCGGCCGATCTTCCCCGAAAACATGCGGGCCGAGATGCTGGCCTCGCTCGCGACGGTCGATTGGGTCGGCATCAATCACACCTCCAGCGCCGAGCCGATCCTGGATACGGTGCGGCCGGACATCTATGTGAAGGGGTCCGACTATGAAAACCCCGAGGACGATGTAACCGGCAAGATCCAGAGCGAGCGCGACGCCGTCGAGCGTCACGGCGGACGCATCGTGTTCACGCGCGACGTGACGTTCAGCTCCTCGTCGCTGGTGAACCGGTATTTCGACATCTACGACCCTCCACTCCGCGACTACCTGCAAAAGGTCCGCGAAGGTGGCGGCGCCGATCGCCTGCTGAAGCTGATCGACAAGGTGCAGGACATGCACGTCGTGCTGGTCGGCGACACCATCATCGACGAATACCAGTACGTCACGGCGCTCGGAAAGGCCTCGAAGGAAAATATCGTCGCCACGCTGTTCAAGAGCGGCGAGCAATTTGCCGGCGGCGTCATTGCCGCGGCGAACCATGTCGCGAGCTTCTGCAAGTCGGTGGAGGTCGTCACGACGCTGGGTGGCAACGACTACCCTGAGGAGTTCATTCGTGAGCATGTCCGCCCGAATGTCACGTTGACGCCGATCCGCCTTCAGGGCCGTCCGACGACCCGCAAATCGCGGTACGTCGAGCTCGGCTATCTGCACAAGCTCTTCGAAGTCTACACCATGGACGATACGCCGCTCGACGAGGCCGATCGGAAGGAGATCGACCGTATCACGACGGAGCGCGTCCGTGGCGCGGACGTGGTGATCGCCACCGATTTCGGTCACGGCATGATCGCGTCGAGCACGATCGACACCCTGATCGCCAACTCCAAGTTCCTGGCGGTCAATGCCCAGAGCAACAGCGGCAATCACGGCTACAATTTGATCACGAGGTATCCGCGGGCCGACTACATCTGCATCGATGCGCCGGAGGCGCGTCTGGCCGCAACCGACAAGTTCAGCGACATCGCGTCCGTGATCGAGGCCGGCCTGCATGGCAAGATCGACTGCGACAACATGATCATCACGCACGGCTCCTTCGGCTGTTACCCCTTCTCGTCGAAAACCGGCGTCACGCGCGTCCCCGCCTTCACCAAGACCGTCGTCGATACCGTCGGCGCGGGGGACGCCTTCCTGACGATCACCGCGCCGCTGGTCGCCGCCGGCGGCAATATCGAGGACGTCGCCTTCATCGGCAACGCGGCCGGCGCGATCAAGGTCGGGATCGTCGGCCACCGCAGTTCGGTCGAGAAGGTGCCGCTGGTCAAGTTCGTCACCGCGTTATTGAAGTAGCGCGACGGCAGATACTGGAGAACGACAGTGATTGGTCAAAAATGGAATGTGATGGTCACCGGTGGTGCCGGCTATGTCGGTAGCGTGCTGGTTCCCCAGTTGCTCGCTGCGGGCCACAAGGTCACCGTGCTCGATCTGTTCATGTATGGCGAGGACGTGTTCGATGGCGTCCGCAACAATCCCGATTTGCGCCTGATCAAGGGCGACATCCGTGACGAAGCCGCGATCAACGAGGCCCTGCGCGGCAACAACGCCGTGATTCACCTCGCCTGCATCTCCAACGACCCGTCGTTCGAGCTGGATCCGGGGCTCGGCAAGTCCATCAATTACGACTGCTTCCGGCCGATGGTGCGCGCCGCCAAGAAGGCGGGCATCAAGCGCTTCATCTACGCCTCATCGTCCAGCGTCTACGGCATCAAGGACGAAGCCGAGGTGACGGAGGACCTGTCCTGCGAGCCGCTCACGGACTACTCGAAATTCAAGGCGATGTGCGAGACCGACCTTGCCGACGAGGCCGCGCCCGGCTTCGTCACCTGCACGGTTCGCCCCGCCACCGTCTGCGGCTACGCACCGCGGCAACGGCTCGACGTCGTCGTCAACATCCTGACGAATCTCGCGGTCAACACCGGCCGCATCCGCGTGTTCGGTGGAACGCAGCGCCGGCCCAATCTGCACATCGAGGACATGTCAGCCGCCTATCTGTTCCTGCTCCAGCAGGATGACGCAAAGATCGACGGCAAGACCTACAATATCGGCTACGAGAACCATTCGCTGATGAAGATCGCCGACATCGTCAAGTCGGTGGTCGGCAGCAATGTCGACGTCGTCGTCGAGCCGACCGACGATCTCCGCTCCTACCACGTCTCTTCGGAGAAGATCCGCCGCGAGCTCGGCTTTGCGCCGACCCACACGATCGAGCAGGCCGTGTCCGGACTCGTGAACGCCTTCAAGGGGGGCCGCCTGCCGAACTCGCTCAACGACCCCCGGTACTTCAACATCAAGATGATGCAGAACATCAGCCTGAAGTGAGCGGCGTGCGGATCGGCATCGATTTCGACAACACGATCATCTGCTACGACAAGGTCTTTGCCGCCGTCGCACGTCAGCGTGGGCTGGTGCCGGAAGGATGGGAGGGGCTGAAGACCGACCTACGGGATCATCTCCGGTCCCGCGCGGGCGGCGAGCTCGCCTGGCAAGGACTGCAAGGCTTCGTCTACGGCAAGGGAATTGGCGGCGCCGAGATCTATCCCGGAGTGCGAGAATTCCTGGCGGCGTGCAGGCAGACCGGCGCGAAGGTCTCCATCGTCAGCCACAAGACCCGATTCGGTCATCAGGACCCCGACCGCATCGACCTGCGTGACGCCGCGCGCAGCTGGCTACGGGAAGCCAGCCTGATCGACGCTGCGGATGCGGCGCTGGCCATCGGCGACGTCTATTTCGAAGACACACTGGCCGCCAAAGTCGCGAGGCTCGCGCGCCTGGAGCTCGACGTCTTCATCGACGATCTCGTCGAGGTCTTCGAGCAACCGCATTTTCCGAAGACCACGCGATCGATCCTGTTCACGCAGGCGCAGCCTCCCCACCCCGAACACTGCAAGCCGATCGCGACATGGGCCGATATCCGCCGCGAGGTGTTTGCGGCATGAGCGAGACCGACATCACCGCGCCGGATGCGATAGCGATCGGCAGCCGCCTGGCCGGTGCGCGTGTCGCAACCGCCCAGCCGGCACGGTCCGGCGGCAACAACAGGGTGTTTCGGCTGGAGATGGCGGAGGGACCGCCCCTCGCCCTCAAGCAATATCCGTCCGACGGACGCGATCGCCTGGGACAGGAGTATGATGCACTCTCGTTCCTGGCGCGCCACGGCATCACGTCGACACCGCAGCCGGTCGCGAAGGACGCAGATGCGTTCTGCGCGCTGTACCAATGGTTCGACGGCGAGGCCGCGGTGCTGCGCCCCCAAGGCGACGATGCCGATCAGCTCGCCGATTTCCTCATCGAGCTGCAGAAGCTGCGCGAGGCCGAAGGCGCGCAAAATCTGCGCAACGCCTCAGCCAGCATCTTTTCGCCCGAAGCGGCCATCGCCCAGTACGAGCAGCGGCTGGACGGACTGAGGCGGGCTTCGGATGGTCATCCCGACCTGCGCGCGTTCATGGAAGGCAGCCTGGTTCCCAGCACTGGCGTCGCGATTCGGCAGCTCCGCCGGCGCTACGCGGAACTGGGCTGGGATCCAACGGCGGACCTCGCGCCGAGCCATCGCGCGCTGAGTCCGTCCGATTTCGGACTGCACAACGCGTTGCGCGCCGAAGACGGGCGCTTGCGATTCATCGACTTCGAATATTTCGGCTGGGACGATCCGGTCAAGCTCGTGTCCGACACCGCCATTCACCCCGGCAGCAACCTGCCTGAAGCGAGCGCGAATCGTTTGATCGAACGGCTGTCGCGCGCCTTCGAGGCGAGCGATGACGCGTTTGCGATCCGACGTGACGTACTGTATCCTGTGTTCAAGGGAATCTGGTGCCTGATTGTCCTGAACGCCTATTTGCCGGACAGCCGCTCCCGGCGCGCAATGGCTGCGCAAGGTGGCGATGTTAGGATCCGCCTCGCCGGTCAGCTCGACAAAGCCCGCCGGCTTCACCAGACGATTCGGCCAACCGATTTACCGAAGTGACCCAGATCTCACCTCACGCTGAAGCCGCCCTCACCTGCACGCTGGATGAGCGCAGCCTTTATCTGCGCCGCCTGGTGCTCGGTTCTGTCCGCTCCGCGGGGCGCGGACATGTCGGTCCGGCGTTGTCGCTGATCGAGATGGTCCGCGTGCTCTACGACGACGTGCTGCGGATCGATCCGGACAACCCGCGCGATCCGGCCCGCGACCGCGCGATCCTCAGCAAGGGACACGGCTGTCTGGCACTCTATGCGCTGTTGGCCGATCGCGGCTTCTTTCCTTTGTCGGAGCTGGACGGTTTCTGCGGCCCCGACAGCATTTTAGGCGGACATCCCGAGTACGGAATGGTGCCGGGTGTCGAGGCCTCGACCGGCGCGCTCGGACACGGCCTGTCGATCGGTGTCGGCCTCGCGCTCGCCGCGCGCATGCGCGAGCGCTCCTATCGCACCTTCGTCCTGCTCGGCGACGGCGAGATCAACGAGGGGTCTGTGTGGGAAGCCGCCATGGGCGCCGCCAAGCACGGGCTCGACAATCTGGTCGCGCTGATCGACTACAACAAGCTGCAGAGCTACGGGCCCACCGATTGCGTCCTGCCGCTGGAGCCGCTCGCGGACAAATGGCGCAGCTTCGGCTTTGCCGTCCAGGAGCTCAACGGCCACGACGTCGGCGCCCTGCGCGCCGTCCTGAAGCAGGTCCCGGCCGTTCCGGGAAAGCCCACCGCGATCATCTGCCATACCGTCAAGGGCAAGGGTCTGCCGGCCGCGGAATCCAACGCCGATTGGCATCACAAGAACAAGCTCACCGACGGCGAGCTCGACGCCATCCGCGTCGCCGTCGGCGATTTTTGATCGGCTCATCATGCGCAACACCGCGATGAACATGGTCCACAAGCTCGCCACGCGCGACGAGCGTGTGCTCTACATCGGCTCCGATCCCGGCGCGGGCACCTTGCGCGCGATGAGCAAGGAGTTTCCCAAGCGCCATCTGATCGAAGGCATTTCGGAAGCACACATCATCGGCATGTCGGCCGGTCTCGCGATGGAAGGCTTCGTGCCCTACGTCAACACCATCGCCACATTCCTCACCCGCCGCTGCTACGAGCAAGTCGCCGTCGATCTCTGCCTGCATAATCTGCCGGTGCGGCTGATCGCCAATGGCGGCGGGCTCGTCTACGCGCCGCTCGGCCCCACTCACCAGGCGATCGAGGACATCGCCATCATGCGGGCGCTGCCGAACATGACGGTGGTCTGCCCGTGCGACGCCGACGAGGCGGCGCGGCTGATGGAGCAAACGCTCGACTGGACCGGACCGATCTACATCCGGCTCGGCAAAGGCGGCGACGCCGTGGTCTCGAAGGCCGAGCACGGCTTCGAGATCGGCAAAGCCATCCTGATGCGGCCGCCCGGCGACGTCGTCATGGTCACGACAGGCATCATGCTCCAGCGCGCACTCGCTGCGGCGGATCTGCTGGCGGCGCAGGGCATTCGCGCCGGCATCCTGCACATGCACACCGTCAAGCCGCTCGACACCGAGGCGCTGCTGCAAGCGATCCGGGGCACCAGGCTGGTCGCGACGCTGGAGGAGCACGTGCCCTCCGGCGGCCTCGGCAGCGCGGTCGCCGAGGCGCTGATCGACAAGCTCGGCTCCGGCCTGCCCGCGATGCTGCGGTTGTCGCTGCCGGACCGGTTCATGCACAATTACGGATCGCAGGACTCGCTGCTGAAGAAGCACGGACTTTCCGCCGACGCCATTGCGACCTCGATCGCGCGCGCGCTCCCCGCCTCGCACACCTCCTCTCCGCAACTTCATTCCACCTGACGGGCCCCATGCAGGACGTTCGATATTCCTATCTGCTCGAGCAATTCTCCGACCCGGCACCGATCCTGGCCGAGATCGGCCGACTGGTGGCGACGGGTGACTTCACCCTGGGCAAGCCGGTCGCCGAATTCGAACGGCGCTTTGCCGAGCTGATCGGCGTGCGTCACGCCATCGGCGTCGGATCGGGCACCGATGCACTCAAGTTGCCGCTCAAGGCACTCGGCATCGGCCATGGCGACGAGGTCATCACGGCCGCCAACACTTTCATCGCCACCGTCGGCGCCATCGCCGAGACCGGCGCGACCCCGGTGCTGGTCGACTGCGACGACTCCTTCTGCATGAACGTCGATTACGTCGAAGCCGCGATCACGGAGAAGACCAAGGCGATCATGCCGGTTCAATTGACCGGCGAGGTCACCGACATGGGCAAGCTGATGGCGATCGCCCAGCGCCACAACATCCCCGTGGTCGAGGATTCCTGCCAGGGCATCCTGTCGGAGTTCGCGGGAAAACGGTCCGGCACCCACGGTATCGCGGCCGGCTTCTCCCTGCATCCGCTCAAGAACCTCAACGTCTGGGGCGATGCCGGTGTCGTCGTCACCAATGACGATGGGATGAACGAGCGGCTTCGTCTGATCCGCAACCACGGCATGAAGAATCGCGACGAGATCGCGATCCTCGGCTGCAATTCGCGGCTCGATTCCCTCCAGGCGGTCGTCGGCAACTGGCTGATCGGCCAGACAAGCGAGATCACGCGCCGTCGGATCGAGAACGCGGCCTATTACGATTCGGGCCTTGCCGGCCTGCCCGGCCTGCGCATTCCGCCGCGCAGGCCCAACGTGAAGCACGTCTACCATCTCTACATGGTGTTCGCCGAGCGTCGCGACGAGCTCTACAAATACTGCCTGGACAACGGCATCGAAGCGAAGATCCACTATCCCATCCCGCTGTATCAGCAGGAAGGTCTCAAGCACCTCGGCTACGCGCCGGGCACCTTCCCGGTCACCGACCGCCATGCCCAGGAAGTCATCAGCTTCCCCGTCGACCAGCATCTGACGCGCGCCCAGCAGGACCGCGTCATCGAGATCGTCCGGAAGTTCTGCCATGGACGGTGACACCGGCCGCCGACGCATAGGTTACGTCAATCTTCCCGCGCAATTCGAGGAAGAGCGCGTCGAGATCCTGCAGGCAGTCGAGGGCGTGTTCCAGCGCGGCGATTTCATCGGCGGCGCGGCCGTCGCGAAGCTTGAGGAAGAGCTCACCACCTATCTCGGCTCGCCGCATGTGGTGACGCTGAATTCCGGCACCGATGCGCTGATCCTGTCGTTGCGGGCGCTCAACATCGGTCCGGGGGACGAGGTGATCACCCCGCCGAATTCGTTCGTGGCATCGACCGCCGCCATCATCGCCGTCGGCGCCAGGCCCGTGTTTGCGGACGTGCTACCGGACCAGAATATCGATCCCGCCGCAGTCGAGGCCGCCGTCACCTCGCGGACCAGGGCCATCATGCCGGTGCACCTGACCGGGCGCATGGCCGACATGAACCCGCTGATGGCGATCGCCGCCAAGCATGCTCTCGCCGTGATCGAGGACAGCGCGCAGGCCGTCGGCTCGACCTATGACGGGCGGATGAGCGGGACCATCGGAACGTTCGGCTGCTTCTCCGCCCACCCGCTGAAGAACCTCAATGCGGCGGGCGACGCCGGCTTCGTCGTCACCGCCGACGCCGAGCTTGCCGCGAGAATTCGCCGCCTGCGCAATCACGGCCTGATCAATCGCAGTGACGTCCAGGAATGGGGCATCGTGTCACGCCTCGACACGGTCCAGGCCGAGGTGCTCCGGATTCGCTTGCGTCACCTGCCCTCTGTCATCGAACGCCGGCGCCGCAACGCCGCGCAATACCGCGCCGAGCTCGCCGGCCTTCCCCTGTTCATCCCTGTTTGCCGCAATATCGAGTTCAACACCTTCCACACCTTCGTCGTGCAGACGGACCGTCGCGAAGACTTCCAGAAATATCTTGCGGACAAGGGCATCGAGACCGCGATCCATTATCCGGTACCGATCCACCTCCAGGAGGCGGCGGCGCATCTGGGTCACGGTCGCGGCGCGTTCCCGGTGACCGAGCGGCAGGCGGATCAGATCCTCACGCTTCCCATCAACCAGTTCCTCTCGGCCTCGGATATCAGCTATGTTTGCGCGACCGCCCGGGAGTATTTTGCATGACGGACACGGCGTTCCTCGAGGCCGATGAGCAGGCACTGGCGCAACGCTTCATCGACGACGGCTTCGTCACCACGCCGGCCGACGATCGCGCCGGGCTCGACCGGATCCAGCGGCGCGCCGCCGAGCTCGCGGCGGACTATCTGAAGCTGCCAGACGGCAACGACCCCTACGCGATGCTCGACACCATCCACACGCGGGTGAGCGTAGATGATCTCAACGGCCTGCGGCTGCACGTCTTCAACGGCCTCAACGCCGAGCCATGGTTCCGGCCGACCTATTTCCGTCTGGCGCGCTCGACGATCGAGACCATCGTCGGCAACGAGCTCTGCATGCAACGCCGCGTCAATCTCAGCATCCAGCTTCCCGGAGACGATTCGTCGCTCCTCGCCACCCATTCCGACGTCTGGTCGGGCGACTCGCCGTTCGAGGTCGTGGTGTGGGTACCGCTGGTCGACGTCCACCGCACCAAATCGATGTATCTGCTGCCGCCATCCCTGAACGGCGAGATGCAGGACCGGATGGCCAGCCTGCGCAGCGCCGAGGAACTCTACCAGACCATCAAGCCGCACGCGACGTTCATCGAGATTCCCTACGGTCACGTGATGCTGTTCAACCAGACCCTGATGCACGGCAATCGCGTCAACGAGGAAGCCGGCTCGCGCTGGAGCATGAACTGCCGTTTCAAAAGCATCATGTCGCCCTACGCGGACAAGCGATTCGGCGAATTCTTCGAACCGATCCTGCTGCGTCCGGCGACACGTGTCGGCATGCAATACAAGCTCCCGGGAGGTTTCCATGGCTGAGCGAGCCGGCCATCGCGGCTATATCGGCGCCCGGCCGCTGAACGGCAGCCGTACTCCCCAGCACGTTCAGAACATCGTAATTCGCGACTATGCGCGGCGGAAGAATCTGCATTATCTGCTCAGCGCCGCCGAGCACACCATGCAAGGCAGCTACATGGTGCTCGAGGACATCCTCGACGAGCTGCCCCGGTTGCGCGGCCTGATTCTCTACAGCATCTTCATGCTGCCGCCCGACGAGGCACGGCGGCGGGAGATCTATGACCGCGTACTGAGCGAGGGCTGCGATCTGCACGCGGCCGTCGAGGAGATCACGCTGTCCTCGCGCGACAACATCCAGGCCGTCGAGGACGTCCTGCTCGTCAACAAATTCGCGACCATCCTGTGACGACGCCGCGGACCGGTTGAGGACAATGACCGAGATCAATCTGCTCCAGCCGATGCACGCATCGACCAAGCGGAACTACGTTCAGCGGGTTGTCGAGCACGACAAGGCGGAATCCGCCACTGTCGCGCGGCAATGGGGGCGCGACTACTGGGACGGCGACCGCCGCTATGGCTATGGCGGTTACCGCTACGACGGACGCTGGCGCCCGCTCGCTCAGACCCTGATCGATCGCTATGGCATCAAGCCCGGGATGAGCGTGCTCGATGTCGGCTGCGGCAAGGGCTATTTGCTCTACGAGTTCACCCAGCTCGTCCCCGGCCTCACCATCGCCGGCATCGACATCTCCGACTATGGCATTGGCAACGCCAAGGAAGAGGTGCAACCGCAATTGAAGGTCGGCAGCGCCGTCGAGCTCCCCTACCCCGACCACAGCTTCGATCTCGTGGTGTCGCTCGGCGTGCTCCACAATCTTCCGCTCGAAGACGTCTTCCGCGCCGTGTCCGAGATCGAGCGCGTTGGACGCGGCACCTCGAAATATCTGATGGTGGAGTCGTTCCGCGACGAGCGCGAGAAGGCGAACCTACTCTACTGGCAGCTCACCTGCCTGAGTTTTCATGGTCCGGAGACGTGGGCCTGGATCTACGACAAATGCGGCTACCGGGGCGACCATGGGTTCATCTTCTTCGAATGAAGCAACGGGCCTGCGCCGGCCGGCCTCGCTACGCGCGCAAAATCCCGAAGTGTATTATTCGGACGACGCCATCGTCACGGCGAACGACGCCACGATCGCGGAGCTGAAGCGCATCGCCGCAGGCAATCCGCGTCTGCGCAGCCGGCTGTGCACGCATCCTGATCCCTCGTCCGGCCTGCACGAGATGCTGATCGTGCATCATTGCGAGGCCTATGTGCGGCCTCACAAGCACTTTGGCAAACCTGAATCGTTTCACCTGATCGAGGGCACTGCGCAGGTCGTGATCTTCGAGGACGACGGCCGCATTCGCGACGTGCTCGAGATGGCGCCGTACGGCCGGGGCGCGCTCTGCTACTACCGGATGCCCGAGCAGTTGTTTCACTCGATCCTGATCACCTCGGAGTGGCTGGTGTTTCACGAAACCACCGCGGGTCCGTTCGACCCCTCCCGCACGGCATTTCCCGACTGGGCACCGGCTGGCAGCGATGCCGCGGCAGTGCAGAACTATGTCACATCGACCGGTGCGCTCGCCGCGGAGCATCTGGCCCATCGCCATACTTCACGAGCCATTCGAGCAGAGGTTCCTACCGATGACTGATCATTGCCGCCTCTGCCATTCGACCAATTTGCGCCCGGTCATCGACCTCGGACAGATGCCGATTGCGCATCGGCTTCGGCACAGCCGCGACGAACAGGACGAACGGTATCCGTTCGAGGTGCTGGCGTGTGGCGAGTGCGGCCTGCCCCAGATCGTCAAGCCGATCGATCCCGACATTCTGTACCGGCAGTTCAACTACAATTTCAGCAGCTGGAAGCCGGAGCCGCATCAGGTCGACGAGCTCGATACCATCGCCAAATTCTCGCCCCATCAATCCGTGTTCGAGATCGGATGCAACGACGGCCTGTTCATGGACAGGCTTCGCGAACGCGGTGCGAAGGTTTTGGTGGGCGTCGAGCCCAACCCGGTGTCGGGCAAGATCGCCCGCGAGCGCGGCATCAAGGTCTATGCCGACATGATCAGCCCGGCGCTGTGTCATGACGCGGTCGCCGAGGCCGGCAGGTTCGACCTCGTCGTCTCGCGCCAGGTGCTGGAGCACATCGTCGATTTCGAGAACTTTTTCGACTGCGTGAAAATCGCGCTGCGCGACGACGGGCTGCTGTTCATCGACGTGCCTGATTTCGCGCCCGGCTCGACGGCAGGTGATCTCTCGGTCCTGTGGGAGGAACACGTCAGCTACTTCACCGAGCCGACGCTGCTCGCGCTGCTGGCCCGTCACGGCTTCGAGGCGATTTCGGTGAAGAAATACAATTTCAGCGGCGGCAGCCTCGCGATCGCAGCCCGGCGCGCGACGCGCGACGTGAGGCCTCCGCCCGCTCCTGCCGGCGTCGGCGAAAGGTTCGGCCAGCGCGCCAGGGAGTACGGCGCGCGTCTTCGCCCGATCCTCGCCAAGGCCCGCGCCAACGGCGCCGAGATCGCCATCTATGGCGCCGGCTGCCGCGCCTGCACCTTCACCAATGCCCATGAACTCGCGGATCTCGTCGACCTCTCGGTCGACGACCAGAAGGAGCGCCAGGGCTTGTTCCTGCCCGGCACCGGCATTCCGATCCGCCCGCCGGAGAACCTCGCCGGCAAGTCGGATCCGCTTGTCTGTCTTCTGGCCGTGAACCAGGAGAACGAAGACAAGGTCGGCAGACGGCTGCGCGAAAACGTGAAGCGTCCGCTCCACATCGTATCGATCTTCGCGCCCTCGGACATCTGGAGCGAGCTCGATCGCCTCGAGGCCGCCGCAGGGTCGCGGCATGGCTGAGGACAAGCTCTTCAACTATTACGAACGTCAGGACGTCCTGCCGACGTTCGGGAATTTCAAATCCGCCGCCGAACTCGAAGCCTATGCCGGCCTGCGGCGCGAGTTGTTTTCTGACAAGCTGGTGCTGCCGCCGCGGTTGTTCCGCGACGCCGACGTGCTCGAATTCGGCCCCGATTCCGGTGAGAACGCGCTGGTGTTTGCCGGCTGGGGCGCAAACATGACGCTCGCCGAGCCGAACCGGCATGCGCACGCGAAAATCCAGGCTTACTTCGCACATTTCAACCAGGCTCAACGTCTGCGCGAACTCGTATCGTTCGATGTCGAAGGATTTCGCAGCGATCGTCGCTTCGACATCATCGATGCCGAAGGATTCATCTACACGGTGCAGCCGACTGAAAATTGGCTCGGCATCTTTCACCGGCTGCTCAACCCGGACGGCTACGCCGTCGTGTCCTACTACGAGCGCTATGGCGGCTTCTTCGAGCTCGCGCTCAAGGCGATTCATGCGGCGGGCAAGGTGCTGACGGGCCGTCCCGGGCTCGAAACCGCGAAGATGCTGTTCGACGCGAAATGGGACAGCATCCCGCATACGCGCAGCTTCGAATCCTGGCTGATGGACGTGCTCGAAAATCCTTTCGTCCGGCACCGCTACTTCCTCGACGCGGGAGCCTTGTGCAAGGCGGCGCATGAGCAGGGATTCGACATCCATTCGGGGTGGCCCGTCTATCGCGACAGCCTGGACGTCTACTGGCACAAGAAGGTCCTCTCCGACGACGAGAAGCTGCGCCGCGCGACGCGCCACCTCGGTCGCAGCCGTCTGAGCTTTCTCGGTGGACGGAAGCTCTATCTGGCCGGCAAGACCGAGATGGTCGAGGCGATCTCGGCTTCGATCGAGACACTGGTTGTCGATGTCGATGCGATGATCGACGATCCCTTCGGCGCCAGCCTGCCCCGTGTGATCGCGAGCCTTGCGTCGCTGCGCGAGACGATACCGGCGACGGACATTCTTGCCGACGATGCGTCCGACATCGATGCCATCATGGCGACCCTCGACAGCTTCCATCGTATCTTTGGCGCGATCGGGCGACGGGACGTGTCCACAGTCACGGCCCTCACCCAGTCCGACCAGGCGTTCATCAACACCTGGGGACAGCCGGCGCACTTTCTTGTTATCCGGAAACGCTTCGAGGGGTCCTAGCAAGTGAGGCCAGGCATTGGCATCATCGGAACGGGCATGGTCGGTCAGATGTGCCACCTCGCCAATTTCGTCGCCAACCCCGCCTGCCGCGTCGTCGCGATCGCGGATCTCCGGCCCGACCTCGCTGCCGCAGCGGCGCAAAAATTCGACATCGCGCGGGTCTACGGCACGCACCGGGAACTGCTGGCGGACAGCGAAGTGTCGGCCGTCGTCGTCGTGACGAAGCGTCGCGCCACCGGCCCGATCGTGCTGGATGCGTTGAGCAGTGGCCGCCATGTGCTGTCGGAAAAGCCGATGGCCTACACCGCGGCTCAGGCCGTTTCACTGACCGAGGCGGCGCTCCGGCACAAGCTCGTCTACAGCATCGGCTACATGAAGCGTCACGACGCCGGGGTGGCGCGCGCGATAGCCGAGTTGGCACGCCTACGAGCGGATCAGTCGCTTGGACGCGTTGTCGGCGCGCGAGGCTGGTGCTTCGGCGGCAGCACTGGCCGGTCCCAGGACAACTTTGTCATGACCGGCGAAGTGCGGCCGGACGGGCTCGAGCTCTGGCAGGACGGCCCCGACTGGATGCCGGGTGCGATGCGACCCGGCTACGACAGTTTTCTGAACGTGTTCAGCCATATCATCAACCTCGCGCGCTACATGCTCGGATCGTCACCGACGGTCGCGGAAAGCACCATCGAGAGCTCGGGCGCGGCGACCGTGACACTCGACTTCGACGGCGTCGCCTGCGCGCTGCAACTCGCAAATGGATCCGACGGCGTCTGGCGCGAGGGGCTGAGCATCGAATTCGAGCGGGGCGCGCTGACCATCGAATTGCCCCCACCGTTTGCCGAGCAGGAGGCGGAGGTCATCCTCGATCAGCAAGGACAACGCGCGCGATTGTCGCGCGACACGAGCTGGGCGTTTCGGCGTCAAGCCGATGCATTCGTCGCCGATATCGTGGAACAGCGGACGCCGCTGGCTTCCGGCGCAGATTCCGTGGCCGACATCGCCCTTGCGGAGGCGATCTGGAAACGGCAGGTCAGCGGTTAGGTTTCACGCCGTCCGGCGACAATATCCGGGTGATGGCTGATCGCCCACGCTCTAGCTAAGTGTTTGATTTCGCTGGCAGGAGTGGCAGGGCTCGAACCTGCGACCCCCGGTTTTGGAGACCGGTGCTCTACCAATTGAGCTACACTCCTACGGACCCTGCGTTGCCGCGCGGATCAGGCCGCTTTGAAGCACAGGGGGCGGCCGGATTGCAAGGCCGGATTGCAAGGGTGAAGCGCGCTGGCTTCGCTTGTTTGTGCCGCGCCTTCTGGGCCACAGTCCGCTCCGAACAATAATAAGCAACCGGGAGTGCCCATGACTGCCCAAGCCTTTGCGACTGCCCAAGCGTCCGCGACAGCCGCCCATCGCCCCTCCACCGCGCCGAAAACCCCGCCTCTGCCGGAATCCCGCCCCGAGACGCTCGGGCTGTCGCGCCCTCGCCTCCAGGCCATGTCGGACGCCTTCAAGCGCGAGATCGACAAGGGAACCGTGCCGGGCGTTACCGCGCTGGTGGCACGGCACGGTCAGGTCGGCTGGTTCGAGGCGCTCGGCAGGCAGAGCCCGGCGGGCGCGGCGCCGATGGCGCATGATTCGATCTTCCGCATCTTCTCGATGACCAAGCCGATCGTGTCGGTCGGCATCATGACGCTGGTCGAGGACGGGCACCTGATTCTTGCCGACCCCGTCGCGAAATTCATCCCGGAGTGCGCCGATCAGAAGGTCGGCGTGATCAGCGGCGGCAAGCTGGAACTGGTTCCGCCGAAGCGCCCGATGACGGTGCAGGACCTGCTCCGCCACACCTCCGGCCTGACCTACGAGCACCAGGGCGACGGCCCCGTGCACAAGATCTACCAGGAGTCGCGGGTGCGCAGCCGCAAGATCACCAACGCCGAGCACGCCGCCCTGGTGGCGAGCTTCCCGCTGGTCTGCCATCCCGGCGACGAGTTCAACTACAGCCGCTCCACCGACATCCTCGGTCGCATCATCGAGGTGGTCAGCGGCAAGTCGCTCGGCACGTACCTCACTGAACGCATTCTCACGCCCTTGCAGATGGCCGAGACCGGCTTTGCGACAGCTGAGGCCAATGCCGGCCGGCTTGCCGAGCCGTTCGCGGCCGATCCCTGGACCGGCGACAAGGTCGCGCTGTTCAACATGCTCGAGCAGCCCATCATGGAGTCCGGCGGCGGCGGCCTCGTCTCCACCACCATGGACTATGCCCGCTTCGCGCTGATGCTGCGCAATGGCGGCACGCTCGACGGCAACAGGATCATCGGCCGCAAGACGCTGGAACTGATGGCCTCCGATCATCTCGGACCTCACGTCGTGACCAACGGCACGCTGCTGTCGCCCGGCCATGGTTTCGGCCTCGGCTTCGCGGTGCGCCGCGAGGCCGGCATCGCGCCCTTCCCCGGCAGCGTCGGCCAGTATTTCTGGAGTGGCATTGCGGGGACGTTCTTCTGGATCGATCCCAAGGAGGATCTGTTCGTCGTGTTCATGAGCCAGGGCCCGGGGCAGCGCGATTATACGCGAACGCTGGTGCGGGATCTGGTGTACGCGGCGGTGGATTGAGATCCGGCTCTCGTGCCCCGGACGCGCTGCAACGCCCTTAGCGTTGCTGCGCAGAGCCGGGGCCTATGCCTCCGCGATCTCGACCCCCTCACCTCTGGCTCCCGGCTCTGCGGAGCGGCACTTCGCGCCGCACCGCGTCCGGGACACGAGACCGTCAACTGATCGTCGCGCCGCCGTCGATCACCATGGTCTGGCCGGTCATGAAGTCGCCGGCCCTCGAGCCCAGGAACACCGCGGCGCCCGCGATCTCGTCGGGCACGCCGATGCGCAGCAGCGGCGAACGCGCGGTCGAGGCTTTCAAATTCTCCGGATTGTCCCACAGCGCTTTCGCGAAGTCGGTCTTGATCAGGCCGGGCGCGATGCAGTTCACGCGGATGTTGTGCGGGCCATATTCGCAGGCCAAATTGCGCGCGAGCTGCATGTCGGCGGCTTTCGAGATCGCGTAGGCGCCGAGGATGGTCGAGCCCTTCAGGCCGCCGATCGAGGAGACGATGATGATCGAACCGTCCTTGCGCTCGATCATCTGCGGCACCACCATCGAGATCAGCCAGTTGTTGGCGACGATGTTGTTGTCCAGGATCTTCCTGAACTGATCGTCGGAGATGCCGGCGAGCGGACCGTAATACGGGTTCGACGCGGCGTTGCAGACCAGCACGTCGATCTTGCCGAAGGCGCGGTTGCTCTCGTCGATGAGGTTCTGCAGGTTTTCCTTCGACGAGATGTTGGCGGCGATCGCAACCGCCGTGTCCTTGCCGAACTTGTCGTTGATGCTCTTGGCGACCTGGTCGCAAACGTCGGCCTTGCGCGAGGAGATCACCACCTTGGCGCCGTGTTCGGCCATGCGCTCGGCGATCGCAAGCCCGATGCCGCGCGTCGAGCCGGTGATGACGGCGACTTTCCCCTTCATGTCGAACAAGGTCATGTTTCTCTCCCAGATTGATCTTCGTGTTCATTGTGATTCCGGGGCGGCGAAGCCGAACCCGGAATCTCGAGATTCCGGGTCCGGTCCTGCGGACCGTCCCGGAATGACAGCTCACTCAGGCGAGCTTCTTGACTTCCGGTCCCGCGGGTTGATGCATCGCCGCATGCGCATCGTCCGCGATCCACGGCTGCTGGTTCACCATCGGCAGCCGCCAGACATTGCGCTCGGGACTTGCGAAATAGTCGAGCCGCGTCACCGAGCAATTGTCGATATCGAACGCGAGCCCCCGCTCCGGCTGATTGTCGAGCGCCAGCCCCAGCGCCGCCTTGATGGTGCCGCCATGTGCGACCGCGATCACGTCCTGCCCGGCGGCCTCATTGTTGATCCGCTCGATGGTGCGGCGGGTGCGGTTGTAGAGGTCCATGAAGCTTTCGCCGCCGGGTGCAGGCTCGTTGATGTCGGCAAACCAGCTCGATCCGACGGGACGGCTGGCGATGAACTCGGCGCGGTTCATGCCCTGCCAGCGGCCGAGGTTTTGTTCGGCGAGGTCCGCTTCCCATGTCATCGATGCGGGCCTCGGAAAACCGGCCGCCCAGATCGCTTCGGCGGTCTGATGCGTGCGCATCAGATTGCTCGAATACCAGACCGCCTTGCGTGGCAGCACCTTGGCAACAGCATTGAAGACGTAGGTATCGCTGGTGTCGCAGGCGAGATCAGACTGACCGTAGATGTTGCCGCCGTCATTGCGCACGGGCGCATGACGGACCCACCACCAGCGCGTCGTCACCACTTTGGGCTTGTCTGCACCTGCCATCGAAACCCTTCCATCCCGTTTGATGTCGCTGTACGTCAGTAGCGAACGTGTCTCAAGACACTTTACCGTTTGAAATCTTGTTTGAAATTCCGTCGCGCGGCAAGCGTCGCGTGCGAACCAAAGGGAGACAACGCATGGGCCGTCTGCAAGGCAAATCCGTCATCATCACCGGTGCCGGCAGCGGCATCGGCCGCGCGGCCGCGCTGCTGTTCACGAGAGAAGGCGCCAAGCTGATCGCGGTCGATCGCACCGAGGCGGTGAAGGAGACGGTCGACGAGGTGAAGAAGGCCGGCGGTGTCGCGGAAGCGATGATAGCGGATGCGGGCTCCGAAAAGGACGTCATGGCCGTGATCGACAAGGCGGTGAAGACGCACGGCCGGCTCGACGTGATCTGGGCCAATGCCGGCGTCTCCGGCGGACTCGTCCCGCTCGGCGAGCAGACCGTCGAGCAATGGCAGGAGGTTTTGCGCATCAATCTGATCGGGCCGTTTCTCGCGGTGAAGCATGCGATGCCGCACATGGTGAAGCAGCAGTCCGGCGCGATCGTGCTGACCGCGTCCGTCGCCGGCCTCAAGGCCGGCGCCAGCGGACATCCCTATGCCGCGAGCAAGGCGGGCGTCATCTCCCTGGTGCAGACCACAGCCTACTCGCTCACCGGCACCGGTGTGCGCATCAACGCGGTGTGCCCGGGCCTGATCGAGACCGGCATGACCAAGCCGATCTTCGACCGCGCCAAGGAGCGCGGCACCCAAGACAAGATCGGCCAGCTCAATCCGCTCAAGCGTCCCGGCCAGCCGCACGAGCTCGCCGCGATGGGATTGTTCCTGGCCAGCGACGAGGCGTCGTATGTCAACGGCCAGGCCTTCCCGGTGGACGGCGGACTGACGGCGTCGATGCCGTATACGGGGAAGCCGGTTTAGTTCGCGAACTCCCCTGTCCCGGACGCGGTGCGGCACGCAGTGACGCTCCGCAGAGCCGGGATCCAGAAAGCCACAGCACGTGCTGCGGCATGGGCCCCGGCTCTGCAGCGCATCGTCGAAGAGACGCTGCGC
>NZ_JBVVPA010000019.1:0-143405 GCF_055807555.1 Bradyrhizobium sp. Ken64 | reverse complement strand
GATCACGACATAAGCCGTAAAGCCACTGCGCAGGGAAGGCCGGATGTTTTGGCTTCACCTGTATGCCGCTGTGCAATTTTGTTCACGACAATCTCGCACAGTGGACCGCGGGTGCCAGCCGGCACCCGGTCTTCCCTGCGCCCTCTTTCATGTGAGGGTGAGGCGACCAATCAAAGCTCGGGCGAACAAGCCGCGAGGCTGCGGAGGCGTGTCTACGATGGAGATGCGAATTGAACGGGCGACGTCAACCTCACGCTCCGTCATTGCGAGGAGCGCTTGCGACGAAGCAATCCAGCCTGTCTCTTTGGAGGGATTCTGGATTGCTTCGCTACGCTCGCAATGACGATGTTGAAGCAGGTGTGCCTGAAAACTCAGTCTCGTGCCCCGGACGCAGCGCGTCACGAAGTGATGCGCTGCAGAGCCGGGGCCCATGTGTCAGCGGGCGGCGTGGCTTGCTGGGTTCCGGCTCTGCGCAGCAACGCGAAGAGCGCTGCAGCGCGTCTGGGACACGAGAGGAAAGTAGCGCGCGACATACCCCAGACATGAGAAAGCGCCCGTGGGGGGCGGGCGCTTTCTGTAGTCGACTTGGGGTTGGGGTCGTCTACATATCCACGTGGCGACTTTGGGGGGCTGATAAAGAGCCGCGTGAATTCCTGAAACTCAAATCTCCTTAGCGAACGAGGGAAACGTTCGAGCTGGTGATGGCGATCGGCTTGCCCGCCTTTATGACACGAGCGGTCTGGGTCAGGCCTTCATCTGAACTCGTACGCGCGGTGATCCCGAGACCCGCCACCGCGATGCCGGCAACGAGCGCGACAACCACGATCTTGAGGTGGGTCGAGCGATCTGCGCTGTAAATCGAGTGGTTCATGGAAGGCTCCTGCCGCCATCTACCCGAAGTAGTCGCCTGCGTGTTTGGGCAGGTTCATGCTTCCGGTGCCCAACAACCTAGTATTGGGGGGATTCGTTCCCAAGAGGCGATCACAAGAGCGTGACAGGACGTGAGAAGCCGCGATCAAAAACGGCCCTGGATCGTGCAATTTGGCAATTATTTCAAAGCTATAATGTGCCTGTCAGGCGCCTTGCCGGCCGTTGATCGGCAAGGCGCCAAAAGCTGAAAAACCATTTGCCTGTGGCCGAAAAACACACGGCTTCTTAAGGCAAATCAGATGCTTCCGACCGTTTTCAACCTCGCCCTGGGGTGGATTTCAGCCTGCGACAGCACGGTCGTCTGGGCCCGGAACCGCTCGACCAGGGAACGCACGAAGGGACGAATTGCCGCAGAGGTGACCAGTACCGGGGCCTCGCCTTCACGCGCGGCCCGCTCGAAGGCCTCGCGCACGCCGGTCATGAATTCCGACAGCTTCGAGGGTTGCATCGCCAGGCTGCGCTCCTCGCCCTGGCCGATAATGGATTCGGCGAAGGCTTGTTCCCAACGGGCCGACAGCGCGATCAGCGGCAGATAACCGCTGTAGGAGGTGTTTTGGGCACAGATCTGCCGCGCCAGGCGGGCGCGGACGTGCTCGACCATGGTGGTGGGATTGCGCGAGAAGGCGAGCGAGTCGGCGATGCCTTCCAGAATGGTCGAGAGGTCGCGGATCGAGATGCGCTCGGCGAGCAGCAGCTGCAGCACGCGCTGGATGCCGGAGACCGTGACCTGTCCGGGCACGATGTCCTTGACCAGCTCGCCCTGCTCCTTCGGCAGCTCCTTGAGCAGCTTCTGCACCTCGCCATAGGAGAGCAGGTCCGACATGTTGGCCTTGAGCAGCTCGGTGAGGTGGGTCGAGAGCACGGTCGCGGCGTCGACGACGGTGTAGCCCTTGAGCGAGGCCTCCTCCTTGAGGCTGGCATCGACCCAGGTCGCGGGCAGGCCGAAGGTCGGCTCGGTGGTGTGGATACCGGGCACCTGCACCTGGCTGCCGCCGGGGTCCATGACCATGAACTGGCTCGGCCAGATCTTGCCGGTGCCGGCGTCGACCTCCTTGATCTTGATGATGTAGGTGTTGGCTTCGAGCTGGACGTTGTCGAGGATGCGCACGGCGGGCATCACGAAACCCATTTCGATCGCGAGCGAGCGGCGCAGCGCCTTGATCTGCTCGGTGAGGCGATCGGTGCCGTCGGGGCCGTTGACCAGCGGCAGAAGGGCGTAGCCGAGCTCGATCTTGAGGTCGTCGATCTTCAACGCCGCGGAGATCGGCTCCTCCGCCGCAGCGGAGCCGGCTGCGCCCGGCGTTCCCGGCGCAGGTGCGGTCTTCGCGACTTCCTCAGCCCTGGCAGTCGCGCGGTTGCGGTTGCGGGCATGCCAGGCGAGGGCGCCAGCGCCGGAGCCGAGCGCCAGGAAGGGAAGGGTCGGGATGCCCGGCAGGGCCGCCAGCACCAGCATGACTGCCGCGGACATCGCGAGCGCCTGCGGATAGCCGGAGAACTGCTTCATCAGCGCCTTGTCGGCGGCGCCGGACACGCCGGCCTTGGAGACGAGCAGGCCGGCCGCGGTCGAAACGATCAGCGCCGGCACCTGGGTGACGAGGCCGTCACCGACGGTCAGCAGCGTGTAGCTGCGGCCGGCGTCGGCAAAGGACAGGCCCTGCTGCGCCACGCCGATGATCATGCCGCCGACGACGTTGATGAAGACGATCAGAAGGCCGGCGATGGCGTCGCCGCGGACGAATTTGGAGGCGCCGTCCATGGCGCCGAAGAAGCCGCTCTCGTCCTCCAGATCCTTGCGCCGCTGCTTGGCGACCGTCTCGTCGATCAATCCGGCGGAGAGGTCGGCGTCGATCGCCATCTGCTTGCCGGGCATGGCGTCGAGGTGGAAGCGCGCCGCGACTTCGGCGATACGGCCCGAACCCTTGGTGATGACGACGAAGTTGACGATGATCAGGATGGCGAAGACGATGATGCCGATGACGAAATTGCCGCCCATCACGAAGCTGCCGAAGGCCTCGATGACGTGACCGGCGGCGTCCGTGCCTTCGTGCCCGTGCGACAGGATCAGGCGGGTCGAGGCCATGTTGAGCGACAGCCGCAGCATGGTCGAGATCAGCAGGACGGTCGGGAAAGCGGAGAATTCCAGCGGCGCCTGGATGAACAGCGACGTCATCAGGATCAGGATCGAGAGCGTGATCGAAATCGCCAAGAACAGGTCCAGCACGATCGCAGGCAGGGGAAGGATCAGCACCACGAGGATGGTGAGGACGCCGAGCGCCAGCGCGATATCGCCGCGCTTGAGGATGTTGCCGATCTCGGCAAGGGTGGGGAAACCGGCGTTTGTGCTGCCTACGCCCTGTCCCGCGGTGACGTCGACCATGGTAGCTGCCCCTCCGCGCGACTGCCTTCCGCGCGCCCCAAACGTCTGCGCGGCGGCCGAAGGGCCGCCGTTCCGAAAGTGAGGCACCGCACTGGCGTCCACAGGGCACTCCCCGTTCTACGCGGCTGACGACACTCGACTCCACTGGGCAATTCTTGCCGGGTGTATGGTTAGCAAAGGGTTAATAAAGGGTGCGGCATGGGGGCTGACCGCGGTATTTCGGGGCTCTCAGGCCGTCATTCCGGGGCGCGCGAAGCGCGAGCCCGGAATCCATCGTGCCGCAGGCGTCGTGGGGAAATGGATTCCGGGTTCGCGCCAAGAGACGCGCCCCGGAATGACCATCGCGGAGGCAGCCTACTTCGCCTTCTCCATCCGGGTCACCGTATAGCCCGAAGCCGCTTCCTCGGCTTCGAAGGTCACCTTGTCGCCGACCTTCACCTGCTTGAGCACGGCCGGGTCCTTGACGCGGTAGACCATGGTCATGGGTTCATCCATGCCGAGGTTCTTCGCGGGCCCGTGCTTGAGCGTGATCTTGCCGGCGCCCTCGTCGATCTTCTTGACCTCGCCGCTGATCGCGGCGCCCTGGGCCGCCAGGGCACTCGTGGCAAGGCCGACGGTCAGCGACAGCGCGGCGGCGATACGGATGATGCGGTTCATGGGAGCCTCCTTGCGTTACTTCACGGTGACGTGGCCGACCATGCCGTAGTCGCGGTGGTCGGGAATCAGGCAGGAAAATTCGAACGTGCCGGCCTTGCTGAACTTCCAGAGGATCTCGGCCGTCTTGCTCGGCGCGAGCCTGACGCCGTTGGGATCGTCGTGCTCCATGTGCGGATGCTTCTTCATCTCCACCGCATGCGCGAGATTCTCTTTGGTGGTGGCGAGCAGGAATTCATGGTCCTCCTTGCCGACATTGCGCAGCACGAAGCGGATCTGCTCGCCGCGTTTGACCTCGATCCTGGCGGGGGTGTAGTCCATCTCGTTCAGCAGGATCTCGATCGTGCGCGCGGATTTTTTGGGATCGCCGGGCTCGCCGGCCGAAAAGGTGCCGTGCCCGTGCTGGTCGTGGGCAAAGGCCTGCGCGGTAGAAAGCGCGGCCAGCGCGAGACCGAGCTTGATCGTCGTCTTCATTGGTATCTCCAGTTGGTGGTGGTTCATCGAAACGCTCACATCTTCATGTTCTTCATCGGCGGTCCGCCTGGTTGTTGCCGCACTGGCTCCGGGGCCGGCGGCGTGACCTCGTAGGCGACGGTGCCTTGCGGGAACTGGTAGGGGCCGGGATCGCGATAGTCGTCGCGCGCGAGGCCTTCGCGGATCTTCATCACCGTGAACATGCCGCCCATCTCGATCGGGCCGAACTGACCGGTGCCGGTCATCATCGGCAGCGTGTTGTCGGGCGCCGGCATCTCCATGTTGCCCATCGCCATGCCGGTCGAGCCCATCGCCATGCCGTCAGGCGCGAGCTTGCCGATGGCCCTGGCGAGATCCTTGCGCGACACCCCGATCATGTTGCGCATGTCGTGTCCCATC
This sequence comes from Bradyrhizobium sp. Ken64, assembly GCF_055807555.1. Classification (NCBI taxonomy): domain Bacteria; kingdom Pseudomonadati; phylum Pseudomonadota; class Alphaproteobacteria; order Hyphomicrobiales; family Nitrobacteraceae; genus Bradyrhizobium; species Bradyrhizobium sp. Ken64. The sequence continues at coordinate 138,571 of NZ_JBVVPA010000019.1, read as the reverse complement.
GCGTTCATGGTGTGATGCGACTTGTGGCAGTGGAACGCCCAGTCGCCGGGGTTGTCGGCGAGCACGTCGAACACCCTGACAGCGCCGACCGGTACGTCCGTCGTCGTCTCCGGATATTGCGCGCTCTCCGGAATCCAGCCGCCGTCGGTGCAGGTCACCGCAAAGCTGTGGCCGTGCAAATGGATCGGATGGTTGGTCATGCTGAGATTGCCGATGCGCACGCGCACCTTGTCGCCGAGCCCGACCGGCAGCGGATCGATGCCGGGAAACACCCGCGCATTCCAGGTCCACATGTTGAAGTCGGTCATCTCGTTGACCTTCGGCAGATAAGTGCCGGGATCGACGCGATAGGTGCTCATGACGAAGACGAAGTCGCGGTCGACCGGTCGAAAGCTCGGGTCGCGCGGATGCACGACGACCATGCCCATCATGCCCATCGCCATCTGCACCATCTCGTCGGAATGCGGGTGGTACATGAAGGTCCCGCTCTTCCTCATCTCGAACTCGTAGACGAAGGTTTTTCCCGGCTGGATGTGCGGCTGCGTCAGTCCGCCGACACCGTCCATGCCGCTGGGAATGATCATGCCGTGCCAGTGCACGGTGGTGTATTCGGGCAGTCTGTTGGTCACGAAGATGCGGACCTTGTCGCCCTCGACGGCCTCGATCGTCGGGCCCGGCGACTGGCCGTTATAGCCCCACAGATTCACCTTCATGCCCTCGGCGAATTCGCGCACCACGGGCTCGGCAACGAGATGGAATTCCTTCCAGTCGCCGTTCATCCGGAACGGCAGCGACCAGCCGTTCAGCGTGACGACGGGGTGATAGTCCGGCCCGCTGACGGGGTGCAGCGGCGGCTGCATCACCACCTTGTCCATGTGCGGGGCTTCCGGAATGGAGGCGGCTTGCGCGCGGCCGCTGACGACGGATGCGCCGGCGAGCGCCGCGCTACCCAAAAATCCTCGGCGGGAAAACATGCTGGCCTCCATGTCAGTGACCGCCATCGGCAGGCGCTGCCGCGGCGATGGTGGTTGAATTGTCGCCGTCAGCAGGCGCGCCGCCGCCATTGACGGCGGTCTGCAAGTCGGACTGGGCGAGGAAGAATTTTTGCCTGGCGTCGATCGCGCCGCGCAGCGAGGCCAGGCGCTGCCGCGCCTCGGTGAGCAGCGCGAAGATATCGACCTGCATGCTGGAGAAGCGGAGCTGCATCTCCTCGGTGATGATTTTTCGCAAGGGGATGATCTCGCGCTGATAGTGGCTGGCGATGTCGTAGCCGGAGCGATAGATCCGGTAAGCATCGCGCGCCTCGGAGCGTACATTCACGGCGCGCTCGGTCAGCCGATTGAAGGCGAAATTGTAGGTCTCCGCCGCCTGCCGCACCCGCACCTCGCCGCCGTCGAAGATCGGGATCTGGAACTGGACGTCGAAGCCGCGCTCGCGGAACGGCGCGCCTTCCGGATCCCGGGTGCGGCGGGAGATGCCGGCAAGATCGAGCAGTGTCACGAAGCGCGTCGCCTCGGTGAGGTTCAGCGACTTCGCCAGCGCGGTGAGCTCGAGCCGCGCGATCTGAAGGTCGATGCGATGGGCGACCGCGTCGGCTTCGATCGAGGGCAAAGCCTGCGGCCGGCGCGGCAGCGGCGGCAGCTGGTTGGGTAGGCGGAAGTCAAGGCCGCCGTCCCACAGTCCCATCAGGCGCGCCAGCTTTTCGCGCGCGCTCGTCGCCGTCTGTCGCGCGGTTGCGAGGTCGGCGGTGGTCTCGGCGTAAAACACCTGCTCTCGGGCCTGATCGAGCTTGTTGATCGAGCCGGTTTCGCCGAGCTTGACCGCGAGCTGCGCGGTCGATTCCGCCGTCGCCTTCGCATCCGTCAGCAACGCCACCATCTCGTTGCCGCCAACGGCGCGCCAATAAGCGCGGCGGACGTCGGCAGCAAGCCGCAACGTCGCCAGGCTAGCTCGCAATTGCGCCTGGCGAAAACGATCGCGGGCGATCTCCGAACGAAACGGCAGGGTGGCGAGCGCGAGGATGTCGCCGACAATTTGACGCTCGATTTCGCTGGCGCCGTTGCCCGAGATCCGCGAGACCGAGAACACGGGATTGGGCGGCAGGGTCTGCTCGACGAGATCGGTCTCGGCCAGCGCCAGTTCGTTATAGGCGGCCTGAAGCCCCTTGTTGTTGAGCAGTGCAATCTGCACGGCGGTCTCGGCGCTGAGTGTTCGCGACAGCAGTTGACGAACGCGCGCATCGACCGTGCCGGCTCCCTCGGCCGTTCGCACGAAGGCGACGTCCTTGTTGATGGTCTGGCTCGTCAGCTCCGAGACTGCCTTCATGCCGCTGTCGGGCGAGAAGGCGGCACAGCCCGACAAGCCGAGCGAGGCAAGAACGAGCAGGCTTGGCGCGAGACGGTGTGTCATGGCGCGCTCCTACCGGTCTTGCTTGGGTTGCGGCGCGACGCTCTCGTTGCGCTCGCGCCACGGTGCGGGCGTTGCTGGCCGCAGGCTGGTGTAGGGCGCAATCGTCGAACGATAGCTGGCGCGCGCGACCTTGGCCGCGGGATCGGCAGGATCAGCGCCGGCGACTTGTGTCGTTGCCGGCATGCAGCCGGACAACGCCAATGCCGTCGCGGCAAGCAGCGGCCAATTGAATCGAAAGTGTCGTCCCCGCGCTGTGGATGCAGCGGCGGACTTCGCCCCGGAAAGCGTAAGCATGAGTCATCCCTGATCTGTCTGGAGACCACAGGTTCGCGCGCGCGGATGCGCGCTCGGCCTGACGTCGTCGCGCGTCAGATCAGGCGATGGGAGGGCGGTAGAGCAGGGGCGGCGCCGCGCTGTGCAGGCTGGCCACGATCTCGGGCGAGCAGGCGGAAACCGGCTGAAGCGGCTTTGCGACGCTGGGCAGGTCGGCCGGCAACGCGCTCACACACATCATCGCGCAGCACGGTCCCGGCGTACCCTTGCCGTCGTGATGATGCGGCGCGGGCGCGTCCTGCGCGGCGGTCTGGTGATGCGCATGCGGCCCGGCGTGGTCATGCGAGGCGCCGTCATGCGTGTGGCCGGCCTGCATCTGGTGATGCACCGGCACGAGGTCGGCGGGGAGCGCGTCGTCGAGGCACGGTGCTGGAGCGCTACCCCAGGCGAGGCTTGCGGCCGGCGCGAGCACGCAGAACAGATAGGCGAGGGCAATGATGCGCCCCACCCTGATCCGCATCGATCGTGTCAATCGCAGCAACATTCCGCCGACATACGCTCCGCGCGGCCATGTTGCACACGCTGATTGCAAATTAATGGCAAACCGCGCGTTCGCCAAGCTCCTTCTTACCGCAGTGCACCGTGCATGCCCAATATCGCGCCACAATGCTTGACCCTGTGGCGATCCGCGGGCCATGGTCCCGCCCGTGCACGCGCCAAATCAATCAGGACAGACACCTGAAGCATTCACGCCTGATTCACGTCAGGCCTGGATGCGCCTCGTCATTGCGCTTCTGATCGGCTCGATCGGCGGCGTCGGCATGTGGGCGATCGTCGTCATGATTCCCGCGGTGCAGGCCGAATTCTCGGCGACGCGCGGCGCGGTGTCGCTGGCTTTCACCCTGATGATGTTCGGCTTCGGGCTTGGCGGCGTCATCGCCGGCAGGATCACCGACCGGTTCGGCATTGTGGCGGCGATGGCGATCAGCATCGCCTTCCTCGGCGTCGCCAACGTGCTGGCGGGTCTGGCAGTCCAGCTCTGGCAGTTCGTGGCGGCCTATTTCCTGATCGGGCTCGGCACCTCGGCGACCTTCGCGCCGCTGATGGCGGAAGCCTCGCACTGGTTCGAGCGTTATCGCGGGCTGGCCGTGACCATCGTCGCGAGCGGCAATTATGTCGCCGGCACGATGTGGCCCCCGCTCGTGAGCACGGGCATGCAGACGATCGGCTGGCGTTACACGCATATCGGCATCGGCCTCGTCTGCGTGAGCCTGATGACCATCCTGGTGCTGGTCCTGCGCGCGCAGATGGGCCACGACAAGGTTCACGATCATGCCAATGCAGCGCCGCCGCGGGTCGACCTCAAGCTCTCGACCAACACGCTGACGGTGTTGCTCTCGATCGCCAGCATCTCCTGCTGCGTTGCCATGGCGATGCCGCAGGTGCATATCGTCGCCTATTGCGGCGATCTCGGATATGGCGTGGCGCGCGGCGCCGAGATGCTGTCGCTGATGATGGCCTGCGGCATCGTCAGCCGGATCGGCTCGGGCTATCTCGCCGACAAGATCGGCGGCATCCCCACACTGCTGATCGGTGCGCTGGCGCAAGGCTTTGCACTCGTATTCTACCTGTTCTTCGACAGCCTGACCTCGCTGTATTTGATCTCCGCGATGTTCGGCCTGTTCCAGGGCGGCATCGTGCCGAGCTATGCCATCATCGTGCGCGAAGCGATGCCGGCGAGCGAAGCCGCAACTCGCGTCGGCATCGTGATCTTCGCCTCCGTGTTCGGCATGTCCTTCGGCGGCTGGGTGTCCGGCGTCATCTTCGATGCGACGGGCTCCTATGCCGCGGCGTTCGCGAACGGCGTGGCGTGGAACGCGCTCAATATCGGCATCGTCGTGACGCTGCTGATCCGCTCGCGGATGAATGCCGTCAGGACCGGTCCGGGCTTTGCGACCTAGACTGCCTGCCCCGCCTTCAGCAGCGAACAACCCGTGATCTTGTAACTGCCGTCCGCCTGCTGCTCGAGCGTGTAAAGCGCTTCCCAGGCCTCGCCATTGGCATCGATGATATGGACGTGCTGGGCAATCCGGCTGCCCTCGCTCTTGCTGTCGCCAAATTCAAAGCTCTTGTGCCGATAGACCGGCGGGTAGCCGTTTTGCACCATGGACATGAAGATGTCGGGCGCAGGGAAGATCTCCCGGATCGCCGGCGCGGCGTAGGAATAGGCCACGCTCGCGTCGTCGCGGCCGAATGCCTGCTCCTGGGCGCGGATGATATCCTGTGCCGTCGCGACATCGTCGGCGCGCGCTGAGATGGGGCCGAAGGCGACACTGAGAAAGACCAGCAAGGCGGCGATGCGCATGACAAGCTCCGCGTTGAAATCCCGGCGGTACCGATCCTAGCACATCTCGCGGGCTATCGCTTCCGCTTTGCAGCCGGCTTCGCGGACTTGGCGGCCGCGCGGACCCTGGCTTTCATGACAGGCTGCACCCGCAGCCCGTCAACGAACACGTCGAGCAATCGCAGCACCGAGGATTGCCAGCCGGGCTGGTCGTGCATGTAGCACATGCCGAAGAACGCGCGCAGCAAGTCCTCGGGACTGACGTCCGCGCGCATCGCGCCGGCCGCGGCTGCGCGATCGAGCAGCGAGCCGATCGCCTTGGTCAGGCGCTCAAAGGAAAAGGCATGCAGCTCCGACCCGCTCTGCACCGCGAGTGCCAAGGCTGCCACCATGCCCTTCTTGGTGGCCACGAATTCGACCCCCGAGCGCAGCCAGCGCCTGAGCGCGTCGACCGGGTCCTTCGCGTTCTTCAACTGCTCGGCGAGCTCGCTGAGCTGCTCGACCTCGCGCCGGTATACCGCCTCGAACAAATCCTCGCGGGTCGGAAAATGCCGGTAGAGCGTGCCGATGCCGACGCCGGCGCGTTTTGCCACGGCTTCCAGGCTCGCCTCCGGACCACCCGCGTTGAACACGGCCTTGGCCGCCTCGAGCACGCGCTCGCGATTGCGCACGGCATCGGCGCGGGGCTTCCGGGTCTGGTCGGTGTGCTCGTCCATCCACGCAATGTAGATCACGAATTGGTTAGATTGAACCCTTACGGGGCTGCATCGCGTTGATGCGCACGGGCTTTTGACGAATTCCAAATATTTCCCGCCGGCTCTTGTTAAGCGGAGGCTGCCTCCGTATCTTCGCTGAAGACGTTGGCCCGGATGATGTTCGGGCGGCGCATGTCGACGGCGGCCACGGCGGTGGCGCGCTGCGCGATGACTCATGTCCATATCTGATCGGAGCCTTGTATGAACCACTCCATCAGCCTCACCGTGAACGGTGCGCGGCGCGATTTCGTCCTCGACGATCCGCGCGTCACGCTGCTGGATCTCTTGCGTGAGCGCCTCCATCTGACCGGAACCAAGAAGGGATGCGACCGCGGCCAATGCGGCGCCTGCACCATTCTCGTCGACGGCAAGCGCATCAATTCCTGCCTCGCACTGGCCATCAGTCATGACGGCGCCGACATTCTCACCATCGAGGGCGTGGCGCGGGGCGACCAGCTGCACCCCGTGCAGGCCGCCTTCATCGCCCATGACGGATTTCAGTGCGGCTTCTGCACGCCCGGCCAGATCATGAGCGCCATCGGCATGATGAGCGAGGCGCAGGCCGGCAACGATCCCGAACGCATTCGCGAATGCATGAGCGGCAATCTGTGCCGCTGCGGCGCTTATGCCGGCATCCTCGATGCCGTGCTCGACGCGCAGGCCGACATGGACGAATCCAATCAGAGGCGCACCGCATGAAGCAATTTGATTATGTCAGGCCCGCCACGGTCGCCGAGGCCGTCGCGGCCGCCGCGCAGCCGGGCGCGGTCTATCTCGCCGCCGGCACCAATCTGCTCGATCTAATGAAGGGCGGCGTCAGCCGTCCGGATCGTCTGGTCGATGTCAGCCATCTCGACGGGCTCGATCGCATCGAGCGCCTCGCCGAGGGTGGGATGCGTATCGGCGCACTGGTGAGCAACGCCGATCTCGCGCATGACGCCGACTTTGCCAAGTCCTACCCGGCCGTCGCCGAAGCGCTGCTCTCCGGCGCATCGGCGCAACTGCGCAACGCCGCGACCGTCGGCGGCAATCTGCTGCAACGGACGCGCTGTGCGTATTTCTACGACACCGCCAGCCGCTGCAACAAGCGCGAGGCCGGCAGCGGCTGCGACGCGCGTGAGGGCGAGAACCGCACCCACGCCGTGCTCGGCTGGAGCGAAAACTGCATCGCAACGCATCCGTCCGACTTCTGCGTGCCACTGGTCGCGCTCGACGCCATCGTCGAGATCGAGGGCAGGAACGGGCGGCGCGAGATCGCGCTCGACGAGCTGCATCGCCTGCCCGGCGAGACCCCCGAGCGTGAATCGGCGCTCGAACCGGGAGATCTCATCGTCGCGGTGCGCCTGCCGTCCGCTGCGCGCGGCTTTGCTGCTCATGCGCGTTATCTCAAGGTCCGCGATCGAACGTCCTATGCGTTTGCCGTCGTCTCGGCTGCGGCTGCGCTGCGGATCGAGAACGGCAAGATCGCGGAGGCGCGGCTTGCGCTCGGCGGTGTCGCCGCAAAGCCCTGGCGCGCTCGCGCTGCGGAGGACATGCTCAGGAACGTCGCGCCCGCGGTGGACGCTTTCCAGGAAGCCGCCTCGCGCGCGCTCGCCGACGCAAAACCGTCCGGCGACAACGCCTTCAAGATCGAGCTCGCGCGCCGCATCGTCGTGCGCGCGCTGAGCCTCGCCGCCGCCGGTACGCCCGCGCGCATCCCCGCGCTGCCGGCCTCTCCCTTTGCCTCGACCTCCGGAGCCATTCATGCCCGAGCTTAATCTCACCAGCGCGCCCGCTCATCTGCGCCACGGCTCGAACATCGGCCAGCCGCTGACCCGCCGCGACGGCGTGCTCAAGGTCAAAGGCCAGGCGACCTATGCCGCCGACAATCATCCGCCCGGCATGCTGTTTGCGGTGATGGCCGCCGCCAGCATTTCGCGCGGTCGCGTGACCTCGCTCGATGTCGCGGCTGCCAAGCGCCATCCCGGCGTCGTCGATGTCATGACGTCGGACCACAAGCCTGAACTCGCGATCGACCCCGAGATCAAGACCAATCCATTCGTGTTCCGCATGGAGGTGTTGCAGAGCGACGAGGTTCGCTACGCCAACCAGCCGATCGCCGTCGTGATCGCGGAGACGCTGGAGGCGGCGACGGAAGGCGCGGCCCTGCTGGCGCCGCGCTACGAGACGCTGCCCGCGCTCATCGGCCTCGATGCGGGTGAAAGCTTCGTGCCGCCGGTCGTCGGCGTCGGCAACCCCACGGAAAATCACCGCGGCGATGTCGAAGCGGGACTTGCGTCGGCCGAGAAGCGGATCGACGCGGTTTACGAAACGCCGCCGCAATACCACAACGCAATGGAGCCGCATGCGATCGTGGCGGCCTGGGACGGCGACAATTTGCAGATCGACATGCCGACCCAGGGTCTCATGCTGTCGCTGGCGCGCGTTGCCGAATTGTTCGGCATCGCGCACGACAAGATCCACATCCGCAGTCCGTTCCTCGGCGGCGGGTTCGGCTCGAAGGGGCTCATGGCCGGCCCTCCGGTTCTCGGCATCATGGCAGCAAAGCTCGTCGGCAAGCCGGTCAAGCTGGTGCTGCGCCGTGAGCAGATGTACGGGCCGGTCGGTCATCGCGCGCCGACGCGGCAGCGGCTGCGCATCGGCACCGACCGCGAGGGGCGCCTGACAGCGCTCGATCACCACGCGCGCACGGTTTCGAGCACGTTCGATGATTTCTACGAGCCTGCGGCCGATGCCTCGCACACGCTCTATGCGGCGCCTGCGATCCGCACATCGCATGATGCCGTGCGCGTCAACACCGGCACACCGTTGTTCATGCGCGCGCCCGGCGAGGCCACTGGCTCGATCGCGCTGGAGAGCGCGATTGACGAGATGGCATGGGCCTGCGGCATCGATCCGCTCGCCTTTCGTCTGAAAAATTATGCCGACGTCGAGCCGATCACCGGCAAGCCGTTCTCGTCCAAGGCATTGCGCGCCTGCTACGAGCAGGGCGCCGCGCGCTTCGGCTGGGCGAAGCGATCGCTCCAGCCGCGGCAGATGCACGACGATGCTGGCCTTCTGGTCGGCTGGGGCATGGGCACCGCGACCTTCCCCGCGCTGATGTTCCAGGCCGAAGCGCGTGCCGTGCTTCGCCGCGACGGCTCCGGCGCCATGGAAATCGGCGCGCATGACATGGGGCAGGGCGCCTGGACGGCGCTGGCGCAAATCGCGGCCGACGAACTCGGGCTTGATATCGACCGCGTCGAGTTCAAGGCGGGAACGTCTGACCTGCCCGATGCCGGCATTGCCGGCGGCTCGGCACACACGGCAACCGCGGGTGCCGCGATCCACAGCGCAGGCGCGGCCGTGATTACAAAACTCGCCGATCTCGCCACCGGCGATGAGCGCTCGCCGCTGTTCGGCGCCGGCAATGCCGGCGTGATCGCGCGCGATGGCCGGCTGATCCGGCGCGACGACGAGAGCCGCGGCGAAAGCTATTCCGAGATTCTCGCGCGCGCCGGCGTCGCCGAGGTCGAGGCGCGCGGCACCGGCGCGCCGAATCCGGCGGCGATGGAGGAGTATGCGATGCACGCCCATGGCGCGGTATTCGCAGAAGTGAAGGTCGATCCCGAGCTCGGCCAGGTCCGCGTCACCCGCATGGTCGGCGCCTTCGCCGCGGGACGCATCGTCAACCCGCGCATGGTGCAGAGCCAGCTGTTCGGTGGCATGATCTGGGGCCTGTCCTTCGCGTTGCACGAGGAAGCCATCACCGACCGCCGCACGGGCCGGATCATGAACGCCAATCTCGGCGAGTATCATATCCCCGTGAATGCCGACGTGCCGCCGCTCGACGTGATCACGGTCGAGGAGCACGATCCGCACGTGAACGCGCTCGGCATCAAGGGTGTCGGAGAGATCGGCATCACCGGCAGCGCAGGCGCGGTCGCCAACGCGGTGTGGCATGCGACGGGCGTGCGCGTGCGCCGCTTTCCGATCCGGATCGAGGAGTTACTGACGTAGCCTGAGGCCGCGGGCCGGCGAGACCGTCTCGCTCCGTCGGGTGCTAATGCAGCTTCTTGCGAAGAGCCTTGAGCGCTTCTCGCTGCGACTCGATGTAGTTCGCGATGGCCTTGCGCAGCTCCTCCGAATGGAGCTTGTCGCTGTCGCGCTGCACTTCATCGAGTGCGGCCTCTGCATTTGCGAGCGTGATCTTCATAGCGAGCCCTGTTACGAAGCGGCTCCGGAAAGCGGAGGCTGCTTGGCTATGGCTCGAAACATATAGAGGATCAGGCTGCGGAAATTGAGATGGCTCAAGCTCCGTATGATACCGGTGGCTCCGTGGGATTGCGGATCACTTCAAAACGTCGGCGGCGTGCAGGCCGAGATCACCTCGCACGGCTTGCCGCCGACGCAGCGGAAGCGATGCGGGCGACGGCTCTCGAAGTAGTAGGCATCGCCCGGATTGAGGATCCGGCGCTCGTCCTCGACGGTGACTTCGAGCTTTCCCGAGATCACGATGCCGCCTTCCTCGCCGTCATGGACGAGGTGAACGCGCCCGGTGTCGCTGCCGGGCTCGTAACGCTCCTTCAGGATCTGCAGGCTGCGACCGAATAGATTGTCGCCGACTTGCCGATAGGAGATCGGCTTCTTGCCGACCTCGGTCAACTCTTCGCCGCGGTAGAAGATCTTGCGCCGGCTCTCCGGCTTCAGCGCGAAGAATTCGGCGAGGCCCATCGGAATGCCGTCCAGGATGCGCTTGAGCGCCCCCACGGATGGGTTCATCTGGTTGGATTCGATCAGTGAGATCGTCGAATTGGTGACGCCGGCGCGTTTGGCGAGTTCGCGCTGCGACAGCTTCTGGCGCGCCCGGATGAATCGCAGACGTCCACCGATATCGACGCTCATGTCCCTGACCCGTGTTGCAAGTGTTGCGGATCGCGCAAATATGGACCGGCAGCCCCAGTCAAATCAATGGCTTGCAGCCCATCAGAAAAGGACTTGTTGCGCTTTTCAAGCCGTGCCTCTGGTAGCAGGTCAGCAAAGGAGCGTGGCCCGTGACCCTTCATCAGATTCCGAACACCATCAAGACCGACTCGTTCTGGATGCCGTTCACGGCCAACCGGCAATTCAAGAAGGCGCCGCGCCTATTCTCCTCGGCCGAGGGCATGCATTACACCACCGTCGACGGCCGCAAGGTGATCGACGCCTCCGCCGGCCTTTGGTGCGTCAATGCCGGCCACGGCCGCAAGCAGATCGCCGCCGCCGTCGAGCGCCAGCTGATGACGCTGGACTTCGCACCGTCGTTCCAGATGGGCCATCCGCTGGCATTCGACTTCGCCGAGCGTCTGGCCGAGATCGCGCCGAAGGGCCTCGATCGCATCTTCTTCACCAATTCCGGCTCGGAGTCGGTCGACACCGCGCTGAAAATCGCGCTTGCCTATCATCGCGCCAACGGCCAGGCGAGCCGCACCCGGCTGATCGGCCGCGAGCGCGGCTATCACGGCGTCGGCTTCGGCGGCACCTCGGTCGGCGGCATGGTCGCCAACCGCCGCGCCTTCGCCACCCTGCTGCCGGGCGTCGACCACATCCGCCACACCCACGATCTCACCCGCAACGCCTTCGCCAAGGATCAGCCCGAGCATGGCGCCGAGCTCGCCGATGATCTCGAGCGGTTGGTGGCCCTGCACGGCGCCGAGACCATCGCCGCCGTCATCGTCGAGCCGGTGCCCGGCTCGACCGCGGTGTTGCCGCCGCCGAAGGGCTATCTCCAGCGCCTGCGCGAGATCTGCGACAAGCACGGCATCCTCCTGATCTTCGACGAGGTCATCACCGGGTTCGGCCGCCTTGGCACCCCGTTCGCCGCCAACTTCTTCGGCGTCACGCCTGATCTGATGACGACGGCCAAGGGCATCACCAACGGCACCATTCCCTGCGGCGCCGTGTTCGCGAGCCGCAAGGTTCACGACGGCCTGATGGTCGGCCCGGAGAACGCGATGGAGCTGTTCCACGGTTATACCTATTCGGCGCATCCGGTCGCCTGCGCCGCGGGTATCGCCACGCTCGACATCTACAAGGACGAAGGCCTGCTGACGCGCGGTGCGTCGATCTCCGAATATTGGCGCGATGCGCTGCATTCGCTGAAGGGCCTGCCCAACGTCGTCGACATCCGCAATTGCGGCCTGATGGGCGCGGTCGAGCTGTCGCCGCGTGACGGTACGGTCGGCGTGCGTGGCTACGACGTCATGGTCGATTGCTTCAATCGTGGGCTGTACTTCCGCATGAGCGGCGATAGCTTTGCGCTGTCGCCTCCGCTCATCGTCGAGAAGAGCCACATCGACGATATCGTGTCGATCCTCGGTGATGCCATCAAGCGGGTGGCCTGATAATTGCTCTCGCCGTTGCGAGTTGCCTCTTGCAGCGGCGCGCGTGATGCCGCGGGAGTTTGACGAAGCGTGAAAGTTCTGATCCTCGGCAGCGGTGTGATCGGTGTCACCTCTGCCTACTACCTCGCGCGTGCCGGCCATGAGGTGACGGTCGTCGACCGTCAGCCCGAACCGGCGCTCGAGACCTCCTTTGCCAATGCCGGCGAAGTGTCGCCCGGCTATTCCTCGCCCTGGGCTGGTCCCGGCGTCCCGGTGAAGGCGGTCAAATGGCTGCTGATGAAGCACGGCCCGCTGGTGATCCGGCCGAAGCTCGATCCCGTGATGTGGGTCTGGCTTCTCAAGATGCTGCGCAATTGCACCAGCGAACGGTACGCGGTCAACAAGAGTCGGATGATTCCGATCGCGGAATATAGCCGCGATTGCCTGCGCGACCTGCGCCGCGACATCGGCATCCAGTATGACGAGCGCTCGCAGGGCACGCTGCAGCTGTTTCGCTACCAGGCCCAGCTCGACGGCACCGGCGAGGACATCGCCGTGCTCAAGCAATACGGCGTGCCGTTCGAGGTGTTGGACCGTGAGGGCTGCATCGCGGCCGAGCCGGCGCTGGCGGGCGTGAAGGAGAAGTTTGCCGGCGGGCTTCGCTTGCCGCAGGACGAGACCGGCGATTGCCACATGTTCACGCAGGCACTGGCCAAGCACGCCGAAGCGCTCGGCGTGCGCTTCATGTTCAACACCGGCATCGATCGCATCGTCACCGACGGCGCGCGCGTCAGCGGCGTTGCGACCAGCGCCGGAATGTTGCAGGCCGACAGCTACGTGCTCGCGCTCGGAAGCTGGTCGTCGCGGCTGGTCGCGCCGCTCGATATCTCGCTGCCGGTCTATCCCGTGAAGGGCTATTCGATCACGGTGCCGATCAAGGACGCTTCCGGCGCGCCGGAATCGACCGTGATGGACGAGAGCTACAAGGTCGCCATCACGCGCCTCGGCAATCGCATCCGCGTCGGCGGTACCGCCGAAATCTCCGGCTTCTCGAGCCAGCTCTATGATGCGCGCCGCGCCACGCTCGATCACTCGCTGACCGATCTGTTCCCGCGCGGCGGCGATCTCTCCAAGGCGACGTTCTGGAGCGGCCTGCGCCCGATGACGCCGGATGGCCCGCCCGTGATCGGCCCGACGCAGTACGCCAACCTTCACCTCAACACCGGTCACGGCACGCTCGGCTGGACCATGTCGTGCGGCTCGGGACGGGTGCTCGCCGACATGCTGTCCGGCAAGAAGCCGGACATCGATGTGAGTGCGCTAACGGTGGATCGGTACAAGTACCGGTTCGGTTGAGACCTGTATCCCCTCGTCATTGCGAGGAGCTCTTGCGACGAAGCAATCCAGACTACCTCCGCGGTGAGAGTCTGGATTGCTTCGCTTCGCTCGCAATGACGGCTGCGCTACGCCGTCCCCGTCACGCAATTCACCCACAGCACCACGGCCTTCGCATCCTCGGCCGGATTTGAAAATCGGTGCGGCCTCCGGCTTGCAAAGCGAAAGCTGTCGCCGGTCTTCAGCGACCACGTCTCGCTGTCCACCGTCAGCATCATCTCGCCTTCGAGCACGAGGCCGGCTTCCTCGCCGTCATGGGTGTAGAGCTCGTCGCCCGTGGAGCCGCCGGGCTCCAGATGTACCAGGAACAGATTGAGCCGGTTGTCGGCGCTGGCGGGGCTCAGCAATTGCTTCGACACGCCGGTGCGCCAGAGCTTCAGCTCGGGCCGCTGAAGCCCGCGCGTGACGATTTGGTCGGATGCGCCGTCGGCGCTCGGGCTCGCGCCGAACAGCGCGGCGATGCCGACGCCGAGCACGTCGGCGAGCGTTGCCAGCACGCGCAGAGACGGCGACGACAGGCCGCGCTCGATCTGGCTGAGGAAGCCGATCGACAGATCCGTGCGCGCAGCGACCGTCTCGAGCGAGAATTGGCGGATGCGCCTGAGATCGCGGATACGGCGGCCGACCGCGACATCCATCGCAGGCTCGGCCGCTTTCGCCGTAGCCCTGGCGTTGGCTTTCACCTTCATCTTTATCTGCACCTTCTTCACCGGCTTTACGGCGGCCGGTCTGCGCATTCTTTTGCCACCGCTCACGTCAAACCGCTTCCTTCATGTGCATGAAAACCGCTTGCATCGGTCGCAAAAGTGTGACCAAATTTTCATATTGGTGAAAATAGGCCGAAACGGCTTGGCCCGCAATGTCTGCGATCACGACATCTGCGAGCGCCGCCATCGGCCGGACCCAAAGGGGAATGCGATGAAGCGTTTTGGTCTGGCCGCGGTCGCGGCACTCGCGATTGCCGCAGCAGCGCCGGCTTCGGCGCAGCAAGTGCTGAAGGTCGGCTCGACGCCGACAGGCATTCCCTTCACCTTCCTCGACACCAAGACCAATTCCATCCAGGGCATCATGGTCGATCTCGTCACTGAAGTGGGCAAGGACGCCGGCTTCAACGTGCAGATCGAGCCGATGCAGTTCTCGGCGCTGATCCCGTCGCTGACATCGAGCAAGATCGACATCATCGCGGCCGCGATGTTCATCACGGCGCCGCGCAAGGAGGTCGTCGACTTCTCCAACCCGATCTACACCTATGGCGAAGGCCTCGTGGTTCCCAAGAGCGACACCAAGGCCTACGCCACCCAGGACGATCTGAAGGGCGAGACGGTCGGCGCCCAGGTCGGCACCGCCTTCGTCGACGCGCTGAAGAAGTCCGGCCTGTTCGCCGACGTCAAGGCTTACGACACCATCCCCGACATCCTGCGCGACGTGAACACCGGCCGCCTCAAGGCCGGTTACGCCGATTACCCGATCCTCGCCTACAATCTGAAGCAGGGCGGCTTCCCCGAGGTGCGCCTGGTCGACGGCTACAAGCCGGTTACCGTCGGCTCGGTCGGCATCGGCGTGCGCAAGGGCGAGGCTGCGCTGCTCGGCAAGATCAACGCCTCGCTCGCCAAGCTGAAGGCCAACGGCACCATCGACAAGATCCTCGACAAATGGGGCCTGAAGGCACAGGGTTGATCGCAAGAGGCCAATCGATGAAGGCTGATCGATGAAAGGCTTCTGGCACGACGCAGCCGAATTCTTCCCGATCCTGATGAGCGGCGTCGTGCTGACGATCGTCGTCACCATCGGCTCGCTGCTGCTGTCGACAGTGCTTGGCCTCGTCTGGGCGATGATGCGGGTCTCCGGCATCCGCGTCCTGTCGCTGCTCAGCGCCAGCCTGATCAATGTGATCCGCGGCATTCCGATCATCGTGCTGTTGTTCTACCTCTACTTCGTGATGCCGGATCTCGGCGTCACGCTGTCCGCGTTGCAGGCCGCGATCCTCGGGCTCGGCATCGCCTACTCGGCCTATCAGGCGGAAAATTTCCGCGCCGGTATCGAGGCCATCGACAAGGGGCAGATCGAGGCGGCGCAATCGATCGGCATGGGCTGGTGGCTGACCATGCGCCGCGTCGTGCTGCCGCAGGCGGTGCGCATCGTGCTGCCGCCCTATGGCAACGTCATGATCATGATGCTGAAGGATTCCTCGCAGGCCTCGACCATCACGGTGGCCGAGCTCGCGCTGCAAGGCAAACTGATCGCGTCCTCGACCTTCAAGAACACCAACGTGTTTACGATGGTCGCGCTGATGTATCTCACCATGAGCATTCCGCTGATCCTGCTGGTCCGTCACTTCGAGAAGCGGGCCGGCAAGAGATGATCGAGCTGACCGACGTCCACAAGAGCTTTGGCGAGAACGAGGTGCTCAAGGGCATCACGGCGTCCGTCCAGAAAGGCGAGGTGGTCTGCATCGTCGGCCCCTCCGGCTCCGGCAAATCCACCATCTTGCGCTGTATCAATGGTCTCGAAAGCTACGACAGCGGCGAGATCAGCGTCGAGGGATTGAAGGTCGATCGCGACGCGCCGTCGATCGTGAAGATCCGCACCCAGGTCTCGATGGTGTTCCAGCGCTTCAATCTGTTTCCGCACCGGACGGTGCTGGAGAACGTGGTCGAAGGTCCGCTCTATGTGAAGAAGGGGCCGCGCGCTGCCGCATTCGAGCGTGGCCGCGCGCTGCTCGCCCAGGTGGGCCTAGCCGAGAAAGCCAACGAGCATCCGCCGCAGCTCTCCGGCGGCCAGCAGCAGCGCGTCGCGATTGCGCGCGCGCTGGCGATGCAGCCCAAGGCCATCCTGTTCGACGAACCGACCTCGGCGCTCGATCCCGAGCTCGTTGGCGACGTTCTCGGCGTGATGCGCAAGCTTGCCGACGACGGCATGACCATGGTCGTCGTCACCCACGAGATGGGTTTTGCCCGCGACGTCGCCGACCGTGTGCTGTTCATCGACGGCGGCGTCATCGTCGAGCAGGGGCCGGCGAAATCGGTGCTCAACCAACCGCAGCATGCGCGGACGCAGGATTTTCTGCGCCGCGTGCTGCATCCGCTCTGACTGGTTCTTGCCATGACCACGCGCCTGCCTCTGCCGCCGTCTCTCTATGCCGACACCGCCGTCGCGCCGGTGGCCACGCCGCCGCTCGAAATCGACAAGACGGTCTCGGTCGCCATCATCGGCGGCGGCTACACCGGTCTGTCCACGGCGTTGCATCTGGCCGAGCAAGGCGTCGAGGCACTGGTGCTGGAGGCGCAGGAGCCGGGCTGGGGCGCATCCGGCAATAATGGCGGCCACACCAATCCCGGACTGAAGCACGATCCCGATCAGATCGAGGCCGATTTCGGCACTGAGCTCGGCCGCCGCATGATCGACTTCTCCTACGGCACGACGAATTTCACGCACAATCTGATCCGCCGCTACCAGATTCCGTGCGAGGCGCGGCAGAACGGCACGCTGCGCGCGGCCTATAACGAGGCCAGCGCCGCCGCGATCGAGACAACCGCACAACAATGCATCGCCCGTGGCATGCCGGTGACGTACCTCAATCGCGAGCAGCTGCGCGCGATGACCGGCACGGATCGCTACATCGGCGCCATGCTGGATACCCGCGGCGGCGACCTGCATCCACTCAGCTACGCCCGCGGCCTCGCGCGCGCCGCGATTTCGGCAGGCGCGAAAATCCATGGCGAAACACCGGCACTATCGCTCCGTCGCGAGGGCAGCCGCTGGCGCATCGAGACACCGCGCGCGGTGGTGCATGCCGACAAGGTGCTGCTCGCAACCAACGGTTTTACGGACGATCTCTGGCCGGCGCTCCGGCGCACCATCGTGCCGGTGTTTTCCTCGATCGCCGTTACGGCCCCGCTTTCTGACGACGTGGCCCGTTCGATCATGCCGACGCGACCCGTCCTTTACGAGAGCGGCCACATCACCGTCTATTACCGCATCGATCAACAGAACCGCCTCTTGATGGGTGGCCGCGGTCCGATGCGTTGGATCAGTTCGCCCACCGACGTCGCCTATCTGATGCGATATGCCGAGCGGCTATGGCCGCAGCTCAAGGGCGTTGCCTGGACCCATGGCTGGAACAGCCGGCTCGCCATCACCAAAGATCATTACCCGCATGTGCACGAGCCCGCGGACAACATCCTGATCTCGCTCGGCTGCAACGGCCGCGGCGTCGCGCTCTCGACCGCGATGGGCGCGCAGCTCGCGCGTCGTCTGATCGGCGGTGCCAAGGCCGAGATCGATATGCCCGTCACCGGCATCAAGCCGATCCCGATGCACGCCTTCTGGCCGGTCGGCGTGACGACGGCAGTGATCGCTGGTCGCGTGCGCGACCGGCTGGGGATCTAAGCTCAGCCTTCCGCCACCGCGTCCGCCCAAGGCTGGAATATCTCGACCGCGCCGGAATTGATGTCGCCGTCGCGCATCACGACGCTCGGGCAGGCGAACTTCTGCGGCAAGGACTGCACTCGCGCTTCTTCATAGTCGAATCGCGCCGCAAGCGTCTCGCGTGTGCCCGCCGGCAACCTGGTATCGCCGATCACGATCGCGCCTTCGCTGGCGTCGATGCGCGGCTGGTGGATCGCGGCATCGAGATCCATGCCAAAATCCATCGCAAAGGACACGATCTGCATCACCGACGGCAGGATTCGGCGACCGCCGGAGGCGCCGACCGCGAGCCGTCTGCCGTCCTTGGCCTCGGCGATGACAGGCGTGTAGTTGGTGAGACAGCGCTTGCCAGGGGCGAGCGAGTTGGTGGTGCCTGGCGTCGGGTCGAACCACATGATGCCGTTGTTCATGGCGATGCCGGTGTGCGGCGTGACGTATTTCGAGCCGAAGGATGACAGCAGCGTCTGCGTCACCGCCGCGATGTTGCCGTCTCGGTCGACCACGGAAAAGTGCGTGGTGCAGGCGGGCGCCAGATAGTCCGCACCGAGCGAGCGCTTGCCGTCGGCATCACCCATATCCTTGAGCCGCTCGCGATAAGCCGATTGCAGGGCGAGCGCATATTCGGCGTAAGCGGCCGCATCGGGCGCGCTTCCCGGCTTCAGGTTCTGCTGCAACAGGCGCAGCGCATGCGCCATTGTCGGCCCGGCCGTGAGCTCCGGCGTCGCAAACACCTTGCCGCCGCGATAGGGGATCGCGAGCGGCTCGCGCAGATGGGCTTGGAACGCGGCGAGGTCCTCCACCGACAGCGCGCCGCCGTCGGCCCTGATGTCGGATGCGATACTCCTGGCGAGATCGCCCTGGTAGAAATCGCGCGGACCGGCGGCCGCGAGATGCGCCAGCGTCGCCTTCAGCGTGTCCAGCGGCAGTCGCGTCTCGGACTTGATGCCCCATGGCGCGCTTGGCGGGAGGCCGTCCTTCAGGAACGTTGCCGCGCTCCCGGGATAGCGCCGAAGATCGGCCGCGGACGCCGCGATCGTCAGCGTGGTCCACCAATCGACCAGCAGGCCTTCGCCGGCGAGGGCGACAGCCGGCGCGACCAGATCTTTCCACGGCAGCCTGGCGTGACGGCGATGCGCCTCTTCCATGCCGGCGACCACCCCGGGCACGGCGATCGAACCGGGGCCGTGGATGTTGCGGTCGTCCTTGACCCGCTGCCAGGGAAACAGATCGGAAGCCGCGCCTTCGCCGCTGAGCGGATAGTCGGCGGCGCGCAGGCTTTGCGGCGCGCACATGCCGTAGTCGATCACTTCGTAGCGATTTTCCGCGGCGCGGTAGAGCACCATCGCGCCGCCGCCGCCCATGCCGCTGTTCCAGGGCTCCAGCACGTTGAGCGCGAAGGTGGTGGCGACGATCGCATCCACGCAGTCGCCGCCCGCCGCCAGCACTTGCGCCCCCACTTCGGCCGCCCGCCGCGATTGCGCGGCGACGATGCCGCCTTTGGATGTGACGGCGGGCTTGCGGACGGTTTGGGCGTGGCTGAACTGATGAGGCATGATGATGTCTGTGTGCTGTCTTCGGTTTGGCTTCGTTGCGCTGAGCTCCGCAATTGGCGGGAGCTCGCGAAGAATGGCACATCGCCCCCACCGAGAACATCGAAAGGGCGACGCGGCATGGCTGGTGTGAAACAGGCGGGGGTGGCGCCAACGCGTGAATGCCCGGGCATAGGCGAGCGGAAGCGACGCCGTCCTTCGGGCGGCTATCCCCGGGCATCACGAGTTGAGAGACCGATCAGTGGGAAGCGGAAGCCGCAGGGCTCAGCGCGCGCGATCCAGTCGGCTGGCCTGATACTTGGCGTGCCATTTCGGGCCAGGCCCGCGCATGTAGTGGAGTTCGGGCCGGTAGGGATTGCCCGCGATCCGGATCAGCGTCAGCCATTTGCTGGCGACGAAGTTCAGGGGCTGGCGGAGCAGGGTCAGTGACGCGAGCAACATGGCATCACCTCAGTGCGGCTTGCCGAGCATGGCAGTGAAGGGGAGGTCGAAGATCTCCTCGCCGTCGGAGCCGCTGACATGGATCACCCAGTCGCGCCAATCCTCAGCGCCGGGCGTCAGGATCATCGCGTTCATGATCTGGGCGGCACGGTCGCGCGCCTCGGTCAGGTTGGTCACGGCTGTGCCGCTGCGATCGATCAGCGTGCCGTCCAAGTTGGAGCAATGAAAATAGACCTGGACCATATGCGTCTCCTATTGGGAGCGATTGGGACGGCAAACCGATACCATTCCAAGCCTTCGCGAAACATTCGGGTCGAGCCCGGTAAGGGAATCTACGGAGATTGGTCGGCGCCAAGCCCCCTGCTGGTTTGATCACAAGGGGGTGTTGATCAACTGGACGGCATTCCCACGGCATGGAACAACCCTGGACGGAAAGTCCGGGAGGCGCCGTGAACCACCTCACATTTTGGCGTGAAAGCCGAAGCCTGCATGCATGCGCGGGCGCCTTGGTGGTCCTCCTGACCCTCGCCTCGGTAGGCTCATCAGAACCGGTCCGCAAGAGCGGCTATGCGATCGGCACGGAGACCTGCGGCAGCGCCGATCTCGCCTTTCCCAGAATCCAGATCGACATGAAGGCGGGATTTTGCGCTGGCCTCGTCGCCAGCGAGGAGGATCCGCTGAAATTCCCGCGCTCGATCATCCAGGTGCCCGGTCGTGACCTGTTCGTGGTCGCCGACATGGCGGGCTGGGGCCATACCGATGGCCGGCTGCTGTTGCTCGACCCGCGGGCACCCCAGGGACAGCGGTTCAAGGAGCTGCTGACTGCAATCGAATATCCGTTCGGTCTCGTGATCGGCCCGGACAAGAAGCTCTATGCCTCGAGCGCGCAGACGATCTTTCGGTTCGATCCGCTCGCCGACAATCCGCGCGACACGGTCGAGACCATCGTCCGTCACATGCCCGGACGCCGGATCATGTTGCCCGATGGCACCAGGGTCGACGAGAGCGCGCATCCACTCAAGCAGTTTGTCTTTGATAAGAACGGCCGGCTGTTCGTCAACATCGGCTCACACAGCGACTACTGCATCACGCCGGCGCCTATCACGAGACCTTGCGCGGCGGCCGAGGGCGCTTCCGCGATGGCGTCGATCTGGCTGTTCACGCCGCCCCCGGGCGGTATCTTCCCGGCGTTGAAGCCTGGCGAACCCGACCCGCCGCACGGCGTCTATGCGCGGGGCCTGCGCAACTCGATGGCGCTGGCGCTGCACCCGAACTTTCCCGATGCGGGCTATGCCTTCCTGCAAGGCGAGAACGGCCGTGACCTGCCCGACATTTTCAAGCCGAACGAGGAGATCAACGCGATCGAGCAGGGCAGGCATTACGGCTGGCCCTATTGCTACGATCTGTCGACGCCGAGCCCCGAATTCAGGATCGTATCGCAGTCGGGCGTTTACAAATCGCTGTGCACCGCCAACGCTCTCTACAAGGCGCCGTTCTCGCTGCTGCCGCCGCACGGCGCGCCGCTCGCGATGCTCTATTATCACGGCGCGAAATTTCCGGAGCTCGAGGGCAAGCTGCTGGTCGGCCTGCATGGCTATCGCCCGACCGGCAGCCGCATCATCGTCTATGACGTCGACGACCACGGCTTCCCGAAGCCTGCTCCGTCGCCGGTGCGCTATCATGTCAGCTGCGCGGCCGATCCGACCCACAGTTTTCAGACCGAGGCCGGCGACGTCGCCGCTGCGCCGTTCGAGGAGCTGATCGCAGGCTGGCACCGCGTCAACGGCGCGCGGCCGCAGGGCGCCCCGGTCGGCATGACGGTCGCGGAGGACGGCGCAATCTGGTTGGTCGAGGACAAGAACCAGACCGTGATCCGGATCGACCGCGCCGCGGGCGATGCGCCGCCGCCGTTGCCCTGCGACGTGCGCAGCCAGGCGCTGATCGATCAACTGGCGGTCTTCGTGGCCAGGGACGCGCAGAACAGCGTCCGGCTCACCAATTTGCGCAAGGGCCTCGTCGAAAAGCACTGCGTCGGCTGTCACTCGGATTTCGGCTTGAAGCCGGGCCAATCGGACGCACAGAAGGACGCGACGGTGCTTCGCTTCATGCTGTCGCAGGATGGCTGGATCTATCCTGGTGATCCCGATTCCGGCAAGTTGCGCACGCGGCTTCGTGGGTTAGGCGCAGAGAAGCTGATGCCGCCGGGTGGCGAAGGCCTGCCGAAGGCCGAGCCTGGTTACACGCGCCTGCTCGACACGGCGGATCTGCTGGTGTCAAAAATGGTTCCAGGAATCCGGATGCGGATCAAACCGGGCCCGCCGCAGCGCAAGTTCTTTGGCAAAACCAACAAGGAATGCGGCGAAATACCGGCTGCCAAGGTCGTCGTCGTGACACAAAGGAACGCTGTAGACAAACCCGGCTTCAGCCGCTTCTTCCGGCCGGCCGATCCCTATCTGAATGGCGAGTGCAGCGACGGCGATGGCTATTACATCCGGCAGGAATTTCTGGCGCCTGTGCAGTAGCGTTGTTCTCGTCCTTGCGACGGCACCGGCCCGAGCGGAAACAAAACTGTTCGAAAGCGTGCAGGTGACGCCATCAGGCGAATACACCTTCGGCATCGAAGGGCCTGCCGCCGATCTCGATGGCAATCTCTTCGTCGTCAATTTCGGCAAGCCCGGCACCATCGGCAAGCTGCCTGTCGGCGGCGCGGCGTCCGAGCCGTTCACGGCGCTGCCCGAGGGCAGCATCGGCAATGCCATCCGCTTCGCGCGCGACGGCACCATGTTCATCGCCGACTACAAGAAGCACAACATCTTCGCGATCCCGAAGGGATCGATCGAGCCCGCCCTCTGGTTTCACTCCGACGAGATGAACCAGCCCAACGACATCACCATCGCCCGCGACGGCACGATCTACGCGAGCGATCCGAACTGGAAAGGTCGCGAAGGTCACATCTGGCGCATCGCGAAGGGAGCCGACGGAACGGTGCAGGGACAGCTCATGTCGGCGCCGCGCGCGATGGGCACGACCAACGGCATCGATCTCAGCCCCGATGACAAGACGCTCTATGTCGGGGAATCCAGCAGCGGCCAGATCTGGTCCTACACGGTCGGCGGCAACGAGCTCACCAGTCCAAAACTCGTCAAGGCGTTTCAGCCCGACACCGTCGACGGCCTGCGCACCGACGTGGCCGGCCGCCTCTATGTCGCGCGCATCCTCAAGGGCACGATCACGTTGATGAAGGCCAATGGCGCGGTCGAGCGGGAGATCGCGCTCAGGGCCAAGGAGCCGACCAACCTCGCCTTCGGGGGCCACGACGGCAAGACGATCTTCGTCACCCAGCGTCAGGGCGGCTTCGTCGAGTCCTTCCGCACCGACCAGCAGGGCCGCGAGCACTGCCTCCAGCGCGGGCGCTGCTGAGCTTCACGAGCGATCTGCTTCCGGCGCAGGGCGGCGCGACAGGGACGGCATTCTTCTTGCTTGCATCTCGCCGCCGCGGAGATTTAGACATCTGTGGCACCCTCAAAGCGTCCACGGAGTGTTCGAGTGAAAGCCGTCCATACCGAGCTGCATCGCAGACATGATCCGCAATTCTTCCTGGTTCGCGGTGTGGTCAAGCGCACCACCGAGCAGCCCGAGCGTGCCGATCGCCTGCTCAAAGGGCTCAAGGACGGCAAGCATCACCTGGTCGAGCCAACCACATTTGGGCAGGCACCGCGTGCGCGCATCCATAGTCCGGAATATCTGTCGTTCCTGAGCGAGGCCTGGGACGCGTGGACCGCGCTCGGCGATTCCGGACCGGAGATGATCGGCAACATCCATCCGGTGCGCCACGCTGCGACCTATCCGACCCACATCGTCGGCAAGCTCGGCTGGCACACCGCCGACACCGCGGCGCCGATCGGCCCGGGCACCTGGGCCGCGGCTTGCGCTGCGACCGACGTCGCGGTCACCGCGGCGCAGATGGTGATGGACGGCGAGGACGCGACCTATGCGCTCTGCCGGCCGCCCGGCCATCACGCCTATCGCGATATGGCCGGCGGCTTCTGCTTCCTCAACAACAGCGCGATCGCGGCGGCGCATCTGCGGCAGAGGCACGAGCGTGTGGTGATCCTCGACGTCGACGTTCATCACGGCAATGGCACGCAAGGAATCTTTTACCAGCGGCCGGACGTCTACACGGTCTCGATCCATGCCGATCCCGTCGCGTATTATCCTTACGTGTGGGGCTACGCGCATGAGCGCGGCGAAGGTCCCGGCCTCGGCACAAATCTCAACATTCCCCTGGCGATCGGCACCGGCGATGACGGTTATATCCATGCGATGGACGTCGCACGCAAGGCGATCGAATCCTTTGCGCCCGGCGCCCTCGTCATCGCGCTCGGCCTCGACGCCTCCGAGCACGATCCGCTGAAGGGCCTAGCCGTCACCACGCCCGGCTTCCGCCGCATCGGCCAGGCCATCGCGAAGATGGGCCTGCCGACCGTGTTCGTGCAGGAGGGCGGCTATCTCTCGGATATCCTCGGCGCGAACCTGACCTCGGTGCTGGCCGGATTCGAAGAGGCGCGGTGATTTCTCACTGAGTAGGCCATCATTCTCCGTCATTGCGAGCGTAGCGAAGCAATCCAGAATCTTTCCGCGGAGGGACTCTGGATTGCTTCGCTACGCTCGCAATGACGATGTGGATGGTTAGGTCGACTTCATCCACAACTCAAAACATCCCGCTCGCCGCGAGCGCCTTGCAGACGTGCTGCATCTCGGTCTCGTCCGCGACCATGTCGAGCATGATCGTGGTCAGCCCCTTCGCGGCAAATTCCTTCAGCTTCGCGCCGATCTCCGCGTAGCTGCCGACGAGATAGGGGCAGTCGGCCTGGAAGGTCAGGAACGGCAGCAGCCAATAGCCATTGTCCGCGAGCTCGCCGCTCTGGCCCTCGTAGAGGCGCCGTTTCCACACGGAATCGCTGTTCTCCACGGTGAGCACGAGCAGCTCGCGATCGTCGGCATTGTCGCGGAAGCGCGCCTTTGCCGCTTGCCGTGCCTCTTCGCGTCCCTCGCGGGCGAAAATTCCAAAATTCACGCCCGGCGCATCGAGGCCACGGTCGAGATCGGGCGGCAGCATCTGCATCTTGATGCAGCCGGTCTCCTTTGCGACGCGCCGTGCCGGCTCGGACTGGCCCGCGACCAGAAATTCCGGCATCAGCTCCGGCGGCAGGCGCGGCCGCAGTTGCAGGTTGCTTGCGCGGTAGAACCGCCCCTCGACAGTGGCCGGCCGCGGGCTTGCCAGCAACTGGCGCATCAGCGCAACGAATTCGCCGAGCCGGACATAGCGGTCGGCATGCGACTGCTCGTCGCCCAGCCCCTGCAGATCGCTGACCGCCGTGCCCGTAATCATGTTGAGATAGACCTTGCGGCCGTGGAGCTGCGCAAAGGACGAGACGAATTTCGCCGCCGTGAAGGGGTGCATGTAGACCGGATTGACCGCGATCAGCGGCGAGGATCGGGTCGTCTCGCTGATGATGTGCTGGGCCATCGCCCAGGGCTCGACGAACACGTCGTTGCCTTCGAACAGCAGGATGCCTTCGAAGCCGTTGCGGTCGGCGAACTGCGCCACCCGCATCAGCTCGCCGACATATTTCTTGGGGTCGCGGTTGCGCGAAATCGCGGGAAAGACGCGCAGCCGCGGCAGTGTCATTCAGCCGCCTCCTGCAGCGGCCACGCATTGCGGGTGATGGGAAGGCCCCCGCTGGCGCGGGAGCCGTCGGCAATCGCGAGACGATGCGAGGGCGACGGCGAGATCAGCTGGAATCGCCACCCTTGCGGATCGTCGGCGATATCAGGCTTGAAGCTGATCTCGATCGCCTCGCGCGATACCTGCATCGCGAAGGCGTCGAGCGGCAAATTGAGGCCGAATCCCCTGGCCTTCAGATAGGCTTCTTTCAGCGTCCAGTAGTCGAAGAAGCGATCAGTCGCGGCGGGCTCCGGCAGCCCGCGCAGCGTTTCGACCTCTTCCGGCGCGAAGAACCGAAGCGCGGTCGACAGCGGCGCCACCCGACGCGACACGGTCTCGACGTCGACGCCGACGGCCTCATGCCCTGACACGACGCAGGCGACGCAGCCGTCGGCGTGCGACAGGCTGAAATGCAGCGTGCTCGAAGTCTTGGGCGATGCGACAAACGGCCGCCCGTAACGCCCGGCCGCAAACGACCAGTCGGTGGGTGCGACCTCAGGTGCGACGTGCGAGAGCGCAAGGCGCAACATCGCATGCGCGAAAATATACTGCCGCTGGTGCCGCTCGAACATGAAGCGGTCGGCTCGTACCCGTTCGTCGACCGAGAGCAGGCGCCGGCACGTATCAACCGCATCCGGCGCGTCGAAAGTCTCGATCAGTCCGACAAACAGTTCAATTCTGTCGTCTGCCATCAATTGGGCCCATGGCGTCAGGCCGGGGCCAAATCCCCTGCCATGACGGAAGAATCAACTGAGCAAGAATCAACTGAGCGGACCGCTTCTAGCGGTCCACTCGGGCGAATCCTTGTCGATTGCTGGCCGGTTTACGGGCGCAAGCTTGTGCGAGACCCCAACTCGACACGCGAGCGGCCAAATCTGAACACTGAAGCCCGAAAACTGAAGCCTGAAGATTCGTGCGGCGTCCCGGCCGACGAGTCTTACGACTTCTTCTTCTTCTTCTTCTTGGAGCCGCCCAGCATCGAAATACTGGCGTCGACGTCCTTCAGCGCGGACTGCAACTTCTTCTTCTCGGCGCCGAGCAACTTCTGCAGGGCCTTGCGGTCCTTGTCGCTCAACGAGGTGCCCTTGGTAAATTTGATGAAACCCATAACGAACTCCCCGGTTGAAAATAATCGTCCAAATCAAAACGCGAGAATAATCTTGCGCGATGGCGCCAAATAATCAAGATGCAACTTGGTCATTCACAGCTTTGACGAGTGACCCCGTATTCGCCCGTGCTCTGCGGCCGGTCATGCCGCCCTGCGATCGAGCAATCGGCCGAGTGGCGCATTGGGTTGGACGAGAGCCGCCCCGAGCAGCGCGACGAGATCCTCCATCCACTGGCCGACCGTAGCGCCGTCGAGCAGCTCGCTCTTGTAATTGCACGAACCGCTGATTCCCGTCGACCGCTCCTTGAGCATCAGCGACAGCCAGGTCTGGTCGATCGGCAGCACCGGCTGGCCTTCGCGGGCGATGTTGCCGATCGATCCTGTCGTGAGATCAGGCAGATCGAGCGGCTGGCGCAGCGGATTTTGCAGGGTGAAATAGACCTGGAGCAGCGAGGCCGGATTGACCCCCTCCTGCTCCAGATGGTCGGCCAGGATGTTGAACGGCAGCTCCTGGCGCGCATGCGCGTCAAGCACGCTCTGGCGGACCCGGGCGACGGCCTGCGCGAACGACAGCTCCGGCGTGATTTTGGTGCGAACGATCACCGTGTTCTCGAACGGACCCACGATCCGGTCGGTGTCCGGCTGGGCGCGATTGGCCATGGCGGTGGCGATCGAGATATCGTGGCGGCCGGTCCGCGCCAGCAGCACGGCTTTCAAGCCGGTCAGCAGGCACATGAACAGCGTGCAATTGTGCTGCCCGGCGAAGGGCGCGAGCCGGCCGATCAGCTCACGCTCGAGGCTGACCGGATGGTGCCCCCTGGACGGGCCCGGCCTTGATACGCCCTCGAAGAGGGGAGCCGCCCCGCGCAAATTCTCGGTCCAGTCGGCCGTCTGACGGCGGGCGGCATCGGTGCCGCACCACCAGCGCTGCCAGCGCGCCACGTCCGAAAAGGCCGGCGGCGGTTTCGGCAGCGGCATCGACCGATGGCCGGCCAGCGCCGCATAACGGTTCGATAATTCCTCGAACAGCACGCCGATCGACCAGCCATCGACAACGGCGTGGTGCAGCGTCAGCAGCAACATGTGATCGCAATCGTGGAGCCGCAACAGCCGGGCGCGCAGCAGCGGCGCGCGCGTGGTGTCGATCGGGACATAGGTCTCCTGTTCGATCAGGAGATTGATCTTGCGGAGCTCCAGCGCCTTGCGCCGCTTGTTGTTGTGGGGCTGACCGTCGCCGATCGTCTCGACGGTCAGGACACGGCCGAGGGCGCCGGGCGCGGCGATGCGGCTGACGGGCTCCCCGCCGCTCCAGCCGAAATGGGTCTGCAGCGATTCGTGCCGGCGCACGATCTCATCGATCGCCTGCGCCAATGCGGCCAGATTGAGCGGCCCCTGGAGACGGAAGGCGAAAGGCAGGTTGAACAGCGGCAAACCCGAAAGATTCTGCTCGATCCGCAGCATCTGGTCCTGCGCGATCGAGAGCATGGGAGGGCTGCCTTCGGCCAGGCTCGCTGTAGCCAGCCTTGCGAAACTTGCGGCCGGCTTGCGCGGCTTTGCCGCCACGGCCTCGTCGACCCGCCGGGCAAGTTCGTCGATCGTCGGTGCCTCGAAGATGGTCTTGATCGGCAGCGACACGCCGAGCGCCCGGGCGACGCGCGCCATGACTTGGCCCGCCAGCAGCGAATGGCCGCCGAGGTCGAAGAAATTGTCGGTGACGCCGAGGCTCTCGACCTTCAGCAGGTCGATCCAGATGTCGGACAGCACCTTTTCGGTGAAGCGCCGCGCGGGCACGGCCGCATCCGGTCCGGATTTTTCCTGCTGCGCCGGCGCCAGCAGCGCGGCCCGATCGATTTTGCCATGGGCATTGAGCGGCACCTGATCCAGGAACAGGAACGCGGACGGGATGGCATGGCCCGGCAGCCGGCTCTTCAGGAAGTCGCGCAGCTCGCTGGCGCTGCTCCGGCTGCCGGATTTTGCGACGATATGAGCGATCAGCCTGATATCGCCGCTCGCTTCGCGGCGCGGCTCGACGATGCCGGCGCGCACACTGGGATGGTCGGCAAGCGCGTTCTCGATCTCCTTGAGCTCGATACGGTAGCCGCGGACCTTGACCTGATGGTCGGCGCGACCGAGGCATTCGATCGTGCCGTCGGCGCGGCGGCGGGCGAGGTCACCGGTCCGGTACAGTCGGCCGCTTGCTTTGCGCGAGAACGGATCGGGCAGGAAGCGCTGCCGGTTCTGCGCGGGATCGTTGACATAGCCGCGGCCGATACCGGCGCCGCCGATGCAGAGCTCGCCGGTCACGCCGACCGGCTGCGGCTGCAGGCCTGCGTCAAGCACGTAGAGCCGCGTGTTCGGCAGCGGCGCGCCGACTGGGACGTTGCCCGTCGTGGTCCTGGGCGCCCTGGTCAGGCGATGCAGCGAGACGTCGTCGGAGCATTCCGACGCACCATAGGCATTGATCAGCGGCACTTTCGGACAGCGGGCGAACCAGGCCTTGCAGAGATCGACGGGCAGCGGCTCGCCGGTCGAGATCAGAAGGCGCAGCCTCGCAAAGGCGCGTCGGATTTGTGCCTCGTCCATGCGATCGAGGATCACGCGCAGCAGCGATGGGACGATCTCGAGCACCGTGATGCCCTCGCGCTCGATCTCGCGCGCGAGCAAAATCGGGTCCTGCACGATCGCGGTGCCGCAGACATGGACGCGCGCGCCGACCATCGGCCCCGCGAGGAACTGCCACACGGAGATGACGAAACTCTGCGGCGCGGTCTGCGCGATCACGTCCCGGGACGAGAGGTTCAGCTCGGAGATGAGCGAGGCCAGATGGTTCGACAGCCCGCGCTGCTCGATCATGACGCCCTTCGGCGCGCCGGAGGAGCCGGAAGTGTAGATGAGATAGGCAAGGCTCGACGCCGCGCGCCGCGTTGCACGGGCCGGCTTGCTCGACGCTGGCGCGATGGCGTCCTCGAGTTCGGCCATTTGGATGCGCTCGACCAGCGGTTCGAGCAGTGCCTCGGCCATGGACGACTGCGCCCGTCCGGTCAGCAGCATGCGGGCGCCGCTCGATCCGAGGATGGTTGCGAGCCGTGCCGGCGGCTGGTCGGGATCGAGATTGAGGAAGGCGGCGCCCACGTGTTGCACGGCGATCATCGCGGCAAGCAGGTCGGGCCCGCGATCCGCAAGCAAGGCGACCACGGCCTCGGCGCCGACGCCTTCGAGCGCCAGCCAGCGCGCGGCCGCCTGACTGCGGCGCGCCAGTTCGCGATAGCTCAGGGATGTGCGGCCGTCCGACACCGCGATCGCGTTCGGGGTCTTCTTGACCTGGCGGTCGAAACGTTCGCTCGGATTGCCGCGCGTGGCGAAATTGGCAGGCACGCCCCGGCCCTGCGCCAGCTGCTGCCGGCGTTCGGCCTCGGTCAGGAGTGGCAAGTGCGAGATGCGCTGCTCGGGATCGGCGATGACGGATTTGAGCAGGGTTTTGAACTGAGCGGCCATGCCCTCGATCGTCGCCGCGTCGAACAGATCGGTGGCGTATTCGAAGAAGCCGGTGAAACGGCCGTCGGCCTCGACCAGTTCGAGCGTGATGTCGAATCGCGCCACCTTTGGATCGATCTCGATCCGCCGCGTCGACAGACCGGAGAAACGTGCCGCCTCGATCGATGCATTCTGGAGGATGAACATGATCCGGAACAGCGGATTGCCGTCCGTCCTTCTCGCGATCTGAAGCGCGCGCAGGACTTCTTCGATCGGGAGGTCCTGGTTGCGGTAGGCATCGAGTGTGACCTGCCGCACCCGGCGCAACATGTCGCCGAAGCTCGGATCGCCGCCAAAATCATTACGCAGGATCACGGTGTTGGCGAACAGTCCGATCAGGCGCTCGCTCTCGATCTGGTTGCGGTTGGCGATCAGCGAGCCGGTCGCGACATCCTCGTGTCCGGTGTGGCGGAACAGCAGGCACTGGAATACGGCGAGCAGGGTCATGAAGGGCGTGACGCCCTGGTTCTGGCTCAGCGCGCGCAGGTCGGCCGACAGAGTTTTGGAGAATTCGAGATAGTGACGGGCACCGTGACCACTCCAGACCTCCGGCCTTGGCCGGTCGGTCCGCAGCGGCAGCGTGGTGACGCCGTCCAGCTGCGTCCGCCAGTAATCGAGCTGCTCCTTGGCCGCCGGCGACTGCGCCCAGCTCTGCTGCCAGAGCGCAAAGTCGCGGTACTGGAAGGCGGGCGAAGGCAGTGCCGCCACGTCGTTCCTGCGCGCTGCCGAATAATGGGTGGCGAGTTCTTCCCAGAACAGCCGCTGCGACCAGCCGTCGGTGACGAGGTGATGGACATTGACCACCAGCGCGTGGCTGCTCTTGTCGAACGAGAGCAGCGTGACCTTCAGCGGCGCCTCGTGCGCGAGGTCGAACGGATGTTGTGCGAGCCGGAACGCTTCGCGCCTGACAACAGCGGCTCGCTTGTCCGCGGGGCAGGGCTTGAGCTTGATCCGCTCGAACTGCGGCGGCGATTGCAGCACAAGCTGCACCGGCTCGCCCTCGCGTTCGACGATGACCGACCGCAACGCCTCATGGCGCGCCGACACCGCGGAGAGGCCAGTAGAGAGTGCGGCGACGTCGAGCCCACCCTTGAGGAGCGCGACTTCGACGACGTTATAATTGTAGCGAGTGGGATCGAGCCGCGAGAGCACGTACATCCGCTGCTGCTGGAACGACAGCGGCGCGTCTGCTTCCGTGGCCTGGCGCCAGGCCGGCAGCATCGTCTGGGTTGCAGCGGTCTCGATCCGGGCCGCAAGCGCGGCGGCCGTGGCGCAATCAAACACGTCCTCGAACGAGAAATCGACATTGAAGCGTTCGCGCAGGCGCGAGCGCATCTGCGTCACCGCGAGCGAGTCGGCGCCGAGCGCGAAGACATCCTGATCGCTCCCGACCTGCGGCAGCTCCAGCAAATTGGCCCAGATCCCGGCGAGCTCGGTCTCCAGCGCGTTGTGCGGCAGACGCGCCTCCTCCTCGCCGCCGCCTACTGTTGCGATCAGCTCGGCGAGCGCATTGCGCTTGACCTTGCCGCTGGCGCCTTTCGGCAGCGTCGCCACGCTGCGGATCAGGCTCGGCACCTTGTAGGCCGCGAGCCGTTTCCGTGCGAACTGGCGCAACTGGTCCGAGGTCGCCTCGGAATTCGGCCGCAGCACCACGATTGCGGCCACGTTCTCGCCGAGCTTCTGGTGCGGGACGGCAAACACGCCGGCCTCCAGCACTGCCGGATGGCTGAGCAGAACCTCTTCCACCTCCAGCGGCGAGATCTTCTGCCCGCCGCGGTTGATGACGTCCTTGATACGGCCGACGATGAAGAGATAGCCGTCGGCGTCGAGATAGCCGAGATCGCCGGTCCGGAACCAGCCGTTGCGGAAGGCGGCCTGCGTCGCTGCCTCGTCATTATAGTAGCCGCGGCTCATGTTGGGTCCGCGCAGCATGATCTCGCCGGGCTCGCCGCTGGCGAGCGCACGGCCCGCCTCGTCCATGATGGCGATCTCGGGGCCCGCGGCGCGGCCGACCGATCCGACCTTGCGCAGCTCGAACGGATTGGCCGCGATCTGCGAGGCCGCCTCCGTCATGCCGTATGTCTCGAGCACGGGAACGCCGAACGTCGCCTCCAGCCCGTCGAGGATCGCAGGCGCAAGCGACGCCGAGGCGGAGCGGATCACGCGCAGCGACGATCGGGCAAGATCCGGGTTCGCTTCCGCCGCCGTCAGCAGCGCGCGATGAATGGTCGGCACTGCCGTGTACCAGGTCGGTTGCAGCTGCCGCATCCAGCCGAAGAAGGAGGATGCGTCGAAACCCTCGGTACAGATCACGCTGGAGCCCGCGGCCAGCGCCGTCAGCAGGCCCGAGATCAAACCATGGGCGTGAAACAGCGGCAGGACGTTGAGCAGACGATCGTGGGACGCAAGCGACAGCACGCGGCTGGCATTGTAGGCGGAGAGACAGACGTTGCGATGCGTCAGCGGCACCATCTTCGGCCGCGCCGCCGTGCCTGAGGTCAGCAGGATGAACGCGTCATCGTCGCCGCGCGAGGCGCCGCTGCTGCTCGCCGGTCCAACCGCCGGCCCGACGAACGTACAGCCGCCGAGATCGGCTTGCGACCCCGGCACGAAATCGATCACGGCAATATCGAGCGTCTTGGCGACATCGCGGGCCGCCGAGTTCGTGTCGGCCCGGGTGACGAGCGCCGTCAGCTTCAATTCGCTGAAATAGCGTTGCAGCTCGTCCGCCGTCAGATCGGGATTGACGGGGACGCAAGCGCAGCTTGAGGCGACCGCAATCAGGGCCAGTGCGCTGTCGGCACCGCGCGGCAGCGCAACCGCAATACGGTCGGCAGGGGCGATGCCAAGCCCGCGCAGCGTGCGGACCAGATCCTGCGTCCGCTCGCCAATCCCGCCGTAGTTGAGGACCGGCCGGCCGGGGGCGAGGAGGGCGGGGGCCGCCGGCGTCTTGCGGGCATGGAAATCGAGAAGACCGCCGATATCCGCGAATATCTTCGCTTCGGCCGTCGTGCTCGCTGACTCCCGCGGGGCTGGGCCTGTGACGTCCGACAATTCCGTTCCCTTTTGATCCGATTGGGCTATTCTTCCAAGAAGTTGGGGAACGCGTCCAGTCTGAGGTGAAGTTTTGGCCCCAAAATCTGTGGTTGCGGGGCCCTAAGCCCTTCGACGGAGTAATTGGTCGGGCGGAATCACCATGCTGGAGAATGAGCCGGGCACGGGAACGGAAGGCGGGCTGAAGCGCTGGCTCGAGGGCATCGGTCTTAGCCACTATACCGATCTCTTCGCGCAGCACCGTCTCGATCTCGACGTCATGGGAGACCTGACCGAATCCGATCTCGTCGAGCTCGGATTGCCGCTCGGCGATCGGAAGCGGCTCCAGCGGGCCATGACCGCGTTGTTCCGGGCCGAAACCGCGGAAAAGTCCGACGCGACGGTGCGCCCGCAAGTCCGGACGGAGGTCGGCGCCGAACGGCGTCAGCTCACCACCATGTTCTGCGACATGGTGGATTCCACCTCGCTCTCGGTGCAGTTCGATCCGGAAGACGTGCGCGACATGATCGCGAGCTTCCGCGAAACCTGCGTCCGCGTGGTGAAGCATTACGAAGGTTTTGCTGCCCGCTTCGTCGGGGACGGTATTTTGGTCTATTTCGGCTATCCGACCGCACATGAGGACGACGCCGAGCGCGCCGTGCGCGCGGGGCTGGAAATCGTCCGGGTGCTGTCGACCGCCCGCGCGATCGAGCCGCGCGGTGCGCTCAGCCACTCACCCGCCGTCCGCATCGGCATCGCAACCGGTCTCGTCGTGGTTGGCGACCTCGTCGGACAGGGTACCGAAGAGCGCGACTCCGCGGTCGGAGAAACCGTCAATCTCGCCGCGCGCCTGCAAGGCCTGGCGCCGCCCAACGGTGTGGTGATTTCCACGTCGACCCAGTCGCTGCTGAAGGGGAAGTTCGACTACCGCGATCTCGGCGTCCACGCGCTCAAGGGCATCTCGGAGAAGGCCCAGGCCTGGCACGTGATGCGCGCCTCGCGGGTGGAGACCCGCTTCGCCGCCGCGATGGGCACGCGGCTGACCCCGCTCGTCAACCGCGAGGAGGAGATTGCGCTGCTGATGGGGCGCTGGCAGCAGGCCAAGGACGGCGAGGGCCAGGTCGTGGTCAAGTTCGGCGAGCCCGGCATCGGCAAGTCGCGCATTATCCAGGAGATATTCGACCGGATCGCGGGCGATCGCCATGGACAGGTCTCGTTCCAGTGCTCGCCCTATTACACCTCCACGGCGTTCTATCCGTTCGCCGAGCAGCTCAAATTCTCTCTCGGCCTCGATCGCGAGGATGCGTCCGTGCAGTCGCTGGCGAGCCTGGAGACCGCGATCGCCGCCGCTCATGGCGACATCGAGCAGGTTGCGCCGCTGTTTGCCGCGCTGTTGTCAATTCCGACCGGCGACCGCTATCCGCCGCTGGAGCTGTCGCCGCAGCAGCAAAAGGATGCGACCGTCGCGGCGCTGGTCAATCATTTCCTCGGCCTCGCGCGCGAGCAGCCGCTGGTGATCGCATTCGAGGATCTGCACTGGATCGACCCGACATCCCGTGAGGTGATCGATCTCCTGGTCGACCGGGCGCAGAACCGGCCGATCCTGGTCATCATCACCGCGCGCACCGAATTCCAGCCGAGCTGGAACGCCCATTCGCATATCACGACCCTGGTGCTGAACCGGTTGAGCCGGCAGTTGCGCGCGACGCTGGTCGAGCGCGTGGCGGGACGCGAGCTTCCCAAGGAGGTCATCGAGGAGATCATCGTCAAGACCGACGGCGTGCCGCTGTTCCTGGAGGAGCTGACCAAGACGGTTCTCGAATCCAACCTCCTGACCGAACGGCACGGGCGCTATGTGCTGTCGGGCCCGTGGCGGCAGCTTGCGATCCCGGCGACGCTGACGGACTCGCTGATGGCGCGGCTGGACCGGATGGGACCGTTCAAGCGGATCGCGCAGATCGGCGCCACCATCGGTCGCGAATTCTCCTACGAGACTCTGCACGCGGTCGCCAATACGCCCGCCGAACAGATCGAGGCCGCGCTCAATCACCTGGAGGAGGCCGGGCTGATCATGCGCCGCGGCCATCCGCCCGACGCGCTCTACTCCTTCAAGCACGTGATGATTCAGAACGCCGCGCATGCGAGCTTGCTGCACAGCGAGCGGCGCAAGCTGCATTCCCGGATCGCCCAGGTGCTCGCCGAGATGTATCCCGAGAAGACCGAGCGCGAACCGGAACTGCTCGCCCATCATATGACCGAATCCGGCCAGAGCGAGAGCGCCGCCAGCTTCTGGCTCAAGGCCGGCAAGCAGGCGGCCAAGAGTGGCGCCAATCTGGAGGCGATCGGGCATCTGGGCCGCGGCCTCAGCGTCGTGCAGGCCAATGCGCGCATGCAGGGCGCCGACGAGATGGAGCTCGAACTGCGCATCGCGCTCGGCAACGCGCTGATCGCCGCCAAGGGCTATGCCGTGCAGGAGGTCGAGGAGAACTACGTCCGCGCCCTCGAACTCGGCCAGCAGCTCGACGACGACGAAAAGGCCTTCGCCGCCACTCGCGGGCTCTGGGTCTGTCATTTCATCCGCGCCGATCTCACCCGCGCGCACGATCTCAGCGTCGAGCTATTGAAGTTCGCCAAGCGCGAGCGGCTGAACGAGGGGACGCAACCGGCGCAGCAGACCGGCTATCTGATCGAGGCGCATCGCTCGATCGCGATGACGATGCTCTATCGCGGGCGCTTTGCCGCGTCCCAGCACCATTTGCATCGCTGCATCAACCTCTACAGCCCCGACCTGCACTCCGATCTGATGGAGCGGCACGGCACCGATCCCGGCGTCGTCTCGCTGTCCTATCTCGGCTACCTCCTGTGGTTCCTCGGCCGGCCGGACGCGGCGCGCCAGCACAGCGAGCAGGCGATCGCGAACGCCGAGAAGATCCGCCATCCCTTCACGCTCGCCTTCGCGCTCGTGTTCGGCGCCTATCTCTGCCAGCATTTGCGCGATGTCGAGGGCACGCGCGACCACGCCAACCGCGCCATGATCATCGCCACCGAGCACAATTTCCTGCACTGGAAGCAGCAGGCGGCGATCCTGCGCGGGTGGGCGCTGGCGCAGCTCGGCGAGGCCGACGAAGGTCTCAGCCAGATGCGGTTCGGCCTTGACGAATACGAAGCGATGGATTCCTGGCTCGCCGGCTGCTGGTTCCGCTGCCTGCTCGCGGAGGCCTACGCCAAAGTCGGGATGCGCGATGCCGCCTTGCGCGCGCTGGACGGTGCGCTCGCGACCGCAAGACGGACCGGCGACCACTCCTACCTCGCCGAAGTCTACCGCCTGCAAGGCGAAATCACCATGTCGGACGGGAATCCGGCCTCGGTGCAGGAGGCCGAGGATCTGTTCAACCTGTCGCTGGAGATCGCGCGCAAGCAGGGCGCGCTGTCGTGGGAGCTTCGCACCGCCGTCAGCCTCGCGCGCCTGTCGCACGAATCCGGAAAGCGCGAGCACGCTCGTCTCCTGCTCGTACCGATCGTCGGCAAGTTCAGCGAGGGCTTTTCCACGCCGGACCTGAAACAGGCGATGCAACTGATCGACGAGCTCGGCGCGGACGCGCCTGTTCGCGCACAGGCCATCCCGTGAGATGAGCGACCTTGCCGCCGCGCGTACGCGTTACGTGGAGCTGATCGCAAGGCGCGAGCGGATCTCCTCGACGCGCCTGCTCGAAGCCCTCGCCACTGTTCCGCGCGAAAAGTTTCTGGCGAAGGGACCCTGGCGCATCAAGAGCGAGGCGGCGCGCAACTATCGGCTGACGCCGGATGCCGATCCCGTTCATCTCCAGGACAATGTGCTGGTCGCGATCGATGCGCGCCGCAAGCTCGACACCGGGCTGCCGAGCCTGTGGGCGCACTTCATCGATTTGCTCGAGGTCGGGGAAAGAGACCGTGTCGTCCAGATCGGCTGCGGGCTCGGCTATTTCTCGGCCGTGCTGTCGAAGATCGTGGGGCCCAAAGGCAAGGTGCGGGCGATCGAATGCGACGAGCGGCTTGCGGCGCGCGCCGCAACCTATCTTGGCGCCTATCGCAACGTCGCGGTCGTCCATGGCGACGGATGCGAGGACATCGGCGAACCCGCCGACGTGATCATCGTTCATGCCGGCTTCTCGCAGCCGCATTCGCTCTGGCTTCGGTCGCTTCGTCCGCGCGGCCGGCTTCTGGTGCCGCTGACCCAGCGGGACCGCGAAGGCGCCGCGCTCAAGATCACCCGCAAGGGCAAGGGGTTCGAAGCCGAGACGGTGCAGCAGATCCGGATCTTCCCCGGTCAGGGTCGAGGCGTGACCGCGCTCGACGACCGCGTCGCCGACTGGTGGCAGCGCGCCTCCGCGCTGGCGCCGCTGCGCTTTCGCGGCATCGAGCAGGGGCTGCCGTTGGATTAGGGCTCACCGCGCCAAAGTGGTAACTATTGGGAAGTTGCACCCTGTTTTGTTCCCGGCGAGTTGTCTATATTTGCAGCTGGGCCCGGATGAACAGATGGATGACGGATTGAACGAAGGTGTGGTTGGCGATACCGCGAAGCTGATGATGCATCGGCTGATCGTGCGGAGGCTTCGCCGCGATCCATCTTTGGTCGAAAAGGCCAAAGCAGCTCATACCCGTCAGGCTGACCAGTTTACCGATTGGCCTTTCGTGCGCGAGTGGCAGGAGTTGCTTGCTCTTCCGACTGGAGAACTTGCGGTGAAACTGATCAGTCGCGATCGCGTGATGGTCAAATTGCGCAATTCGTCGCCATTCTTTCTCACCGAAGGCGTCCATTTTGGGGATTACGACATGCGCATCCGGCTACGAAGAGCTGCAAGACGAATCGTCGAACGCGCCTTGAGTACTCAAATTGCTTCTGATTGAGATCTGTGATGGCTGAGGGTGGCCCCCGTACGTGATTTCGAGGACTTGCTTAGAGTCGTCAGAGCCCTGGCCTTCGCATTTGACACGGATACGGTGTACATCGTTGGCAGTCAGGCCATACTGGCTTCCATGTCCGATGCGCCAGAGGCGACGAGGCAATCGCCGGAAATCGATGCCTTTCCAGCAAACGCAAAAGTCTGGGGAATGAAGGAGGCCAAGCACACGCGTGACGGTGTGCAGCCCATTGCGTCTGAACACATCGACGGCCTTTTTGGATCTGAAAGCCAGTTCCACCGCACGCATGGTTTCTACATCGATGGCGTCGATGGAGACGACGGCTAAGCTCCCGAGAGGATGGCTGAACCGGGCGGTCAGGGTACAAACTGAAGTCGGGGGACGGACGGTGACCGGCGTGGCGTCTGCGCTGGAAGACCTCGTCGTGTCAAAACTCGCCAGGTTGGATGATAGGGACAAGAGGTTCGTCAGCGCGATCCATGGGACCCGGCCTTTGGACCTGGAGCTGATTGAGCAAAGGATGCGTAAAACGGATCTCGATCCCACCGTAGCTGAGCAAGCGATCGCCTACGTCAGAAGCCTTGCGTCCGAAGGCTAGCCTTTCCTGCGGTCACCCCTCTGTTTCGCTTTACCTTGATTCAGATTGTGAGTTTCCAGCCTATCTATGCGCCGCTATGAGTACGGCCCATCGCCATACGAGCGCGCGCTATGCATTCCGTTGCCCTGCTGACCGCCAGCTACGCCAAGGATATCGATCGCTTTTCGCTGCTCAGCGAGAGCATCGACACCTGGTTGACGGGCTACACGCGGCATTATGTTCTCGTTAACGATGAGGATCTGCCGCTGTTCGCGCGGTTCGCTTCCGAGAAGCGTGTCATCGTTCCGGCCTCGCGCTATTTGCCGAAATGGCTGTGGGCGCTGCCGCCGGCTCTCCAGTTCATCAGCAAACGGCGCGTCTGGCTGTCGCTGCTGTCGTCACCTGTTCATGGCTGGCACATCCAGCAGATTCTCAAGATCGCTGGCGTCCTCAACGCGCCGGAGCAGCGCGTCTGCATCCTGGATTCGGACAATCTGTTCTTCCGCGAATACGACGTCGGCCAATATGCCGGCGCTGAGAAGACGCCGCTATTCGTCACGCGCAACGGGATCGACGCCGCCCACCCCTTGCATGTCCTGTGGCTCCGCACCGTCGATCAGCTCCTTGGCATCAAGGGCCGGTCCTTCCCCGCGGACGACTATGTCGGCAACGCGCTGGTCTGGGACAAGGACACCGCGCGCGCGATGACCGTCGCGATCAAGTCGGCGACGGGATTGAACTGGGTTCTGGCGCTATGCCGGAAGAAGAAGTTCTCGGAATATCTCATGTACGGCCATTTCGTCGCGAACTCGCCCGCGCACCTGGCCGCCCATCGGGTCACCGAAGACAGCATCGCGGTCTCGCATTGGGACGACACTTGCCTCGACCGTCCGGCCATCGAAGCGATGATGCGCGCCGCTTCGCCCGACCAGGTGGCGCTGTGCATCCAGTCCTATTCGTCGACCTCGATCGACGACATCCGCGACGTGTTCCGTCTCAGCTCGCGCGACCGTCGCAGTCCGAGCCTTTCTCCGGAGGACATCGGGGACGAGGTTCAGTTCGAGGCTCCGAAGACGCGCTGAGACCCGGCGCCTTCACGCGTCCTTCGTGAACTTGCTGATCACGTTCATGAACGGCTTCGGCTTGAATTCGCCGTCGAGCGGCAAGGGGCGGTTCGGCTGCTTGTCCGCCCGCGCAAAGGTGCCGTTGATCCAGCTGTAGCGGTCCGAGAGGCCCCAGGTCAGGATCGAGCGCACCGGTCCGCTGGTCGAGATCGCGGTCAAGAGATCGTCGACGCGCTTGGCGACGATGGCATCGCGCTCCGCCGGCGTCCCCGTCAGCTTCTGGTCGTCGACATCGAGCTCGGTGACATAGACCTCCAGCCCCCAGGACCGCAGCTCGGTGACGAATTCAGCAAGCCCATGGGTGTCGATCTCGAGCTCGGCATGCAGATGCGATTGCAGTCCCACGGCGTGCAACGGCACGCCCTGGTCGAGCAGCTCCATGATGAGATGGCGGTAGGCCGCGCGTTTCGCGATGAACGTGTCCTTGGCCGACTCGATGTCGTATTCGTTGATCGCGAGCTTGACGAAGGGATCGGCCGCGGCCGCCGTGCGGAACGCCAGCGGAATCCAGCGATTGCCCAGATGCTGCGTCCAGAACGACTCGCGCCGGTCTTTCGGGCTGCGCGGATTGTCCGGGATCGGCTCGTTGACGACGTCCCACGACGTCAGCTTGTCCTTGTAATAGGAGACGACGGTGCCGATGTGGTCGACATAGGCGCGCTCGACGCCCTTGGTATCCTTGATCTGCTTGGTCCAGTCCGGAATGTCGTGATACCAGGCGAGCGCGTGCCCGCGCATCGTCAGGTCGTTCTGCCGGGCGAAATCCAGGATCGCGTCGGCACGTTCGAAGGCAAAGGTGTGCGCGTCGGGACGCAGCATCGGCCATTTCAGCTCGAGCACCGGAACCACCTGCGTGCAATAGGTGCTGATGGCTTCGCCGAGCCTGGGATCGGCTTGCAGATCCCAGAGCGTGGCCGCGGCACCAAATCCCTGATTGCGCTGGGCGAGTTTCGACGCCGTCGCTGCGGACGGCGATGCGCCCGCCGCGAGTGCCGCGGCGCTGCCGAGGAGAAATTCGCGTCTGTCGAGCCTGGTCACGGCATTCCTTAATCGGAGCCAACGCGCCATCGTACCAAGCGACGCCTTGCAACGCCGGGGTTTCCCCTCGTTGGGTTAACTTTGCCAGCTGCGAAATCGTGGTTCCTTTCGGTGGCCACGCCCCCGGTCAGGGAAGGGCAAATTTAACGCTAACCTGCGAAAGCGCCCTCAAAGCCGCATTCGCCGCCCGATCTCCAGACTTATGTGACACTCTTGAGGGATGTTGCGGCGCAGTTCGTTCGCCCTGCCATGGTCCAATTGATGAACGGCCGTCACACTCGCAACAATGTTGCCGGTCCCGTGCTCGCATGCTGAACCGCCATTTCTCGATTTATCTCGTCGCCTACATCCTGCCTGCGGCGGTGGGCTTCTTCGCCGTCACGGCCTACACCCGGCTGCTGACGCCGGCGGAGTACGGCGTCTATGTCGTCGGCATCAGCCTGGCGGGCATTCTAGGCGCGATCTTCTTCGCCTGGATCAAGCTCTCGGTGTCGCGCTATCAGGCGATGTCGGCCGAGGTGGATTTCCGCGGCACGGCAATGGTCGCCTTCGCGCTGACCGTCGCCGTCCTCTGCGCCACCACGCCGCTGGTCTTCCTGTTCCGCAGCGATCTCAGCGTTGGGCTGCTGCTGGCCAGCATGTTCGTCGCGATCATGGCGAATGCCGTCGATGTCGGCCAGGAGTTCGAGCGCGCAAAACTGCGCCCTTACAGGTTCGCGGCGATCTCGATCGTGCGCAGCGTGTCGAGCGTCGGTTTCGGCCTGCTCGGCATCTGGCTCGGCTGGGGTGGATTGGGACTGCTCGCCGCCTTCGGCCTGGGTTCGCTCGCCGGGATCGTCCTGAACCTCGTCGGTGACCGCACCAGGATCGCGCGCTTTCAGCGCAGCCAGTTCGTGCAGCTCGCGCGCTACGGCCTGCCGCTGACGCTGGCCGGATTGTCCGTTGCGGTCTATTCAGCCTGCGACCGCCTCATCGTGGCTTATTTGCTCGGCAAGGACGCCGCCGGCATCTTTGGCGTCGCCGCCGATCTGCCGCGACAGTTCATGGTCATGATCGCCTCCAGTGTCGCCGCGGCGACCGTGCCGCTGGTGTTCCGGTCATTGTCGGAGAAAAACACCGAGACGACGCGGGAGCGGCTGACCGAGAGCCTCGAGCTTCTGCTCGTCGTGGTCGCGCCCGTCGCCGTCTGGCTCGCGCTCGCAGCCGACCAGGTCGCCGGCACACTCGTTGGCGTCGACTTCCGCGCCGGCGTGTCGGCGTTGCTGCCGACGCTGGTGCTCGCGCGCTTGTTCGGCATCGCCAATCAATTCTACGTGCAGATCAGCTTCCAGCTCGCCGAACGACCGTTCATGCTGGCGGCGCAGTCGTTCCTGACGCTGGTCGTCAGCGTCGCGTTGATGTTCGTGCTGGTGGCCAGCCATGGCCTCTACGGCGCGGCGCTGGCGACGCTCGCAACCGAAGCGATCGGCTTCCTCGTTGCCGTCGTCCTGATGCATCGCGCCCATCCGGTCCCGTTCGACCTCCACCGCCTCGCCGGCGTTGCGGTCTCCGCTGCGGCGATGGCGGCTGCGATCCTCCTGGCACGATCCCAGGTCAATGGGATCGGCCTCGTCCCGCTCATGGTCGTGAGCCTCGCCGGCGGGCTGGCTTATGCCGCTGCCGGCTGGTTGCTGAACGTCGCAAACGTCCGGACGCTGTCGCTGCGTTTCCTGCGCACCTTCAACCGCAAGGCGCTGGGCGTTTAAGCCGCGATGTCTGACGAGGCTCGGCCTCACCGTCTGAAGCTCTGAAAGCGCCGCTTGGCCTGGCGATGGCTCGGTTCCGACGGGAAGCTGTCCAGGCGGAGGGCGATTTTGTTGCGTCGGTGGCCATAACCGTGCTTCTTGGGCGGCATGTCGGGAGCAGAGCAGATATGAGCCAAGGAATACCGGAAATCCGCGCATCGGCGCAGTTGCTCGCCCGTTATCGCGAGCCCGACAACACACGGGGTATCCTCGAACTTGCGATTACAGCGATACCGTTCGTCGTCCTCTGGGCTCTGATTTGGGCCGCTCTTGACCAGGGCTATTGGTTTGCCCTCCTGCTGGAGGTGCCCGCGGCGGGTTTGCTGGTCCGCCTTTTCATGATCCAACATGATTGCGGACACGGCTCGTTCTTCCGCGGCCGCGTTGCGAACGATTGGGTCGGCCGAGCCATCGGTGTGATGACACTGACGCCATACGGCTATTGGCGGCATAATCACGCAGGCCATCATGCGAACTCCGGCAATCTCGATCGCAGGGGCCTGGGCGACATCGATACGCTGACCACGCGCGAATTTCTCGGGCGGTCGCGATGGCGTCGGACGCTGTATCGCTTGTATCGACATCCCCTCGTGATGTTTGGCGTCGGTCCCACATATTTGTTCATCTTGAAGCACCGATTGCCGGTCGGGATGATGCGTCGCGGCTGGAAACCCTGGCTGAGCACGATGGGCACGAACATCGGCCTCGCGGTTCTCGCCGTCACGATGATCCAGCTGGTCGGCTATGGGCCGTTCCTGCTCGTGCATCTGCCGATCGTTGTTCTGGCGGCATCGATCGGTGTCTGGCTGTTCTACGTCCAGCACCAGTTCGAGCACACGCACTGGGCCCACGACGAGACCTGGAATTTTCACGACGCCGCGCTGCACGGCAGCTCTCACTACCAACTGCCGGCTGTCTTGCGATGGTTCACGGCAAATATCGGCGTTCACCACATCCATCATTTATCCAGTCGAATTCCCTGCTATCGCTTGCAGGACGTCTTGCGCGACCATCCGCAGTTCGCTGGTGTCGGGCGGATTACGCTGCTCCAGAGTTTGCGGACCGTGCGGCTGACCCTGTGGGACGAGGAGCGGCAGCGGCTCGTCTCCTTTGGCGAGGCGGCCTTGTTTGGCAAGGCAGCCAAGCTTGTTTGAAAAGGCAGTGTCTTGACTCCAGTGGCTTAGCTTACGCCGCCCCCGCGCGGCCGCCGAATGGCGTGAATCCGTGCGATCGGAAGGCGATGGGCGTTCATCGTCCGTTCAACGTGGCTTCGCCGTCCGACGCCGGGCGCTGGGAGCCGTGTCACCGACCCCCGGTCATTCTGTCGCAGCGATAGACCGCCAGCTTCGGCCGCGCGCCGCCCTTCCGCCTGCGTCAACCGTCGTATATGAGATTTATCGTCGGAACGTGCCGAATGTCGCCACAGACGGAACGTAAGGCGGCTGCAATTTCTTAATTCAAACATCGCAATCTGATCAATGACCGGCGGACTGGCATTTCGACCGAGGATGGCATGAGAAACCTGATGACAACGGCGCAATCCACCGTGGCGATGCGGCGTTGGGGGCCTCCCGGAATTGTGACCCTGGCGGCGATGCTCGCCTTTGCGGCTGTCGGCCCGGC
Source organism: Bradyrhizobium sp. Ken64 (assembly GCF_055807555.1). NCBI lineage: Bacteria > Pseudomonadati > Pseudomonadota > Alphaproteobacteria > Hyphomicrobiales > Nitrobacteraceae > Bradyrhizobium > Bradyrhizobium sp. Ken64. Next base: position 94,184 of record NZ_JBVVPA010000019.1, on the reverse strand, counting down.
CAATGCCGCCAAGCAGGCGCGTCAGCCAACCGAGGCGGTGGCGCCGCGCGAGGCCGGCGAACCGATCATGGCGATCGTCTCGATCAAGAGCCAGCAGGTCACCTTCTACGACGCCGAGGGCTGGATTTTTCGCGCGCCGGTGTCCACCGGCACGACGGGGCGCGAGACGCCCGCCGGCGTCTTCGCCATCGTCGAGAAGGACAAGGACCACCACTCGACCATGTATGACGACGCCTGGATGCCGAACATGCAGCGCATCACCTGGAACGGCATCGCGCTGCATGGCGGGCCGCTGCCGGGCTATGCCGCTTCGCATGGCTGCGTGCGAATGCCGTTCGGCTTCGCGGAGGGCCTGTTCGACAAGACCAACATCGGGATGCGGGTGATCATCTCGCCGAACGACGCGGCTCCGATGGACATCGTTCATCCCGCACTGTTCATGCCGAAGCGGGACGCCATTGCGGCGGCGCCGGGCCAAATCGGCAGGCTCTCCGGCGAGGCCGAGGAGGCCACAAGGGCGGCCGACGAGGCGAAGAAGGCCGCGACTTTGGCCGCGAAAGAGGCGGCATCGCTGCCGGCCTCGCTGCGCAAGCTGGAACAGCAGAAGACCCGCGCTGATGCCGAGCTCGCCTTCGCCGACAAGCAGCTTGCGGCCGCCAAGACCGATCAGGCCCGCGCCAAGGCCGAGGAGCTGAAGCAGAAGGCCGCCACCAGGGCCGCCGACGCGACGACGCAGCTCGATGCTGCCAAGATTGCCGCACAACCGAAGCGCGATGCGGTCGCGGCCACGAAAGAGGCGGCCAAGGCGGCAGCGGCCAGGAAGGCCGACGCCGTGAAGGCCGCGACCGACGCAAAGCTCGCGCTCGAGCCGGTCTCGGTCTACATCAGCCGTGCGACGCAGAAGCTCTATGTGCGGCGGAACACGCACAAGCCGGCACCGGACGGCGGCGGCGAGGTGTTCGACACCAGCATCGAGGTCCCCGTCACCATCCGCAATCCGGACCTGCCGCTCGGCACGCATATCTTCACGGCGATGGCGAAGAACGACGCCGGCTTGCGCTGGAGCGTGGTCACGATCGAAGACGGCGACAATGCCAAGGACGCGCTCGACCGCATCACCATCCCGCAGGAGGTGCTCGATCGCATCGCGCCGACTGCGTTGCCGCGGTCCTCGATCATCATCTCGGACGAGCCGCTGAGCAGCGAGACCAACTACCGCACCGAGTTCGTCGCGGTGCTGAGCAACCAGCCCCAGGGCGGTTTCATCACGCGCAAGCCGACCGCGCCTCCGATGGCGATGGCGAGCGACGACGGCTGGGACAATGGCGGCAACGGTTTCGGCTTCTTCTTCCAGCGCGATCCGAACCCGCAGCCCGTCAATCCGCGCCGGCGCGGCCAGTATCAATATTATCAGCCGGCACAGCCGATGCAGCGGGGCTTCTGGTAGGAGGCGGGCAGATCGAAGCCCGTCACGACCGCCGCGCCTCGATCACGATAGCCTGGATCTTGCCTTCGATCGGTCCGGACCCATGGCGCGCTCGGATCGCCTCGGCAACGATGTCGGTCGCAGCCTGAAGCTTGCTGGCATCGCGTGCCTCGATCTCGCTGCGCAGCGGCGTGCCCTGGCAGAGCGCGATCGCGACGTGCTCGGGCGATGGCGCGCGGCTTATCTCAGCTCGCGTTTCGATCGATATGTCACGGAAGCCTGCGCGTTCGAGGTCGGCTCTGATGACCGCCTTGTCGTGATAGCCGTGCGGCGTCCGCGCCATGAAACGGGGCGGGTCGTCGGGAAACAGCTTTTCAAGCGCGATCGTGGCTTCGTGCGTCAGCACATTGTCCTCGATGCGGTCCCAGACGTTGAACACGAACGCGCCATTGCCGTTGAGGACGCGCTTCACTTCCCCGTAAGCCTTGACGCGGTCCGGAAAGAACATGGCGCCGAACTGGCAGCAGACCACGTCGAATTCGGTATCGTCGAAGGGCAGGGCTGATCCGTCGGCCTGGCGCCACGAGATGCGATCGTCGTCTGCCTGACGCTGCGCCGCGACGGCGAGCATCGGCTCGTTGAGGTCGGTTGCGACATAACGGACGCCGGGCGGCAGCGCCGCCGCCACCGCGCGCGTCACCGCGCCGGTGCCTGCCGCGATCTCGAGCAGCACGGAGGGAGAGCGGGCCGCGACACGTCTTGCGATGTCGTCGGCGTAAACGGCGAAGATCAGCGGGACCAGATATTCGTCGTAGAGTTTCGGGATCGAGCCGGCGAAAACCTTGTCAGTGTTGGACATGCTTGCCTCGCTGAAGGTTCGGACACGAGGCTCACGTTACCATGGATTTCTACCGCGCCAGCAGCCCGGTGAACCCGGTCGGTCCTGCATCCCCTTGCCGACCTCCGGCGTCATCGGCTCACGCCGACCTCGCGGATCGGCCGCGTGCCGTCCCAGCTCAAAGCCGTCTGCCGGACCTTCTCGAAGAACGGCCCCTTGGTCCCGCTGATGTCGGAGATCTCGATCACGGTGCCTGGATGGGCCTGGGTGTCGAAATAGGCAAAGCGCCCTCTGTCCCCGCCGATCTGGCCCTCATGGCCGATCCTGTAGCCGAGCCCGAGCGCCCTGTCGTAGAGGGCCTGGTAGTCGTGGCTCCAGTAGGACATGTGCTGGAGGCCTTCGTGGCCGGACTCGAGGAATTCCCTGTACAGCGAAGGCGCGTCATTGCGCTGCTGGATCAGTTCGATCTGGAGATCGCCGGAATTGGCCAGCGCGATGCTCATTTCGACGGCGGAGTTTTCGCCGCGATGGCGAAACCAGTCGGTCTTGACGCGGTCCATGTAGTACCAGGGGCCGACGCCCATCACCTCGATGCAGTGCTTCATCGCGGCGTGGATGTCCCGCACCACATACCCGTTCTGACGCACCGCGCCGAAGATGCGGCTCATGCCGGCGCTCTCCTTGTTACCTTGTTCACACGACCTCGATTTACTTCACTTCAATGCCCGCGTCCTTGGCAACCTGCTTCCAGGCCGCGATGTCGCGAGCGTTGATGTCACGCTGCTCGTCGCCCGCCACGAATTGGGGCGTGATGCCGAGCCCGAGCAGCTTCTCCTTCACCTCGGCATCGGCGAGCGCGTCCTTCAGTGCCGCCGACAGCTTTCTTGCGATCGGTTCGGCAAGGCCCGCAGGCGCATACATCGCCCAGGACAGGCTGCGGTCGAACGGCACGCCCTGTTCCTTGTAGCTGGCGACATCCGGCAGGCTCGGCGAGCGCTCGCCGCAGGCAGCCAGCGCCTTGATCGAGCCGTCCTTCACCAGCGGCGTCGCGGTCGCCATGTCGAGCGTCGCCAGCGAGATGTGGCCGCCGAGCAGATCGCCGGCCAGTTTGGCGATGCCGTTGAACGGCACGTGGTCCATCTTGATTCCGGTCTGCTGCATCAGGATTTCCGCGCAGAATTGTCCGGTCGAGCCCACGCCCCAGCTTCCGTACTGGATCGGCTCGCCCTTTTTGGCCAGCGCGATCAGGCCCTTGATGTCGTTGGCCGCAAAATCCTTGGTCGCCACCAGCATGATCGAGGACGTGCCGATGCGCCCGATCGTGGTGAAGTCCTTGATCGAATCGTAGGGCAGTTTCGGATAGATCGCCGGCGCCAGCACATGCGTGGTCATGCCGCCGACGGTGATGGTGTAGCCGTCGTTCGCCGACGCCGCGACCATCTGCGTGCCGAGCGTGCCGGCAGCCCCGGTGTGGTTCTCGATATAGACGCTCTGTCCGAGCGTCTTGCCCATCCTGTCGCCGAGCAGTCGTCCGATCACGTCGCCGCCGCCACCGGCCGCATAAGGCAGCAGCATCCTGATCTTGTGGGTGGGATAGGCGGCCGGATCCTCGGCGCGCGCGGGCAGCATTGCCGAGGACGTTACGACCAATGACAATGTTGCGGCGCGCAGCAGACGAAAATGGACGAAGCGCGCCATGACCCAGTCTCCCCAGATTGCTCTCCGCTTCTTTTGAGAGCGGAGTTGAAGCGCAAGACCGAACGAGCGATCGTGCCGACGGTTGACTAGCGAACGATCGTTCGTTAGTCAAGCCGCATGGCTGTCCACACCACCAGCGCGGCGGAAGCGGCTGCGCCCACGACCCGCGAGCGCATCCTCGCCGAGGCGCTCGATCTGTTCGCGCAGAGCGGCTATGGCGGCGCCTCGATGCGCGAGCTCGCGCGTCGCGTCGGCATCCGCGAGAGCAGCCTCTACAATCACTTCGCCGGCAAGGCCGCGATCCTCGAGGCGATCGTCAGCGAGCACGGACCGGCCAGCTCGGCGAGCCGGCTGGAAGAGCCGCGCTACAGGCAGCTCGCGCGCCAGCCCGCCGCGTTCTGCCGGCAGTTTGCATTGGATCTCGTCGAGCAATGGTCAGATCCGCGCGAGCACCAGTTTCAGAAAGTCATCACCGCCGAGCGCAACCGCGTGCCCGGCATCCGCGCCAAATTTGCCGATCATTTTTACGCGCGCGAGCAGAGCATGATGACGGATTATTTCCGCGGCTTCGCGCTCGCCGGCCTGGTCTCGACGCCGGACCCGCGCGAGATCGCGCGACTGTTCGCGGCCGGGCTGATCTACATCCGTCTCGAGCATTACGTGATGGGCGCGGCACCGTCGCCGCGGTCGAAGGTGATCGAGGCGATCGACCGCTATCTCGCCTTCTTCCTGTCGCTGATCGCAGCGGATGGCGGGACGCAGGACAACAAGAAACGAAAAGCCAAGGGAGAGAATCGTGGCAAGGCTGCCCCTGATTGATCCGGAGACGACCAGCGGCGACATCCGCGCCTCGTTCGACCGCATGCCGGTCAAGCTGAATATTTTCCGCATGATGGCGCATGCCGAGGCCAACATGATTCCGGCGATGCGGCTCGGCAATTCGATTCTGCACAAGCAGAAGCTCAGTGCGGTCAATCGCGAGCTCCTGATCCTCCAGGCCGCCCAGCTCGAAGGCGGCGCCTATGAGTGGCGCCAGCACGTGCCGATCGCGCTCGGCGTAGGCTGCACGCAAGCACAGATCGATGCGGTCGAGCGCGCCGACTACGATGCCGCCGGCCTGAGCGAAGCCGAGCGCGCGCTGCTGAAATTCGGCCGCGAAGTGGTCGAGAACGTTCGCGTTCCCGAGGCGATCTTCGCCGCCATGCGCGAGCATTTCAGCGACCAGGAGATCGTCGAATCCATCGTCGCGCTCGGCTTCTACATGATGATGGCGCGTGTCACCGAGGCGACCGAGACCGATCTTGATCCGGCAGCCGGCATGAAGGTCTATGACGGCGGCAAGAAATAGGCGGCTCGCATGTCTGAAAATTCCGAGACCAGGCCGGACCGCTATGTCCGCCCGCCGAGTGCGGAATCGCTGGGCGAAGCGCCGGGCAGGGGACGCCTCCAGGGCCGCCGGATCCTGATCGTCGGCGGTGGCCAGCGCGTGTTCGACGCCGCCACCGATCCGATCGGCAACGGCCGCGCCATGAGCATTCTCTGCGCCCGCGAGGGCGCCAAGGTCGCGGTCGCCGATCTCAACCACACTTCCGCACAGCAGACCGTCAAGCACATCACCGACGAAGGCGGCGAGGGCTTTGCCATCACGGCCGATGTCACCTCTGAATCCGACGTCCAGCGCATGATCGAGGAAGCACATCGCGCCATGGGCGGGCTCGACGGCATGGTCCTCAACATCGGCACCTTCGGCAAAGTCGGGCTCGATGCCGTCAGCCCCGAGGAGTGGAATGCGATCTACGACGTCAACGTTCGCGGCCCGATGCTGTGCTGCCGCGCAGGCCTGCCGAAATTCGACAACGGCGGCGCCATCGTCTTCATCTCCTCCATCGCCGCGCTGAAGGCCGGCTCGCAGATGGCGGTGTATGATTCCTCGAAAGCCGCGCTCGGCGGCCTCATGCGCAACATCGCCCATCTCGGATCGCGCCGCGGCATCCGCGCCAATCTGGTCTATCCCGGCCTGGTCGACACGCCGAACGGCCGCGAGGCCGGCGCCGGCCGCCCCTCGCGCGGCAAGGGCCAAATCCCGTTCGGCCGCCAGGCCACCGCCTGGGAGATCGCCTATGCCGTGCTGTTCTTCCTCTCGGACGAGAGCGTCTACGTCACCGCGCAGACGCTCGCGGTCGATAGCGGGCTGAGCGGGATGTGAGAGGGCGCCTCGCGCCTATGGCCGGGGGGCGCGCGCTTGGCAGATCAGGTGGTCCAGCGAGACGCGTCCCGGCCCGTAGGCCATGATGGCGAGCGCCATCGCCGCCCAGGTGATGTGGATCGGCCAGCCGTCAGGCACGGTCAGCTCGACGATGGCGGTCATGAACAGCAGTCCGAGCGCCGCAAACCGCGTGCCGAAGCCGAGCAGGAGAAGGATCGGAAACATGATCTCTCCGCATCCGGAGAGGAACGCCATCACGGTCGGCGCCGGATAGTGATAGGGCCCGCCCGGCAGATGCAGCATGAACTCGTCGCTGAACAACGTCACCGCGGTGTCGTTGAGCCTGAGGAAGCCTGCCCATTTGAGCATGCCGGAACGCCAGAACGGCACCGCCAGCGCGACGCGGAGCACGAGCTGAACGACCGACGGCGAGGCGATGGTCTGCACCAGATGATTGGCCTTGTCGACGAGGAGCCCGAGTGCGGGGAAGCCGCCACCCGCCTGCACGCGTTGGTCCGTGATCATCAGACGTCTCCGAAAGCGATTGAGGTGAAGGCGCCCGCCTCGATCAGGCCGGTGATGTTCGAAGCGATGTCGAAGTCGGCCGCCGTGTCCAGCGCGCGTGCAGCGGCTTCGCCGAGCGGCCGACCCGACATCAGGCTGTTCGCGAATGCGGCTCCGCCGGGCGGCAGATGCCGGACCACGACATCGAATTCGGCGCGCGTGACCAACGCATCTTCCGGTGTCGCAGCGTCGATGCGCCCGACCGGCGACGTATCGCGATTGGCTGCGAATATCGTCACCGCCGCGAATTGCGACCGCACGATTCCCGCCGCCGGGTGCGGTATGAGGACGAGGTCGCCGAGCCGCTCCGGCGCAATCGCTGCAAGCTGCGCCGGCGACAGCGGTGCGGCGTCGGAGGCGTGATAGGCATCGAGCCAGGCCCGCTCGATGCGGGCGACATCCGCGAGCCATGGCATCATCTGCGCATGTTCATATTGCGCGATGAAGGCCGGGAAGTCGCGGCCATACTCGAACAGCAGCGGTGAGATCGGCGGCGTCTGGCGAACATGGAAGCGCGCCATGGCGCGGAAGAAGTCGATGCCGGTGATGCGCTGCACCGCCGGATAGATCGCGGCGAGCGCGTCGATCAGGCTGACCGTGACGTTATTGCGGTAGACGTCGTAGCGCTTGCCGGGTGCCTTGCCGTTCGGACCAGCCACGATCTCAGGCGCAGGGCGCACCGGGTCGAGCAGCGCCGGTGCAAAGGCTGCGGCAAAGCAAACGCCAGGCTCAGGCGGCATGACGATCTCCCGTCAACCCGACCGTGCGGCAACGATCGAGGATCGCCTGGGCAGCGGCCGCTTCCGCCCGCAGGACCGGCCAATCCGGGATCTTGCTGTCCCACTCGATCAGCGTCGGCACGCCGCCGCGGCGCTGGACCACGATCTCGTACAGCTTCCACACGGCGTCCGCGACCGGGCCGTCATGGCTGTCGATCAGCAGCAGATCGCCTTCGTCGTCGGCCTGCTCGGCATGGCCGGCGAGATGGATCTCCCCGACGCGCGCCAGCGGAAAGTCCGCGAGGTAGTCGAGTGCTGAGAATCCGTGATTGGTCGCGGATACGAATACATTGTTGATATCGAGCAGCAGCCCGCAACCGGTCCGTTCGGCAACGGCGCGGATGAAATCCGTCTCACTCATCGACGATTCGCGGAAGGCGACATAGGTCGACGGGTTTTCCAGCAGCAGCGGGCGGCGGATCGCGTCCTGCACCTGATCGATGTGATCGCAGACGTTTCGGAGCGTGGCTGCGGTGTAAGGCAGCGGCAACAGATCGTTGAAGAAGCTGGTCTCATGCGTCGACCAGGCGAGATGCTCGGATACCAGCGCGGGCTGGTAACGCGCCACCAGTCCACGAAAGCGGGCCAGATGCGCCTTGTCGAGCGGCTGCGGTCCGCCGATCGACATGCACACGCCGTGCAGCGACAGCGGATGGTCGCGGCGGATCGCTTCCAGCGCGCGATGCGGCGGTCCGCCTGCGCCCATGTAGTTCTCGGCGTGGACCTCGAAGAAGCCGCGTTGCCGTTTCGCGCCCAGGATCGCCTGAAGGTGTTCCGGCTTGAAGCTGGTCCCGGCGACGCCGCTGATGGGGGCGGAATAGCGGAGGGGCACCGCAGACATGTCAGGCGCGATGGCCGTCGTCATGGTTTCTCTCCGCTCTTCCCTGTTGTCGCGGTCGCGAGGCCGCGCGTCAGACCGGCTTGAGCGAGCCCTTCTTGCCGCCCGGCAGCTCGATGCTGGTGCAGGTGCCGCCCTGGACGAATTTCCAGGCATTGCCCTGGAAGTCGGCGGTCGAGGTGCCCTGGCAGGTCGTGCCCGGTCCGGCCGCGCAATCGTTCTGGCCCTTCAGTGCGACGCCGAAGCATTTTTCCTTCTTGGCCGCGACGGCCGCATCGCCCTCGGCCTTGGTCAGCGGAGCAGCAGTGGCCAGGGTCGCGAGTGCGGTCGACATGGCGCCGGCGAGAACAAGCGTGGTCACGGCAAGTTTGGCAGACATCGAATTCTCCTTTCGAGATGGCATCGCTTGGCAAGCGAAGAGCGCATTGTCCGGTTCGTCTCGCACTCGGCTCGCGTTACTGATCGAGCAGGTCACGAGTTCGTGAGGCCGTCAGATCGGCGCACGGGTGTGCGCTTGGATCGGATTAGCGGTGACGGGTCGGTCAATCCAATGCCTAGTCTCTATCGAGACCTTAGCCGGAGAGCATTGGCGGCGGCACGCGGTGCCTGCCACAGGTAACGAATGCACGCGTGCCGCGTAGAGCGGTAACAGGAGGTGGCCAGTCGCCGCTTTGCCGGAGAACGGAAACAGCGATGAATGTCAATCCCGGACGGCACCTGCGCGAGATCGCGAAGCTGACGGTCAGCATTCGGCTCGCCGTCTCGGCGCTGGTCCTGACCGCGATCCTTTTGACCGCGGCTCTCTCCAGCCTCCTGTGGTGGCGCACGGCGGAGGCGGCGAGCCGGCAGCTCGCATCGACCATCAACGAGCAGATCGTGGCCGCCGTTCGCAAGGAGGTTGCCGCGATCGTGGACGAGGCGCGTGCCGCCCACACCGCGATCCGCACCCTGTTCCTGCAGAACGTGCTCGACACCCGCGACGCTGACAAGCGCGAATTCGTGTTCCTGTCGCAACTGCAATCGCAGGCGACGATCTCCTGGGTCGCCTTCGGCTGGCCCGACGGGTCCTTCTTCGCCGCGCACAAGCTCGGCGACCGCCGCCTGGAGATGATGGAGATCTCGTTGACCGATCATGCCGGCCAGCGCCGCATCGACGAGTACGATGTGGTGCCCGGCGACATCGAATTCGCAAATCGCCGTTTCGAGCCGACCGATTTTCGCGTCGCGGATCGCGCCTGGTTCAAGACCGGGCTGGCGGCCGGGGAGCCGGAGTGGTTCAAGGTCATGGACCATCCGACCGGCGAGCGGCCGTCGATTGCCTTTGCCGGTCCGATCGACGTCTACCAGGAGCGGCAGGGCGTCCTCGCCATCGTCATCGAGTACACCAGGCTCGCGCGCTTCCTGTCGCAGCTCGAGGTCGGGCGCACCGGAACGGCCTTCATCATCGACGGCAGTGGCGAGCTGATCGCGGCGCCCGACAAGGATGCCGACGAGCTGCACGCCGCGAAGGGCGATACGACGCTGCTACCGCTGGCGCGGATGGCACTCGTGAAGGCGGGCGAAGATGGCCGCAAGGAAGCCTGGCGAAGTCGGCTGACATCGGCTGGCGGGGCTTACGAAGTGGCGCTGACGCCGCTGCCGTTTCCCGGCTGGTCGCTGGCGACCGTGATCCCCGAGGCCGAGTTCCTCGGTCCGGTCGAGACGACGCTGCGCCGCCTGATCCTCGGCCTTGCCATCGGCGCCGTGCTCGCAGCGCTGGCCTCGGCGATGCTGGCGCGTTCCGTCATCGCCGCACCGCTGTCGCGCGTCGTCGGCGAGCTCCGCCATGTCGAAGCGTTCGCGCTGGAGCAGGTCCGCCGCCATCCGTCGCGGCTCAAGGAGATCGCGAGCCTGTCGGGCGCGATCGCCGAGATGGCGGCCGGCCTGTCGGCGTTTCGCAAATTCATCCCGGCCGATCTGGTCCGCTCGCTGTTGCGCCAGGGCGTCGAGGCAAGGCCAGGTGGCAGCATGCAGGAGCTCAGCGTGATGTTCGTCGACATCGCCGGCTTCACCGGGCTGTCCGAGCGGCTGGGCGATCGTGTCGTGCCGCTGTTGTCGCGCTATCTTGACCTCGCCTCCGAGGCCGTCGTCGCCAATGGCGGCACCATCGACAAATTCATCGGCGACGCCGTCATGGCGTTCTGGGGCGCGCCGCAGCCGCAGGCCGACCACGCGCTACGCTGCTGCCGCGCGGCGCTCGGCTGTTGCAGGGCCATCGCGGCGTCGGGCCTTGCCGACGATCTCGGTCAGCCGCTCCAGATCCGGATCGGGATCAACTCCGGCCGCATGCTGGTCGGCAATATCGGCTCCGAACTGCGCCTGAATTATACCGTGATCGGCGATGCCGTGAACGTCGCGAGCCGCCTCGAGGGCGCCAACAAATCCTACGGCACGCAAATCCTCATTGGCGAAGCGACCGAACGTCTCGCACGCAGCGCCATCATCACGCGCGAGATCGACAGCATCGCCGTGTATGGACGCGAGGAGGGGTTTGCGGTCTACGAGTTGGTCGGACTCGTCGGGGAGGGCGGCGGCGACGAGACGCTCGATTGGATCGTTCGCTATGAACAGGGCCTCGCGAACTATCGCGCGCGCCGGTTTGCGGCTGCACTTGCTGATTTTGAAGCCGTGCTGAACATGCGCGGCCGGGATCGTCCGGCTGAACTGATGCGCGATCGCTGCCGGCAGTTGGTTGAGAGCGCGCCTGATGTTGCGTGGCGGCCGGTCGCGGCACTGACGACGAAGTAGTCGCGAAGGATTGGCGTGCTGACGGACGAGAGCTGGCGACGATCCCGTCTGCATGATATGCAACTGGCACCCGCCCTCTTGCGCTCCCGGACTACCTCGAGACATGAAAATCACACTGCTGAAATCCGAAGACTACGCCCGCTCGCCCTGGAAGAACGGCGGCGGCATCTTCACCGATATTGCGGACGCCCATCGCGCTGGTTCCTTAGTGAAGGATTGGGACAGCCTGCTGTGGCGCTTCGCGGCTACGCCGATCGTGGCCCCCGGGCCGTTTTCCCATATGCCCGGCATCGACCGTTTGCAGATGGTGGTCGGCGGGCGGGGGCTGGTGCTGAAGTCGCCCACGCAGGAGTTCGACGAGCGCGAGCCGTTCACCACGGTGCGCTTCACCGGCGAGCTCGAGATCGTGACCAGGCTCGAGGAAGGGCCAGTCGAAGTCGTGAATTTGATGGGCCGGCGCGGTGCGGTCGCGCTTGAGCTCGAAGCGCTCGGGGAGCCCGTTGAGCGGCGATTGTCCGCCGGCACGCATCTCATCTACGCGGCGCGCGGCGACTGCGGCATCCGTCTCGACGGCACGGATTTTTCGATTTCGCACGAAAACACCTTGAAGGTCGAGCTGACCGGGACGTCGACGCTTGCGCTCGTCTCGGGACTGGCCGTGCTGGGCTCTATCCAGGTCGTCGGCTGAACAGCGTTCCCGCCCATCAGAGCACTGCGTACAATCCGTGCAACTGGCTAGGTTGACGCCGTCGCGCCGGAGCACGATATCTGCCCTGATGCAGACCGCCGCCCAAAGCACGATGTGGGTGGCCACGATATGAACGGGCAGATATGACCGCGCCAGACAAGAAATCCGCCACGCTGTCCGACGGAGTCGTCGATTGGCTGATCAACGGAACGCGCGACGAGCGCTTCATCGACAATATCTTTGCGGAGATGTGCATCCGGCTTCAGCAGGCCGGCATTCCGCTGGCGCGGTCGACGCTTCACGTGCTGATCCAGCACCCGCAATGGCTGGGCGCCCGTTTCATGTGGTCCGACGGCATGCGCGAGGCGGAGATTGCACGGGTCGACCATGACGTCCGCGAGCGGTCCGAATTCATCGGCAGTCCCGCCAGCGAAATGTTCGACGGCGCGACCGAGTTGCGCGAAAATCTGGAGCAAGACCCCGCGCTCGGCCGCAAGCACACGCTCTATCGCGAGATGCGCGCGCAGGGCCTCACCGACTATGTGGCCTGGCCGCTCTATCATACGCTCGGCAAGCGCCATCTCGTCACCTTCGCGACCAACCGGCCCGGCGGTTTCGACGACGCCCACGTCGCTGCCCTCAAGAACCTGTTGCCGGTGCTGGCGCTGGTCAGCGAGATCCGCATCAAGAACCGGCTGGCGCGGACGCTGCTCGAGACCTATGTCGGCTCCCACGCCGGCGAGCTCATCCTCGCCGGCGCCACGCGGCGCGGCACCGGCACGACGGTGCGCGCCGCGATCATGATCTGCGATCTGCGCGACTTCACCAGGATTTCCGACAATTGGCCGCGCGATGACGTCATCGATCTGCTCAACGATTATTTCGACGCGATGTCGGAGCCGATCGCGCGTCATGGCGGCGAGATCCTGAAATTCATCGGGGATGGCCTGCTCGCCATCTTCCCGCTGAGCGAGCCCGAGGCCTGCGCAAACCTGCTGCATGCCGTGACCGAAGCCCGGCAGGCCATGGTTGCGTTGAACGCGCGCAACGACGGCACCGGCCGCGCGCCGCTGAACTACGGCATCGGCGTCCATGTCGGCGACGTCATGTACGGCAATATCGGATCATCCACCCGGCTCGACTTCACCGTGATCGGTCCCGCCGTGAACATGGCCTCGCGGCTCGAAGCTCTGACCAAGCAATTGGGAAAGAAAGTGTTGCTGTCACGCGACTTTGCCGAGCTGGTCGAGCGAGAGTTCGAGCTGGAGCATGTCGGAAAATATGAGGTGCGCGGCTTCAGCGATCCGATCGAACTCTTTGCGTTTTGAAGATGACGGATGCCCCCGGCTAAGCCGCGGGCGAGCCTCAAGTCCTGTTGCCAACGCAGGATTGTGTGACTACGCTCGGGCGAAGCCGCCCAAGCCTTTCATCCACCGAGCCTTTCATCCACCGAGCGTTTCATCCAAGCGTGTCATCGATCGGCCGCACGTTCATGCCAAAATTCCTCCGCATCGGACTCCATCAGTCGAACGTATCGGGTTACACGTCGAAGGCGTGGTGCGTCCGGCGCGTCGGCACGGCGATCCTCCTGAAATGGGGCGCCGTGGAGGTCCAGGGCGCGGGTGACGGACGAAAGGTCTACTGGACCCGTCTGCCGCAGGAGAAGACAATTCGCTGCGGCAGCGCGCAGCGTGCCCAGGATTACGCCAAGGCCGCGATTGCGCGGCGCCGCAATCATCGTTATGAACCGCTCGTCGGCGCGATCGTGCTCCGGCGCCGAACGGCCGCGGGCAACACCGAGCTCAAGCGAGCGCTCGCCACGATCCTGATCGTCGATATCGTCGGCTCCACCGCAAAAGCCGCAAAGCTCGGCGATGCCCGCTGGACCAAGATCATGGGTCATTATTACGCGGCGGTCCGCAAGGAGCTGAAGAGCTCGCGCGGCAAGGAAGTCACGACCACGGGCGACGGCGTGCTGGCGACGTTCAAGACGCCGGCTGCCGGCATCAATTGCGCGACCGCGATCCAGAAGGCCGTGCGTACGCTCGGCCTCGAGATCAGGGTCGGCCTGCATGCCGGCGAATACACCGTGAGCGGCACCGAGGCGGTCGGCCTCGCCTTCCACATCGGCACCCGGGTCGCCGCAAAGGCGCGCGCCGGCGAAGTGCTGGTGTCGAGCGCGGTGAAGGAACTGATGACGACGCAGTCGGCGATCAGCCTGAAAGATCACGGCATGCACCGGCTCAAGGGCGTACCGGAGCGATGGCGGCTGTGGCGGGTGGAGGGCTGAGGCGGTTGCGCGTTGGCCCGCGTCGTCGTCACTCCATCATCCGGACGACGACCTTGCCCTTGGCTCGTCCCTTTTCGAGATAGGCCAGCGCCTCTTTCGCCTGTTCGAACGGGAAGACCTTGTCGATCACCGGCCGGATGCACTCCGCCTTGAGAAGCTCGCCGATCTCGGCGAGTTGCCTGCCGTCCGGGTGCACGAACATGAACGAATAGTCCGCGCCGATTTTGCCGGCGTGGCGAATGATCTTGCGGCTCAGCAATCCGAACAGCAGCACCATGAAGACATTCATGCCCCGGGCGCGCGCGAACGCGGCGTCCGGCGGCCCGATGGGCGAAGCAATCCTGCTCCCCGGTTTCAGGATCCGAAGCGATGTCTCGAGCGCGTCGCCCCTGAGCGTACCCAGCACCGCGTCGTAGTCCCGCAGCACCGCCTCGAATTGTTGGGTTTTGTAGTCGATCACCTCGTCAGCCCCGAGGCTGCGCACCAGGTCGATGTTTCCAGTGCTGGTCGTCGTCCCCACTTTTGCTCCGACATATTTCGCGAGCTGGATTGCGAACGTGCCGATCCCGCCGGCGCCCGCGGGAATGAACACCTTTTCACCGGGGTTGAGACGTATGCGTTCCCTCAGCGCTTGCCACGATGTCAGGCCGACCATCGGGATCGAGGCCGCGTGCACGAAGTCCAGATTCGGCGGCTTGAGCGCGGCGGCATCCTCCGGCACGGTCGCGAATTCGGCGAGAGCGCCGGTGCCGAGGTCGAAGATGCTGGCGAAGACGGCGTCGCCCGGCTTGAAGCGGGTCACGCGGCTTCCGACCTCGACGACGATGCCCGCGAGATCGCTGCCGAGCGTGGCCGGCAGCTGAAACTTGAGGATCGGCTTGAACGTTCCTTTCGGAATCATGTTGTCGATCGGGTTTCAAGCCCGCGGCGTGAACCTGGACCAGAATTTCGTTCGGTTTGGGCGTCGGCCGCGGGATATCGGCCAACGCGATCTGGTCCGGCTTGCCGTAGCGCTTGAAGACGAGTGCTTTCATTTTTCCTCTCGGTCCGAAGGTTCTTCGCAACGGCAAGCTTGCGGCCGGTCGCACGCCCTCAGAAAGCCCGCGCGGTGCGGACGGGCTGCGGCGCTGCCATCGCATCGAGTCGCAAATCCTTTCGGATCCCGGCATCCACCAGGGCTGCGGGCGCAAACCGGCGTAGCAATCGCAGGCGCTTCGCAAGGCTGCCGGCCGCGTATTTGAGTTGCGGGCGCGCCGCGCTCGCGGCCTTCAGCACGGTCTCGGCCACCACGCCGGGCTGTTCGGCCGTCGCCATCACCTCGTTCACGCGCCTGGTCACGCCGGCGCGCGCCTCGCGATATTCCTCGAGCGTGGCGTCGGGCTCCATGAAGTTCGCGTCGAACGGCGTCTTGGTGTAGGCGGGCTCGACCACGGAGACCCGGATGCCCCGCGTGCGCAATTCATGGTCGAGCGATTCCGAATAGCCTGCCACCGCGTGCTTGGTCGCGGCATAGAGCGCGCCGTAAGGCATCGGCAGAAAGCCGAGCACCGAGCCGATGTTGATGATGCGGCCGCTTCCATTGCGCCGCATGTGCGGCACCACGGCGCGCGTCATCCGGATCAGTCCGAAGAAGTTCGTCTCGAAAATCGCGCGCGCCTGCTCCATCGAGCTCTCTTCCGCACCGGCAGGGGCAACGCCGAAGCCGGCGTTGTTGACGAGCAGATCGATGCGGCCCTCGCGCCGGATCAACTCGCCGACGGCGGCTTCCACCGATGCGTCGCTGGTGACGTCAAGGGCCAGCATCTCGAGGGCCTGCTTGCCCGCCTGTGCGCCCCGCCTGCTGGTGCCGAACACCTTGTAGCCGGTGTTGGCGAGCCGCTCCGCCGTGGCCTGGCCGATGCCTGAGGAGGCGCCGGTCACCAGCGCGATCTTCGGTGTAATCCTGTTCATAATGCCTCTCCGACGCCGCCACCGGGCTGAAAATAGTTTGATCACGATCGTAACTATTGATATACATGACGATCGTAATTATAAAAGTCAAGCCCCGCCTCCAAGGATCGGTCTCATGCGCGTCTCAAAGGAACAGGCCGCCAAAAATCGCGAGCATATTCTCGAGACCGCCTCGCGCCTGCTGCGGGAGCGCGGCATCGCCGGCGTCGGTGTCGACGCACTCGCCGAGGCGGCCGGGATGACGCACGGCAGCCTGTACAGCCAGTTTGGCTCCAAGGAGCGGCTGGTCGAGGAAGCCGTGGCCTATGCGATCAAGGCCAAAGGGGAGGAATTGCCCGAGGTGTTCGCGCTCGAGGACTATGTTTCGCAGTATCTCTCGCCGGGGCATCGCGACGATCCCGCTAGCGGATGCCCCTTCGCTGCGCTCGCCTGTGAGGTGTCACGTCAAGGCAGCGGCCTGAGGGCGCGCTTCACCGCCGGCGTACGCGGCGTCATCGGCTTGCTGAGCAGCCGGATGGCTTCCACGCTGAAGCCACGCCAGCGCGAGGACAAGGCGCTTGCGGCGGCCGCCGCCATGGTGGGAGCCCTCGTGCTCGCCCGCGCCGTGGACGATCCCAAGCTGTCGGACGATATTCTTCGCGCGACGAGGAATTCGCTGGCGGGGTGAGGACGCGTCTCGGCGGGACGCCAAAAGTCCGGAACAAAATTCCGGTGACGACGTTCGATGTCGCGGACAGCCAATGGCAATGGCTGCCGATCTTCGACATCGACATACTTTCGAACGCGCATGGATGATGACAGCGATCTGGTGCTCGGCATGTTGGCCCTGGCCGTCGCTGCTCTCCTGTTGGTGGCGGGCGAGCTCTATCTCGTGACGCGGCCGGAGCCGCCGCAAACTCACGCGCCGGCCCCACCGGTCGCAACATCGTCGGCCGAAACCATTTTTTGTCATGTCGATTTTGGAGCGTAAGCAGACAGACTCGAAGAGGTGGGCAATGGGAAGCACTGCAACTGTTCCGATGCTGTCGCCCGAGGGCGGATTGACACATTACCTGGCGGAAATTCGCAAGTTTCCGATGCTGCGGCCCGACCAGGAAATGGCCTACGCCAAGCGATGGCGCGAGCACGGCGACCGCGAGGCAGCCTATCATCTCGTCACAAGCCATCTGCGGCTCGTTGCCAGGATTGCGATGGGATATCGCGGCTACGGCCTGCCGGTTGCGGACATCATTTCCGAAGGAAACGTCGGCCTGATGCACGCCGTCAAGCGCTTCGAGCCGGAGCGCGGCTTTCGGCTTGCGACCTACGCGATGTGGTGGATCAAGGCGTCGATCCAGGAATACATCCTGCGGTCCTGGTCGCTGGTCAAGATTGCCAATAGCGGGGCGCAGAAGAAGCTGTTCTTCAAGCTTCGCAGGACCAAGGCGGAAATCTCCGCCCTCGAGGATGGTGATCTCCGCCCCGAGCACGCCAGCGAGATTGCGCGGCGGCTCGGCGTGCAGGAGAACGACGTGATCGAGATGAAC
Organism: Bradyrhizobium sp. Ken64; assembly: GCF_055807555.1. Classification (NCBI taxonomy): domain Bacteria; kingdom Pseudomonadati; phylum Pseudomonadota; class Alphaproteobacteria; order Hyphomicrobiales; family Nitrobacteraceae; genus Bradyrhizobium; species Bradyrhizobium sp. Ken64. Next base: position 76,594 of record NZ_JBVVPA010000019.1, on the reverse strand, counting down.
CGGCGCCTCGGCGGCGACCTGTCGCTCAATACTTTGGTGCGCGACGCCGACGGCGGCGAAGTCCAGGACTGGCTCGTCGACCCCGCGTCCAGTCCAGAAGCCGAATACGCCGAGCAGGAAGAAACCAGACGGAGGCGTGAAGCCCTTGCCGGCGCGCTGGCCGTCCTCAAGCCGCGCGAGCGCGACATTCTCGAGGCGCGCTGGCTCTCCGAGCCGCCGCTGAGACTCGAGCAGCTCGCGGCACGGTATGGCGTTTCACGCGAGCGGGTGCGGCAGATCGAAATGCGCGCGTTCGAAAAGGTTCGGGCTGCCATCGGGGGACGCTTGTCAGCCGCCTCTCGAAACCAAATCGCCGCCTCCTAATTCTTTTGGCAACCCCGACCGAAACATCGAGCACAAGCAGGTACCTGACGAGCTGATCGTCCGGGCTTTGCAGCGCCGGTGCGTGGCCCTCGCTGCGCGCCGACCTGCGCCAATCGACCATCAAGACAGGAGATAAGGAGAAACGACAATGGCACTACGCGATCTGATTCCGTGGAACAACAGCTCACGCAATATGGCCGTTCAGCGCGGCGACGCCGGCAACCCGCTGCTTGCGCTTCACCGGGAGATGAACCGGCTGTTCGACGACGCCTTCCGCAGCTTTGATCTCAGTCCGTTCGGCTCCTCGACCGCAATGGGCTGGCCGAACGTCGAACTCGACGAGAGCGACAAGGAGGTCAAGGTTGTCGCCGAGCTTCCCGGGCTCGAACAGAAGGACGTCAACGTCGAGCTTGCAAACGGCGTGCTGACGATCAGTGGCGAGAAGAAGAGCGAAACCGAAGACAAGGAGCGTCTCTTCAGCGAGCGTTACTATGGCCGTTTCGAGCGACGCATCCCGGTCGATGACGTCGACCAGGACAAGGTCGCCGCTTCCTTCAACAACGGCGTTCTCACCGTCACCCTGCCGAAGTCACCGGCCGCACAACAGAAGGTGAAGCGCATCGCGATCAACGGCAAGTAAGCGTGAAGCGGGCGGGAGCCAGCGCTCTCGCCCGCGTCCTGCCGCGGCCGCATTCGCGTCGGTCCGTTTGCTGCAAAATTTTCCGGAACGCTCGGAAACTTCAATTCCGGTCTGGCGTTTTGCGGTCGGTTTCCAAGTTCTGGGAGTCGCACATGAAGAAACTTGCTTTAGTCCTGACGATGATCTCGGCCCTGTTCGTGGCGGCGGCCTCGCCGGCGGAAGCCCATGGTTGGCGCGGCGGCTGGCACGGCCATTGGGGCGGCCCCGGTATCGGCTTCGGTCTTGTTGCCGGTGCGCTCGCGGCTGGGCTCGCGGCCGATTCCTATTATGGCCCGCGCTACTATGGCCCGCCCTACGGCTATTATGGACCGCGCGTCGTGCGGCGGGCCTATTATGTGCCTTACGCCTATGCTCCGCCGCCCTATTGGGATCCCTGGTGGTGACGAGACAAGGCCCGGACCATGGTCCGGGCCTTTCGCGTGAGGGCAATCGGTCGATCGTTCGCGGCGCGGCTATTTGCGGTTCGCTCCCGTGGAGCCGGAACCCGGCATGGCCTGCTGGCCTCCTTGCGTTTGCCTGGTGTCGTTGTCGCCCGGCCGCGTCGTCGACGATTTGGCCGGTGCGTTCGCGCCGCCGCCATTGTTGTCCGATGACGTGTTGAGGCTGGAGGCCCCCGCTCCCGTCGCGCCGCCGGTGCCAGAGGAGTCGATGCTCGACCCGGTCCTGGACGCACCCGCGCCGCCTTGCGCGAATGCGGCAGGGGGAAATGCGAGAGCCGCGACCAGCCCCGCGAGAACCAGCTTTTTCATGTCCGCTCCTTTGCTTGACGTCGTCACATGCCGTGCCGAGGCAAAGATCTCGGCACGCACCTGTTCCTGCGCGGGAGCGGAAATCCCGCGAGCGCGACCATTAAGTCATCCCGAATTCACCCCGTGCGGAGCGAACCGTTCCTGCGCTTGCGGCGTCAACTCGTAGCGGTCGCCGGCTTTCACCAGCCAGCCCGCCTCGATCATGCGTCGCGTCATGCCCGCGCTGCACAGCGGGTGGCTGCCGCCGGGATGAAACAGCGCGCCCTCGCGTTCGATCAGGTAGCCGTAGAGCCGCGCCTGTCGAAGCGGGTTTTGCATCCCTGGTGTGGGCGCCTCCATGGTCTTTCGCGCAGTCCTCCGTCAGGCGGCCCCGGCCTGTGGCCCGGGGGCGGGGCTTCGAGCCGAGGCCGCCATTGCCGGCATCGCAAGGACCCGGCGCGGCCTAATACGCAATGGCCCAAAGCCGTTCCTATCGGCGTTGCTGTTTCCGGATGGGTGGCGGCAAGGCGAAGCGCCTAGGCCGACCAACGATCCTGCTCTTCCCGGTGGGCATGCTCGTTCAGCCGTTCGGCGATCTGGTCCGCGATCGTGTCCGACTCGGCCGAGGCGACCGGCTCGCCCTTGTGGGTCCTGAGCTTGTCCTTGTCGGCTTCGATGGGAAAATCGTCGGGCTTCAGTCCGGGATCCCTTGTCATGGCGCGCCTCATTGTGTCTCGCATCCGGAAAAGACAGCAACGCGCCTTGCCGCAGGAAGTGCCAATCGAGGATGTCGGATGCAGTGCACGTCAGTCGCGAGCCTGCGCATCCCCGAGATGGCCCGCTTGCGGGACGGCGAAATTGATCACAACCACAGCTTGCGTTAACGCCGGAAAACCTTCAGTATGCATCTTAGCTCAGGATCGATCTCAAGTTGAACGATGCCGTCGCGTCACGGCGTCATCGTCCCGGCATCGCCCGACATCCGCGCTTCACCCTGGAAACCTCATGACCCGCATCGACGCAGTCGACTGCAACGCGACCATTGCAATCATCGGCGCGGGCCCGGCGGGCCTGTCGATCGCATGGTTCCTGTCGAAGAACGGGTTTCACAACGTCACGGTGCTGGAGAAACTCGGCCAGATCGGCGGACTCTGCAAGAGTCTCACCGTCGACGGCATGAGCTATGACCTCGGTGCCAATTACGTCACCTGGGCCTACCAGGAGACGCTGGAGATCGCGGAGGAGGTCGGCGCCACCACCTATGCCGAGGAGCCCTATACTTCGATCGATATCGCGCCTGACGGCAACAGCTTCAAGTACCGATCGCTCATGGAGGCCGTGCTCTACGACCCCTACACCAAGTCCACGATCTCGTTGTGGACCTTCCTCTGGGCGGCGGTTCGATATCTCTATGTCCGCTGGCAGCTGAGCGGCGTCATCGACGCGCCTGACTATCTCGACAAGATCCACGAGCGCCCCGAGCTTTGCGTCGACTTCAAGTCCTGGCTTGCAAAACAGGATCTGATGCCGCTCGCCACCCTGTTCCAGTTTCCGATCACGATCATGGGCTACGGCCAGCTCGACGACATCGCGACGCCCTATGCGCTACGCTACATGTCCGTCCGGACGTTCTTTCCGATGGTGTTCGGCCACGGCCCGGTCAACTGGATCATCGGGAGCTGGCCGCGGCGCTTCACCGACGGGTTTCAGCGGCTGTGGGAGCGGGTGTCCTGGCGCCTCAACGTCCGCCTCAACGTCAACATCACCAGGATCGAGCGCTCGGCGGCCGGTGTCCGGATCGACATGGAGTATCCCGAGCAGGATCTGAACGACCTCAAGATCGTCAAGGACAGCAAGCTCTCTGATTATCTGGTGCTCGCCTGTCCGCTGACGAAGGATGTGTTCGCGCAGCTCGGCCTTGCTGCCAATGCCGCGGAGCAGAACGTGAATCGCGAGATCACGTTCAATCCGTACTGCATGACGACGTTCTGGATCGACATGAAGATGGATGCGCCGGTCGCGCCGGTGCTGCCGCTCACCGAACAGGGCACGCCATGGGCGGTCGCGCGGCAGTTCCAGGACAGCGGCAACATGTTCACCCAGTTCTACACGCGCCCCAGGGACAAGCAGACCGGCGACGAGGTCATCGCGGAGGTCAAGCGCCTGACCAAACTGCTCGGCGGCACGATCGACACCAGCCAGCCGCGCTGGCACACGTTCGACGAGTTCACCTACTTCCAGCACTTTACGCCGGACCAGATCAAGACCGGCATCTACGCCGACCTCGCCCGCATGCAGGGCGAAGACCGCACGTTCTACGTCGGCGGCGCCACCGACTTCGAACTGGTCGAGCCGATCGTCGTGCATTCGAAATACATCGTCGAGAAGCACTTTGCCGGCGGCGTCCGCGCGAATTAGCGTGGCGGGGCGGTCATCACCTCATCATCACCGCACGCCCGTGCCCTTGCAGCGCTGGCACTTCACCACCTTGTCGCCCTTCTTGAGCAGGCCTTTGCCCTCGCAGTTCTTGCACTTCTGCTTCTTCTTGATGTTCGGGCCTTTTTCACTGGTCATGGATGGCTCCTGCCGCGAAAGAGCGGACTGGTGCTTGGTATAGGCCGGACTCGGGGAGGGCGGTAGGCCCCTATTTTGCGCCCGAGAAAACATCCGCTGCGTAGACGACCTTGCCGCCCACGACCGTCAGCAGGGACGCCGTGGCGCCAATTTGCTCGACGGGGACGGACATGAAATCCCGATCGAGAATCGCAAAGTCGGCGAGCTTGCCGGCCTCCAGCGTGCCGCGCCGCGTCTCGTCGAAGCAGAACCACGCGCTTCCCACGGTGTAGAGGCGCAAGGCATCTTCGCGGCTGGGTGTTTCGTCCGGGCCGCGCGTCGACAGCCCGCCGACGGTCTTGCCGTCGAGCATCCATTGCAGCGCCACGAACGGATTGTAGGATGCGACCCGATGCGCATCCGTGCCGGCCCCGACATGGACCCCCTTGCGCAGCGCCGTGACGATGGGCGGCATGCTGCGCGCGGCTTCGCCGGCCTGCGCCACGATACGGTCGCCTCCGAGATACATCGCGTCCTGCATGGTCCAGCCGACACCGAGGGCTTTCATGCGCGCCAGCGTCTCTGGCGAGGTGTTGTCGAGATGGGCGATGGACCAGCGCAACGGCGCGAGCGGCGTCTCCTTGTTGACCTCGTCATAGAGGTCCAGCAGGTGATGGACGGATTTGTCTTCCTGCCAGTGGATGGTGACTGTCAGCCCTTGTTGGGCCGCCCAGCGGATGATCTCGCGGAACTTGTCCTTGGCGGCCGCGTCGGGCGCATTGTTGTTGTACATGGCGCCGGTGATCCGCTCGCCCAGTCCGTTGAACCGCAGCATGTCGTCGCCGAATCCCATCGGCAGGAACGGCGTGAGAGACTTGTACTCCTCGAATTCCGCGCCGACATTCTGGGCGAACAGGCTGAAGGCAACCCGAACCGAAAGCGATTTCTCACGCCAGAGCTTTTGCAAGGCGGCGTAATGGCTGGGATAAATGCTGAAGCCGCCGGGATCCACGATCCCGGTCACGCCAAGACGATTGAGCTCCGTGAAGAACTGCCGGGTCCCGGCGACATTCTCCTCAAAATTCGGCCTCGGCAGCCGATCGAACAGCGCGGAGATACTGACAATGGAGCCGTTGAGCCAGCCCGTGGTGTCGCCCGCTGCGGCTGTGATACCGGCCGGCAACTGATCCGCGGACATCCCGAGGGCTTGCTGCGCTTTTGGCGTCATCAGCACCGCCGAATAGAACAGCTGGATGTAAGCCGGATTGTCAGGAACGGCCGCCATCACCTCGGCGAGCGTCGGCCGCCGCTTCTCCGTAAATTGCAATTCGCTCCAGCCACCGGCCACGATGATCCAGGACGCCGGCCGCGCTTGCGCCGCCTGGCGCAAGCGTTCCATGGCCTCGGGGATAGTCTTTGCGCCGATCCAGTTGACCTCGGTTGCGTAGGTGAGGCCGGCGCGCACGGCGTGAATATGGGAATCGATCAATCCCGGAATGATTGTGCGTCCACCCGCGTCGACACGGCGCGTCGCGGTCCCGATCAGGCCTTCCACGGCCTCGTTGCCGCCAATCGCGACGATCTTGCCGTCGCGGACTGCGAGAGCCTGCGCGATCGTCGATGCGGGATCCAGCGTCACGAGCTTTGCGTTCGTGACAATGAGGTCGGCCTTTTGTGCGTAAGCCAAACTGGCCCAGCACGAGATCACCAAAATCGCCAGAAGCTTTCGCATCATCAGTCCCGAAATGAGAGAGGCCGAAGCCGCGCCACACATCCGCCGCTGGATGCGCGCGCGGACACCGCGCGTCGCAACTGGGAGTATCGTGATCCCGACCATGTCTGGCTGCAACAAAATCGGCCGGTCCACCGGAAACTTCAAGCCAGCTTCGCTACGAAATGCAAATGGTCTCTGTTCGTGCCCGTAAATCAATTCGACCATCACTCTATTTCGCATGAACGATCCCGGCGTACTCCGTGGATCACGGATAACCGCTGTGAGGTTGTTAACGCTCACCTAAAAGTGCCAACCAATCATTTACTATTCCGAGTTGCGTGATACCGTCGCCCAACGCGGGGGGCGAACGTGGAAAGATCAAGTAAACGATATCTGGATTTTGAAAAACTCGTCGCAGATATTTTTCGTGCGGAGGGTTTCGACGTAGCCGAAAACTATCGGCTTCAATATGGAAGCACCGTGTACGAGGTTGATCTTCTGCTGGTGTCGAAAACTCAAGCGACTGCTGTTGTAGAAGTTAAGCTATTCCGTAGTTTGTCGCTGCCAACCGACATACTATTGCAGGTCGCCGCAAAAATTGAGCATGGCTCTCTAAACATCGTTTGATCCGCTTACAAACCCAGGCCCATTTTGATTGAAAATGCGCCGGACTTTTCGTCGTAGCTAATTATCGCCGGCATAGGAGCGCGAGTTGTCTGGGCGCTCCACGGCGCGTTTGGAGTTGAATAGCAGGGCTCGGTGCTTGTTGGTCGGTATCTACCGTCACCAGGGGCGTGCTTGGACTTGGCTTGGGATGCCCCTCAGACTTGTTGCAGGTCTCCACCATATACCTCTATCAACATTCCAAAGGAACCGATCATGCTAAATCATTTGCGATGCGCTTTAGCTTCCGGACAGCGTCGTCCAGTTCGCTCAGCGCCTTCGGATCATCGTTTGCCTTTATTGCCCGTTCGACTTCGTCGAGTTCTCTCCGAATGACTTTCATCAGCAGCGCTGGCGGCATCCATAGCGAATTCTCCCCACTGGATCATCGAGTGCAATTTCTTCCGTTCGCAATTCCAGTATCCAAGCGCAACCGGAGAGCGAGTGCAATAGGTTAGTCGTATCGCGGTGCATAGCCCGCCCGACGACCAGCTGATAGTTCGTCTAGGATAGCCTCGATCTGAAATATAAAAGCGCACCGAGAATGGGCAGCCGCTCACGTAGTCACGCCATGTCGCGTGCCAAGAAAAGGAGGCGCTAAGCCAGCCCGACATCGCTGGTGCGGCGTTGAAGGCAAGACAGGAGCACTTGCTCGCTCGCCTCGAGAGGATCAAGCGAAATTCAGACCGGGGCGAAAGCGGCGATCACCAAAACGACGTAAAATGGAGTGCTGAAATCATATCGTTAAATCTGGATCTCGGAAAACCGTCGATTTAGGAGTTCCTTGTGGGGCCACTTTGAAAGCGACTCGGCTATCCCGTTGATATTCCACGAGCCCGCGTTTTGAAAACGACTCGGTTTTTACTTTAAGAACGACTCGATCGCCCCGTTTTTCGCTTTGAAAACGACTCGATCGCGTAAGTGGCTGCGCCAAAGGGCTATTTCGAACGAAAATTCTCGGCGGTTTCGTGCCCTATGGCCTCGATCTTGGCTAACTCATCGCGATCGAAGAGGCGGCCAAACCACTGCCTCGTATATTGCGTAAAATCGGGGGTATGGAAGAATCCATCGCGGCCAGCCTTGTCGATGTGATCCCAGCGAGCCTGGTAGCCGGACCGTCTTAGGCGCTCCAAGCCGTCAAGGAATCGCGGTGTCTCGGCCTCCTTAAAGTTCACTCGGTAGTGCAAAAAGGTTCCGGTTTGGTTTTCCGAAAGAACGCCAAAGATGTTGCCTAGTCTCAGCTTGAGGAGAGCACCGATCCTCGCGAGCTCCATGACGCCTAAGTTTTCGGGCATCCGGTCGGCTATGACGGAATAGGCTCTTTCGCGGAGGGGCTCGCTTTCAACGATGGCCACTCCGTCTGTCAGGCTCTCCCAAATCGGATCAGCTTCGGGGCACCGTTCGCCCTTCCAGTATTTGTGGGCCCAATCCAGAGTGGTGGGTTGGGTTTGAATGGCGAACACGATCCAATTGGAGTCGAAACGGTAGTGGAGTTTTCGGCCGCCGCGGATTTCGATGGGGGAAAGGTTTTCCGCTCGGAAATGGCTCCTAGGGCTCGTGGCCCATGAGCAGGCGCGCTCGGCCGATAAGATGTCTGGAAAGTAGAAGAGGCCGAATAGTCTAGAAACGCGATCTGGGTAAAACACAGCGCGGGTGATCTCTAATTGGAACTCTAGCGTGAGCCTCTTGCCGTTGAGAGATCGGAGCATGTCACCGAATAGGACGCTTACTGCTTCAGGGCCTTCGCGGGATGGGGAGATGAGCGCTCCTCGATACGCGGCCCACGCACAGAGAGGGTTGCGGATGTTTAGGAAAATGTGGGCCTTCTCGGTCGGAATCGTCATGGCTTTGGGTGCTGTGCGTGGGATTCGCGCATATCGCCGGAAGCCATTAAAACCAGGCGCGAGAGTTCGACCGAGAGCTCTCGATTTAATGCCTTCGCCTGGCTTGTCAGATGCTGGAGTTCTTCAATCGAGCGGAATTTAGGCTCTTCTGTGCCTCCAACCCCGCCGGCGCCAATCCTTCCAAAAAAGTCGGAGCTCCAGGGGCCATGGGCGGTGACGTTCCGGTAAAGGATTAGGTTCTTGGTGGCAGTCTCCCAATTCGCCCATGCTGCCAAGTCTTGGTTGTCGAACAGGCCGCTCTTTCTAATGCGAGCGCCCATCAGTTCGACCAGATTGTGGAGGGCCGGCCTTTTTTTCTCTTCGGTGAATCCGGGGACGCCAGGGAAGGTACCGGCAAAGATGCGAATGCCGAGCTCCAGCCTAGAGAACGCCATCACGAACAGTCCGATCGCAGTGGCATGAGCTATCTCCCTAGCGGCTAATTCTTCGGCACTCGGTATCTGCCGAAAGGCGGCAGCATAGGAGACGGCCGCGTGATGCAGTGCTGATAAAGCTTCAGTGGCCGCGGCAGCCGTTTCTCTGGCGGTGGTGATTTCTTCTTTCGTCTCGGGACTGGCGAGAACGCGTTGGGTTGCGCGGGCGGCTCTCGATGCCGCCTCGATCAGGTCGGAAATTGTGTGAAGGCTCGTAGGTTTTGGATCGTCGGGCATCGGTACTAAATTTGTTGGACTGTGCGACTAGAATCCGAAGGCGCGGCAAAAGGCAACGTCTGCCTTATCGGATCGGTGTCTGCTAGGATGGGGGATTGATGGGTCAGAATTTTGCGGATGGCTAATGACTGGTAGGATTTCCGTCGGAGCAGGGGAAGCGCCTGGAGCCAAAGGTACGGATTGGACGGCCGGCCAAGTCGCTCGCACAGGAGCGGGCGGGTGCGACGGCCAATAAGGCGGATCTGTACAGGCGGCTGGAGCTGGAGGTTGGTCGATCGGTGAAGTCGATCGAATGGAAGCTCCGCAACGTATTCGGCGGCCATCGAACTCGGGATCGCCTGGTTTCATGGCCTGCTGCCCGCCCACAATTACCAAGGACGCCTTGGTCAATCCTCTTCAGGGCGGCAATCAAGGGCCGGTTGCTCTCCGTGTTCCCGCCCTCAAGTCGCCCTGACTTCACAGGGCGCCCCGGTCGTCTGGCGCGTCGTCGGAGAAAACGAACGGTAGAGCGAAATAGTAGGTCACATCAGACATCTGTTCGTCCTGGCGTTCGCGAGCCCCGGGAAACCGTCCCTGGGCGTAGCCGGTCGACACCTTCGAGCGGAGCTCGTCCAGACTGGCTCTCCATAAACTGGTTCGCGACCAGCAGGACCTTCACGGTTTCCCGGGTGTCGCCGCCGCACGCCGCGATCACTTGGTCGGCGGCGGCATCGAATTAGGCCGCTCCCGGCGGCCGACTGACCCGGACCGCCGTGCCATACCAGCAGGTTTGGTCGGCGCCATTTTCTGGGTTGTCAGCCGCTTGCCACGGAGTGTGCGCGCAAACGGATGGATTTGCTTTTCTGAGAGGCAGAGCACAACAGGTGAAGAAGGGGCAATTGTCGTGGGCGGCTTGTGCAGTCGCTGCGATCCCGTCATGTCTTCGATGAAGCCCGACGTAGTGGAATAGGCAGTGAAGTACCCTTAAACTCTCTTCTACGTCTTCAGGTAAGGAGGAGAGCATGATGTCGCGTTGGAGCAGGGCTTCATCGCCGTTATTCATCTGAAGAATCGCGCAGACTGGAAGCGAGCCAACCACTTGACCTATCGACTGACGCTGCGCGGCGATTGCGCCGATAATCTCAAACTCGAAGAACGGGTCTGCAAGGCGCTCGCGGAAACATTCTCGCATGGCGACGACGATCCTGCGCACCGCGCGCGCGACTATGCCTTGGCTCGCGGAATCGGCTTCCAGTCGTCCGAGTAGGCGGTCGATGTCCTGGAATCTCTCATGTAAGCTGTTCGAAACCGCTGTTCTCACCGTCGGCATAGGTTGCTCGCCTCTGGCAATCGCGTCGTTGGCAATCTGGAGCAGTTCCAGCAGCGCGGACGGCGCATCCGAGTCTTGCAGGGCACCCATTGCGCAGGCGACCACGACCTCTTCCTCGATCCCCGGTGCTACGAAGCTCGCTAAGATAGTGACGGCCTCATAGGGGAAGAGAGGTGGCTTGTCGGTTGGTCCGGCCGCAGAAATGGCCTGCACAAGTCGCTTCTCCAAAAGCCATGCAGCACACTCGAGTATCTCGACGGTGCCGATCCGCATCACGATGTTTTCGGATGCGCCACTTGCGCCCCAGCGGTCGCATCGCATTCGAGCGCGTGGAGACCTCCAGAAGGATCCTCCGCTTCTTGCGCTACTCGGACAGCTGTGATTGTGACCGATGTCGGGCGGATTGACGTCTTCGGTATCACCAATCGGCGTGCGGCGCGCAACCAAGTCAGCAGTGACTTGAGTTCGGCATTGGAGCTCTCTCCTCCGCTGAAGCCATCAGCCCGGATCGTCTGGCGGAAATGCTCCCACAGCTGTAGCGAATGCCCAAACCCAGCGAGGCCACTAACAGTGCTGAGATTGTGCAGGAAATGGAGGAATTCGTGAAAGAAATAGCCGTATGCGGAGGCGCTCGGAAAGTGATCTAGGGATGCGTCCTCGTGGAATACTTTGAGGGGCGGGTGAAGCCGAATGAACATCGATTGAGGCAGGTAGTCTGCTATCGGGTTTCTCAGTGTCATTTCTCGCTCCGCAGCGCCCACGTTCAGTATCCACGATTCTTGCCCGCTGCCATCGGCCTGGCTTCGAAGGCAACGCTCCCGCCCGAGTCGTCGTTAAGACGCGAGTAGGCATCTTTCAGTGGCTCGGCTCGGCCTCCGCCGACGATCCGATCGATCATCGTGGCCGAGAGCACGTTCCATTTCTCTCCGATCCAGATCACGTTGGTAGACTTTAGCCGATGTTCGACCATTTCCATGATGGACCGGTCGGGATTGAGCACGTAGATCGGGCCGGCGTAGTTGCTAAACCGCTCGACGAAAAGCCGGAGACTTTCGTGGTCGTCATGCTGCAGGCCGTTGGTCGGATCCAGCGAGGCGAAGCTGTAACCGCAGATCGCGACGAAATCCGGCTCGAAGCTCCACATCGGGCTTAGTCGCGCCACGAGCTCGCGGTGACCGGATTGTCCGAAAGTCGGCTCGGGGACGCACAGGAGTAGGTCGTCAAAGTTAATGTCGAACCCGAAGTCGCGGACCTTGCCGAGCAGATCGGCCACCTCTGGCGCTCCCAGATAGGTCTTCACCGTGCCGTGTACCGGCACAACCTGATGATGAGCGCCGCAGATGTCGCCGGCAATGCCGTCGAGATTGTAGTTCAGCAGTACCGTGGCCGGGAAGAGTTCGAAGATGCCATAGTTGCGGTATCTCAGGTCGTTCTTGATCTGCTTCAGCCTGGCCTTCCCGAGTTCGTGGACAAGATGCAGGCTCGACACGCCGTTCGGCATGTGCGCAAGCACAGCCTTCGCCATCTCCATGTCGAACCAGCGATCGCCGCGACGCGCCAACAGGCTAGGCATCGCAGCCTCGATCGCCCGGCGAGTCAACAGGTCCTGCTTGGTCCGTAACGCCGAAAGGAAAGCCCATTTGTCGAGGAAGTCTAGCGGCGGAGCGGCCATGAAGTGCAATCCGAACGGCACGATGCCGGCCGAAGCGCCGGCGCCCAGTAAAAACAGGCCTCTGCTGTGCCTGAAACGCCAAAGGAGCTCTTCAAGCGGGATGTTTTTTCGGCCGTGCACCGGATTGCCCCTGCACCAGGCGGCGGCCATCGCCGCCCGGACCACCCAGATGAGCATTGCCATCCGGATGGTCAAGGAAGACCGCGGGAGCGGAGGTGATCTGGTTACCGACGGCGGAAATTCATGTCTCGGTGACGAAGTCGAAAAATTCGATGCTTGCGTTCGCGCTCTGCTGCACGTTCATGTAGGCCGCAGCCACTCGTCGGCGGATCGCTGGCTACTTCATCGGCTTCCTCGATCGGAGATCGGTGGGGTACGCAGGCATCGGACGACGCGATGAAGCCGGATTAGACCCCCCTCAGTTTTTTTCGGGTGGCAAAATCGACGAAAAATCGAGGAGAAATTCCGTAAGCGTATCAGCGAGATCTGAGATCGAGTCGTTGTCAAAACGGAATCGAGTCGTTTTCAAAGTGTCCGCATAAATTTATGTGGGGCCACTTTGAAAACGACTCGGCTATCTCGTTGATATTCCTGAACCCTGCATTTTGAAAACGACTCGGTTTTCGCTTTAAGAACGACTCGATCACCGTTGCTTTCGTTTTGAAAACGACTCGGTCCCGCAAGTCATTAAAGATGCTGGAGGAATTGACGCGGTTTTTCTGCGAGCCGGCCGCTTTGAGGAGGCTCGCAGGCCAGTTTACCTCGGCACCCGCGTCGGCCCGGGCGTGAGATCGTTCTCCACCTTCCGGATGTCGCCGAGAACCTTGTTCAGCCTGTATCCGGCGTCGATATGCGATGGATTGGAATCTGAGAAGTCCTCTCGAGTCGCGATTAGGAGAAGGCCTGGTCCCAGCGGCTCTGCCTCGATGCCCGCAGGAAGTTCAACGGATGGACTTCCTTCGACGTAGGACATCCAGCCGCCTGCGGGGCAGACGAATTCGGTATTGGGCGGCGCCGACAGCATCCACCGATGGGTTTTTACGTCGAGCGAAGACGGCTCCATGGTCTCCACGACCGCTAGGACGATTCGCTTGACGCAAGCGAACGACACCAGCGAGATGGAGCCAGGAACGTCGGACAACGAAATCTCTACGTGGTTAAAGGCCGAGATCCCATCGTCCAATGCACCGATCGTACGGGAGAAGGATGCGGCCGGCCCTTCCATAGCGCCGTTCCAGGCCCCGACCGAAAAACCTCGGGCTGGCCACGGTTCGTGGGGATGATCCTTGAAGCTTTGTCCACCCCTCACGAACGCCTCAAGGGCCTTGCCGGTCGCGGGTACCGTACTAATCGGCGAGCGCGAGGGCCGGCTGGAAGTTTGCCTGTACCATGCTCCCAAGGAGGGATTTATCTTCGCGAGCGAAGACAAAAGTGCGGACAAACGCTCTGCCGCCTCGATCGACGTCTCTGGACGATGTCGCCACTGGCCGCGAATTATGAATCTCGTCTGCGTCATTTTTTCCAAAGGGGTGGATCGTAAACGACCTTGATCATCTTCATGGTAGGCGACTGGCTGAAAAGGAGAGCGTAGTATTCGCTCGCCAACTTTTCCGCGAAATGCCATTCCAGCTTCCAATTGTGTTTGATCGCAATGATGGATTGATCCTCGGCTTGTTTCAATAGGCGTCGTTTTCCTTGATAGAAATCCGGCGGCTCTCCCGCCGCAAGCCAATGTTCGAATTCCTCTCCTTTCGCCTCCAGCAACGTCCCGTCGGCTTCTCGGCAGCCGTCGAACTCGGTGCCGTCTATGAAATATGCCAAGTCCGGATTCACGCCGGTTATTTGTTGCTGGTACGCTCGAGGCTTTGGGCGGTCGTTGCCAAATCGCGCAGGGGTGAGCTCCGGACACTTCTTTCCGTCGTCTTCTTCGGTGCGCTCTGAAGCGACGGCCTCGTCCTTCCGTGTCTCGCAAGCCGCTGCTCGAAAGTCGCCATGGACAAGGCTAGGGCGCCGACGACTGCCACAGCATTCGCCATCAGTTCCGGGTGCGCCTTCACGACTCGTGCAGCGGTGTCGATGGCGGCGTTCGGGCCGACGATCTTGTGAGCCTGGAGGTGCCTTCGGACCTCTTCGATCAGTATGCCGCTTCCGCTCGATCCGTAGGTGGCGATCGCTTGCGGCAGCGTGTCTCTGATTTCGTGCGCGGCGACTAGCGCGGTCGCCCCGACAGCCAGACCCACTGCAACCGGCGAAACGCGCTTGAGCAGCCAACTCTGAGCTGACGCGGACTGACTGCCGCTAAAAAGAAATGCGACGACAAGCATCGCCGCGGCAGACCTTCGTGTCACAAACATCTGGGAGCCCTTCCGCTCGGCTAGGTAGCAGACGGGGCTTAGTATCCCGCGGATCTAGGCGGTCGATCTTAATTCAAATTTGACGGAACGGAGTGCGGGAGGAAGAACGGCGGCAGCCAGTGCCAAAGGAATGCCTTGACTACATCGTCGAGATCGTCGGCTGGGGCTACTCGCGTGCAGTCGCCCGTCGCACTCGGCTCGCTCACTGTCGGTCCGGACGGCATCCTGGGCAACATCGGCATCCCCTGGGACGCCCTGACGCCGATCCTGCAGATGCTGATCGCAGGCCGGTTCAAGTTCGTCCTGATGCGAGGCACCAGGTTTCGGCACCGTAGCGCCAAGCTGAACAGCCTGCTGCTCGAGACCAAGCTGACCGAGGACGACGTGTAGCCGTGGCGGTGCCGGCGTTAGGCCTCGCCCGGTCCGGAGAAGATCGTCGCCGGCGGCCTCGTGCGCGGCACCGGCAACGGGCGCTCGACCACGTGCGCAGGGCGCGAGCCGCTTTTGGCATCGTACCGTTTGGCGAGATCCAGCAGGCGTCGCCTGGTGAACGGGTCGGCCTTCTCGGCGAGGGTCCGGACCCGATGGGCGAGGCCTTGGTAGAATTCCTGCTCCATGACGCACCCTCCCGCAACATCACTGCCCAGAGTTGAGTAGTCTGCGCTGCTGGAGTCAATAAGGGCCGGGCGCGGGCATGTAATTTCCGCGAACCGTCTTGAGATCGCGATGTCGACGGAGACAGACTGGTCAGCGCAGGGGAAATCAGATGCCAGTGTTCGATCCCGTTCGGAAGGCGTGCCCGGCGTGTGGCAGGCCGATGAAGGCCGTGCCCGACGAAGCTCGGGAGGGGAGGTCGCGGTATCTCTGCACCAGTTGCAACGATGACCCGCTGCACGATCCGGCGGCCCTCAGATGGGCGGACAGTCCGCTTCGCCCGCCGGCGAAATGAGCGCGATCTGCGCGACGACAACGATCATCGAATGTTCGATCAGGTTTTCGCTCGGTCCCAGGACGGAGCTACTGGTGCGGTGGCTGAAGTGTCGGTATCCGTCAATCGGTCCCCTTCACGATTTCAGGCGGCTGCGAAGCATAATACGCGGCGGCCTCTTCGATCTCTTGCGGCGTCATCGCGCGGGCGATGTTGCGCATCTGCTGACTGATGTCGTTCGTGCGCCGGCCGGACGCGAAGGCCTGAATCTGCGCCTTCAGATAAGCCTCTGACTGTCCTTCTAGCCACGGGCTGCCTGTCTTGTTGTCGAGGCTGCCGTGGCAGGAGCCGCAGGGCGCGATGCCGCGCACCGGGGCCCCGTAGATCACGATGCGCGGTCTCGGCAGCTGCGGGGTCGGGTGGTAGGCCGGCAGTCGCGGCAGATAGGCGTAGTACGCGGCGAGATCGGCCATGTCCTGGTCCTTCAGGTCGACGGCGAACGGCGACATCACGGCGTTGTTGCGGGCGCCCGAGCGGAAGTCGAGCAGTTCCTTGTAGATCACGCTCGCGTACTGGCCGGCCAGGTTAGGCGAGTCCGCGCGGCTGATCCCGGTCGGGCCGTGGCAGATCGCGCACCGCTGGGCGAGGGTCGCGCCGCGGCCGATCGATTCCTGGCCCGGCCTCGCCAACATCGTCGGCGTCAGGACCGCCTCGGACAGGCGCGGACCCACCTTGGCGGTCGGAACGGAGGCGGAGCGCTGCGGCAGGCCCGCCGCGCTGCAGATCGCGTCCCACAGCCCGGCGAATTTGAGCTCCTTCTGAGCATAGGGCAGCACGATGAAGCCGCCGAGCGCGGTAAGGACGAAGAGGCCCGCGGCGAGCCCTACACCGACGGAAAAGTACGGGTTGCGGAACGTGAACAGCTCGCGGGCGCTCATCGTTGCGCTCCCACGTAGACCGCCGGCACCGATGTGTCGGATCGGGCGGCCAGCGTCAGGATGGGGTAAGCATAGTTCGTGACCGTCAGTCCGATCATCAGCGCCACCCAGATCGCGAAGCTGTTCAGCGCGAGCGGCACGGTGCGGACCGGGTGAACGGGCACGCTGAAGCGGTATGCGCCGGCATCCGCCGCCGGCTGCCGATGCGCGGTCGCGAGGATGTACAGGAAGAGCAGGCCCGAGATCAGCAGGACGAAGGCGCCGATCACCGACAGCGTGACCGAGAAAGCCTGCGGCGAGATGGCCGGGTCGGAATAGTCGTAGTAGGCCATGCGGCGCGGCATGCCCAGGATGCCGACCCAGTGCCACGGGAAGGTCGTGACGATCATGCCGACGAACCACAGCCAAAGCTGGGCGCGCACGAGCCTCAGATCGGGCAAGGCTCGACCGGTCAGGTGGGGCCACAGATCGTAGGCGATGGCGAAGTACATGATCACGATCGCGCCGCCGAAGATCAGGTGGAAGTGGCCGGTGATCCACTGCGTGTTGTGGATCGTCGTGTCGAGCTGATAGCTCATGTTGATGAGCCCGCCGGCGCCGCCGAAGCCGAGCAGGACGAACGAAAACGCGACCGCCAGCATGATGGGATTGTCCCACGGCAGTGCCCCGATCCAGCCGAACGGGCCTCGGCCGCCCCGCAGGCGGGCGGCGATCTCGACCGACGCGCAGATCGTGAACACGGTGAGCAGGGTCGGGAGCGCGACCAGCGCGGTGAAGGCGGAGTGGATGAACTTGAAGCCGGCGCCGACCTGCGGGTCGGCGAAGGTGTGGTGGATGCCGATCGGCATCGCGACGACCAGGAACAGGATGAACGCGATCCGCCCCATCGTATCGCTGTAGAGCCGGCCGCCGATCGCGCGCGGCACGATGGTGTAGTAGGCGATGTAGGTCGGCATCAGCCAGAAATACACGATGGCGTGCAGCGTCCAGGAGAAGAACACGCGCGCGAGACCCGCGTCGATGGTCGTCCTCCAGCCGAGCGCGACCGGAATGATCTGCAGCAGGAGCTCGAGCGCGGCTCCGACGGCGGTCCAGGCCCAGAGATAGGAGCCGGCGACGTTGGCGAACATCGCGAGCGGAACGGGCTCTCCGGGATGCGCGCGCCGCCATACCCGCAGGTTGATGGACATCAGCGCGACCCAAATCCAGGAGCCGACCACGACCAGCACCACGCCGATGTAATAGAATGCGCTGCCGATCAGCGGCGGGTAGAAGGTGTAGAGCACCGAGGCACGGCCTAGCGCGACCGGCACCATCGCCATGACGCTACCCGCCACGATCAGCCAGAATCCCGCCCAGGCCCAGCGCACGCCGACGAGGGGCTGCTTCAGTGCGGATTCCGAGATGGCGTAGCCGAAGCCCATGGCGACCAGCGTCGGAAAGACGTAGCCCATGACCGTTCCATGGGCCGTGAGCGAGCGATAGTACCATTCCGGATTGCTGATCCAGGTATACAGGGGGCTGCGCACGAACATCTGCCAGGCGCCGAGGAAGAGCGCGAGCCCGAACACCGCGAAGGCGAGCCAAAAATGCGCGAGGACGAGCTTTCTATTCACCAACACAGCTCAGCCTCCCGCCGCTCTTCGCCTTGGCCACGAACTCCTCTTTGTCGATCACCTTGACCTTGCCCCACATGCCTTCGTGGCCGAAGCTGCAGAATTCCTGGCAGGGCATCAGGTGGTCGCCGGGCTTCTCGAAGCGCATGAGCTGCTCGGAGACGTAGCCAGGCACCAGCATGGTGTTGACGTTGGTGCCCTGGACGAGAATCCCGTGAACCACGTCGGCGCTGGTGGCGCGTAGCGTGATCGGCGTTTGGGCCGGCACCAGGATGCAGGCCGGCGTGAAGGAATACTGCTGGCCGATGGCACGCACGGTCACCGAGCCGGTTGGCTCCAGCACGCTGCCGAGATTGGACTCGACGAACTCGCCCGAGAGGTGCAGCCGGGTCGGATCGATGGTCTCGACGCGCGGCTGCGGCATGGTGACCTGGTGGATGCCGGCGAAGGCCGCCAGTACAGCAAGCACCACGATGATGATCACCGAGACGGTCGCCCAGCGGCGCTCCGTGCGCGCGGCAACCGCTGCGCCGTGATGGCCGTCCTCGACGGTCATTGCAGGGCTCCGCGAGGGAGAAAGACGAAGAGGTAGAACGCGAACCACATTCCGACCACCAGCGCCGTAGCTATCCCGGCGACCGTCAGCGCCCCGCCCGGTCCGGCGGCCACGATACGATCGACGCGGTCATCCGCCGTCGACTCGGTCTGCTCGGGATGCTCCGTGTTGATCATCTGGGCCTCAGTTCAGCGGCGCGGAGCGCAGTTCGTTGGCCTCGCGCGCGCTGACCGGCGCACCGCGATTGCCCCAGGCGGTACGGATGTAGGAGACCACGGCGGCGACCTCGTTGTCGGAGAGAAGGCCTGCGAACGGCGGCATCCCGTAGGGGCGCGGATTGCCCTCGGTCCCGGGCGGGTAGCCGCCGTTCAGCACCATCCGGATCGCGTTGACGGCGGACTCCATCTCGATCGATTGGTTGTTGGCGAGCGGAGGCCAGTGCGGCGGCTTGCCCTCGCCCTGGGCGCCGTGACAGCTCGCGCAACGTGCGTCGTAGACGGTCTTGCCGAGGCTGACCAGAAGGCTGCTCTCGGTGGTCGGCAACGTCGCAGACGTCGTCGGCGGACGCGACGCTGGTTCGGCGATGCTCTTCAAGTACACCGCCATCGCGTTCGTGTCTTCGTCGGTCAGGTATTGCAGGCTGTTGTGGACGACCTCCGCCATGGGACCGTAGACGACGCCACGCGCGGACACCCCGGTCTTCAAGAGATCGGCGATGTCCTTGAGGCTCCAGTCGCCGAGCCCGGCTTCGCGGTTGGAGGTGAGGGACGGCGCGTACCAGTTCTGCATCGGAATGAGACCGCCCTTGAAGGCGTCCGACTGTGACGTGCCGCCGAGGGCGTTGATCGGAGAGTGGCACATGCCGCAATGGCCGAGTCCTTCGACGAGATAGGCTCCGCGATTCCACTCGGCCGATTTGGACGGGTCCGGCTTGTATTCGCCCTCGCTGAAGAAGAGCGTGCGCCAGCCGAGGATCAGTTGCCGGTTGGAGTAGGGGAAGCGGAGGTCGTGCTCCCGGTTCTTTTGGCTTACCGGCGCAATCGACTTCAGATAGGCGAAGATCGCGGCGCTGTCGGCCTGGGTCACCTTGGTGTACGAGGCGAACGGCATCGCCGGGTACATCAGACCGCCGTCCGGAAAGCGGCCGGTGTGCATGGCCTTGTAGAAATCCTCGGTCGTCCACTTGCCGATGCCGGTGTCGCGATCGGGCGTGATGTTGGACGAGTAGAGCGTGCCGAACGGCGTCGGCATCGCGCGCCCTCCGGCGAAGATGCGGCCTTCCGGAGCCGTGTGGCAGGCGATGCAGTCGCCGGCGCGCACGAGATACTCGCCGCGCTTGACGATGTCGGTGGGGGAATTCTGCTGCTGCCCATAGGCAGAACCCGCCAGCAACGAGAACAGAAGACCAAGGACTTGTGCGCGTGAAAGCATCGCCGCTTCCTCAATCCGGTTCGCTTCCGCACGCGAAGGGCAGAACGTAGGCGCCCTTCGGAGCGGGAGCGATGACGATCGGAGCGGGCCGGGTCGCGAGGTAGGCCGCCACCGCGGTGACGTCCGCCTCCGTCAGCCGTGCCGCGACCTGCTGCATGCAATCCGGAGCTTTCGCCGTCCGCGTGCCGTAGCGCCAAGCGCCCAATTGCGCGCTGACGTAGTTGGGGCGCAGTCCGAGGAGACCGGGAATGCCGGGCTCCATGCCCGTGAGGCCTGGCCCGTGACAGCTGCCGCATGCCGGAATTTGCCGCACCGGGTCGCCACGCGAGACCAAGGACTGGCCGTGCTGCAGGACCTCCTTGCTGGCGTCGCTCGGCGCGGGCGCGGGAAGCGGCGGACGCTGCTCTGCGAAGTATTCGGCCATGTCCTGCAGGTACGGGTCGCCGAGATATTCGAGCAGATAGTTCATCGGCGGATACTTCCGCCGGCCGTTCTTGAACGCGAGAAGCTGATTGTAAAGATAACCGGCGGGCTTGCCGGCCAGACGGGGAAAGTAGACGTCGCTGGTGCCTTCGCCCTGTTTGCCATGGCAGGGAGTGCACGCCTCGACGCGCGCCTCCATCGTGTCGGGCGGCTGACCAGGTGTCTGAGCCGAAACGGGAAAAGTCTGGACCGAGATCGCCAGCCCCACCCATGCCATGGCAATTCGTATCCGCACGCGGCACCCCAATGCGCGTAAATGAGGGGGCTAAACGTCGGACGAAGAGATTTGTTCCGGATGTTGGAACTGAGGCGGCGCGGACGGGAAAGCGACGTGCCGGCCGTCGACCCGGACATAGCTGGGCCGGCGGCAATGCCCACCAGGATGCATTTGTCGGTGGGCCCTTCGACCCGCAACGCCGATCATGGTTCGGCGGAGACGCTCGCCGAGCCGGCCCATATGGCGGTCGCAAATGAGGCGCGGAGCCCGGAGTGCCTAGGAGTCCGGAGCTCCGCAACCGTAACAGCACCGACGCTAGACGATGCCGCTCGGTACGAAATCAACTCTACGCCGCCTGCGCCATGTTCGCTTTGACGCATCTCAATTCCACGTGGGCGGCCCCTCGGTATGGCCGACATCGCACGAGGGCAGCTGCCGCCATGGACCGCAATATTCTCTTCAAGTGCCCCACGACGGGTATGAACGTGCAACATTCGCTTTCCGGCGATGCGGCGGGCAGCGTGGAAACGCATGTCATGGTCCTGTGCCCCGCCTGCGCGTCGCTGCATTTGGTGGATGCCGCCACGGGCAGGCTGCTCGGCGATCGAAGCGGTGCGGCTGCGTCGAGGGGCCGGAGCTCGAAGACGGATCGGCGCCCGACCTGATCGGTCACGTCCTCTACGTGCAGCAGGAAAGCAAGTGCCGTCCTCCGTCGTGAATCGGCAAGTCGATCGGGCGCCAGCGGCGTTCCGGAAATGCGCCGTCCGGATTGCGGATGTCGTAGCGCAGCACCGCCATTTCATGAGCTCGGCCCTCGGTCCTGGGGGGAACTCTCGCGGGCAGATCGCAACGGCTAAGGATCGCCGCCCTCCCGGCGCCGGAACGGATCGGCGGCGTCGTCATGACCTGAGCGGCTACTGAAGAACATCAGGGCCATGAGCCCGCACCCGACGAGAAGCGAGAAGAAGGTGCCTAGCCCCAACGCGATCCACCCGTGCTTGCCCATCTCGACGCCGCTGCTCGCACTCCACACCGACACGGCCCAGAAGCCCGTGAGGATCAATACGGCGCCCAGGACGACCAGCAGGACGATTTGACCGGTACTGAGACCTCTCATCGCTGCACCTCGCGCCGGGACCCGGTGAACCACCGACGCGGGCAGGCGTTCCGGAGTGCGGGGCGGGCGGCTCCCGAGCGGGCGCGATGGCTGCGTCTCATCAGCGCCACCAATTGTTGGCTGCGGCGACCGTCTGAAAGTGGACCGCCACCACGTGGGATGTTGCGATCAGTTGCTCCGAGTCCTGCTCATAGGCCGCCCGCAGACGCGTACGGACCTCGTCCGATGGCTGCGTCATCTTCACCGCCATTCGTGAGAGCTTTACGGCAAGTTCGAAGCCGGCCTGGGGTGTATCGGTCTTCAACGACGGTAGCCAATTTTCGCTCATATGCCGCATCCTTTGTTGGGGCTGGTGCTCACTGCGTCAGCTTGACGGGGGCCTTGTCGAACGTATGCAGGTAGGCGATCAGGTCCTTGATCTTCTGCTCGTCCTTGATGCCGGCGAACGCCATCTTGGTGCCGGGGATCTTGGCCTTGGGATCCTTGATGTATTCGGAGAACGTCGCCTCGTCCCAAGTGATCCCGGACTTCTTGTTGGCCTCGGAGTAGTTGTAGCCTTCCACCGAGCCTGCCTTCCGTCCGATCAGCCCGTTGAGTACGGGCCCGACGACGTTCTTGGCGGTGTCTCCGACCTGGTGACAGGCTTTGCAGACGGCGAAGACCTTCTCGCCCGCGGCGGCATCCTGGGCACCGGCTTGGCCGACACCAGCGGCGAGGATCAGGGCAACGATTGCGCTTCGCTTCATTCGAGTTTTCCTTCCATGGCTTTTAGAACTCACGTAATTAAGCAACGATGTCGAGCGGCTTGCCCGCGGCGTCGATGAGGTGAACGCGCTCGACGTCCACGCGCTGCAGCAGGGATCGGATCCTCTCTTCCGGCATCAGGCTGAAGGCTGTCGACAGCGCGTCGGCCCCCGTCGCGCTGCGGGACACGGTCGTCACGCTTTGGTACCGCCGCGCGCACCCGCCAGTCCTGGGATCGAACAGATGATTGAAGCGGCCCTGGGGGTCGAACTGAAACCCGTAGCTCCCCGAGGTCGACACGGCCCGGTCGACGATCGGAAGGATAGCCTCAGTGCGGCCCGCGACCTCCGGATCGGCGACGCCCACTTCCCAGGCGCTGCCGTCCGGCCGCGCGCCGATCGCCCGGGTCTCGCCCATGTCCACCAGGCTGTGAGAGATGCCCTCGGCCTGCAGCAGCTCGACGATCTTGTCCGTCACGTACCCCTGCGCGATACCATTCAGAGTCACGGCCATTCCGTGAGGCATCGCAATCCGGTCGCGGCTGACCGACAGACGGCGGTAGCCGACGCGCCGGAGCGCGGCCTGGATCGCCGCAGGCGGCGGACCGGCGGTGTCCGCCCCTTCTCGCGCAAAGTGGTCCTTATAGACGTCCCACAACGGCTGTACCGTCGGGTCGAACACGCCTTCGGTCAACTCCGAGTAGCGTTGCGACGCGGTCAGGAGTTCGACCATTTCGGGCGCGGGGCCAACCAGGATGCCGGTCCGGTTCAGTTCGGCGAGAGCGGAGTCCTTCAGGTAGAGACTGAACTGCCGCTCGAGCCGGCGTGCCTCGGCGCAGGCTAAAGAGATCAGCCGTTCCGCTCGTCTGCGATCCTCGTCGTGGATCTCCATCGTGGCAATCGCACCCAGCATGGTCCCGCGCCAGACCACGGGCGGGGCGCCGGCATGAACGGCTCGCCCGGAGGGCAGAAGGCCGAGTCCCGCCGCGGCGGCACTGATCCTGACGAAGCGTCGGCGCGATATCGTCCCCGCCATGGTGTTCTCCTCAATCGCTTTTCTGGCGCCGCGGGTCGGCCTCGTCGTCGGCGGAAGCGCCTCCCTGGACGCCAGCCGAGGCCAGGACGTAGTCGCGGGGCACCTGGTCGAAATTGACGATCCTGCCGCCGTTTTCGCGGACGAACTTCTCCGCGTCCGCCCGATCAGCGAATGGAACGGCCTCGTCTCCGCCCATGCCGCTCTTTGCGCGACTGCCGATCACGAACAGCGCCTTCCGCGCCTCGACCCAGTTATCCGCGCCCGGCTTCTCCCAGCTCGGCGCCTTGCCCATGTCCGACACATAGATCGCCCGAATGTCCTTGGGCTCGTCCGGCAGCATTGTGAAACCGATGGTGTCCCGCACCGAGGAGAACCAGACCGGCTCGATCAGGCTCGCGACGAAGATGTGTCCCTTGGGACCCGGATGCTCGAGCACATTCATCCCGCAATAGTGACCGATGTCCTCAGCGGTCATCCTGTTAGGGGGCGGAAGCTCGGCCGTCTGTTTTTCCCAGCAGCCGCCCAGCACGATTGGAGCCAGCACAGCAAACACGAGTGCGAAGCGCCTCATAACTCTCTCCGTGCGAAGAACATGGCAGCAAGACCGAGGGGCGCGACGACCCAGGCTGCCAGGCCGATCAATAGCGCACCGAGGCTGGTGGTCGCAGTTCCAGCAAGCCCGGCCATTCCCGAGAATTGGCTGACGTTGAATCCAGTCAGGTTCGTCATCCGGTACAAGTCCGTCGGATTGAGGAACAATAGAGCTTCCAGAACAGGCGCGGACACGATCTTTCCCTGGTCGACAACCAATATCCCGAGCAGCGCCATGTCGAACACCAGCACCATCAGCAACCACACGCCCACCGACACGCCCGCGGCGGTGCCCCTGTCGCGCACCAGGCTGCTGATGAGGTAGCCAACCGCGACGAAGGCGGCACCCAGCATGATCGACGTTCCGAGCATCGAGGCGAAGGCGTACCAGCTCGCGGCGAGTACCGAGGCGCCGGTCATCGCCAGGGCGGCGGCCGCGGCGCCATAGCCAATGACGGTTGCGAAGGCGAGGATCAGAACGTGACCGCAGAACTTACCGAGGATCACTTGGCTGCGTCCCACGGGATAACTCAGGAGAAGCATCATGGTGCCGCGTTCCATCTCGCCGACCACGGCGTCGTGCGAGATCAGCAGCGCAATCAGCGGCAGCAGGAAGATCGTCAGGCTCGACAGGCTGACGACGACAACATCGAGCGCCCCCGCGCCTACGTTTCCGGTGGGCGCACTGCCAAGGAACGTCAAGGACAAGGCGAGCGCGGCCAGGAGAAGCGTGGTTGCCAGCACCCAGCGATTCCGCATCCCCTCCTGGATCTCCTTGATGGCGATGATGAGGATCGTTCTCACGCTGCGCTCTCCTGCGAATTGAGGAAATGCGCATAAAGCTCGTCGAGAGTCGGCGCCGCGATCTCGATATTGGTGACGTCAGGATTTCCGGCGGCAGCTCTCAGCACGTCCATCTTGCCCGCCTCATCGGGCACCAGCAGTAGGCGTCCGCGCGCGGTCGCGAGGCTCTCGCCGTTCATCCACGCCGCGGGTACGCTGGCGCCCGGCGCAAGATCGAGCGAAACCCGGATCGGCAGTTGTGAGATCGAGCGCAGTTCCGTCAGCGAGCCCTGCGCGACGAGCAAGCCCCTGTTCATGATGAGGACGTGCTCAGCGCGATCTTCGAGTTCGTTCAGCGCATGCGACGAAATCAGCACCGTGGCGCCGTCGTCGCGGAGTTCATTCAAGATTTCGTAGAAGGTTTGCCGCAGTGCCGGATCCAAGCCCGTCGTCGGCTCGTCCAGCAGGAGCACGCGAGGCCGCCCAAGCAGCGCCTGCGCCAGTCCGAGCCGCTGGCGCATGCCCTTTGAGTAGGTGCCGACCCGGCGGTCCGCCGCATCGGTCAACCCGACGCGATCCAGAAAAGGCCACGCCTTGGACGGCTCGACCCGCTTCAAGCGCGCGTAGAAGGACAATGTTTCCCGCCCGGTCAGCGCCGCGTTGAACGCGACGTTCTCCGGAAGAAATCCAAGCTGCCGGCGGGCCGAAAATTCGCCGGCGGCGGGGTCCTCGCCCAGCACGCGGATGGAGCCCCGGTCCGGACGGATCAACCCCAGCAACAACTTGATCAGCGTGGTCTTGCCGGCGCCGTTGTGCCCGACCAGCGCGCTGAGCCGTCCCGGGACGAGTTCGAACGAAACCTCGCGCAGGGCCCGCACCGCGCGGTAGTTCTTCACTATGCCGGTGACGGAGACGGTCGGGCTCATCGCCGCTGCTCCTTGCCCGACGGACGCGGGGGCGGTGCGATCAAGGGCCGGCTGTCGATGACGCCGCCCGGGTAGAGCGCCGGAAACTGAGCCTGGGCCCACCGCAGAACCTGGACCGCCGGGCTGTTGATCAAAACCTTTGCCGAGGGCGCGGTCCACAGCACCCGATCGACCAGATCGTTGGGCCGGTAGGCCGTGTCGGCGATGCCGTCGCCATCGAGGTCGAAGCCCGGGTTGTCGCTCCAGTAATTGCCGCGGCCGCCTTTCGACCAATCGAGGTCGCGGGTGCCGACGTATTTGACCTGATTCCGGTTGCCGACGAAGGCGTTTCCGGTGATCTCGTTGCCCTCGGACCCCGCCGTGAAATGGACGCCGATGGCGCAGCGCTCGAACCAATTGTTCCGGAAGCGGTTGTGGTTCGTGTTGTAGATGAAGACGCATTTTTCGGGGCCGCTCCGCAGGCCCGGCTCTCGCCTCGCCTCCGGAATCATTCCGCGCTCGTCGTCGGGACGCTCGTCGCCTCTGTCCACGACGATATCCAGCGGACCGCCCGTCACTCGGTTGCCTTCGATCTCGGCGTAGTTGGCGTAGTTGAACAGGAAGCCGTGATCGCGATCCCGCTCGGAAATGTTGTCGCGGATTCGCAGCCGGTTGGAGTACATGATGGCGTAGCCGACATGGTTTCCGATCGAGACATTGCCGCTGACTTCGCTGTCGTTGGTGTACATGTAGTGGATCGCGAAGCGGACCTGCTCGAAGCGGTTGCCCGTGAAGCGGTCCTTGCGGCTGGAAATGGCGAAGATGCCGTCGCGGCCGTAACGGAAATTGTTGTCGGCGATGGTGACGTCCGGTGCATTCCATAGCGAAACGCCGTTGCCGGCCTCGTTGAGGCGGCCACCGCGGATCCCTTCGATGGTGTTGCGGACGACCTGCGACCCCGCCGCCCCGTGCACGTAGACACCGAAGAGGTTTCCCACCAGGCGGTTGTTCTCGATCCTCGCGCGTTCAGCGGTCTTCTGGAGAAAAATTCCGGAATTCATCGCCTGCAGGTCGCGCCCGGAGCCCCGGACCGTCACCCCACTGATGGTCACATCCGGCGCGGTCACCGTCACGACGTTGCCGGCGCCTCCGCCGTCGAGCACGGCGCCGGCGCGCCCGGTCAGCACAAGAGCGCGATCGATGTGGATCGCGCCGTTGTAGTCTCCCGAGGCAAGTTCGATCACGTCACCGTCGCGGGCACGATCCAGCAACGCTTGCAGCGGCTGGCCCGGCACAGCCGTCAGCGTCTCCGCGTTGGCGGAGCCGGCCAATCCGGCGGCGACGAGCGCCGCCGGAAACATGCATGACAGGAGACGCACGGAGTTACTCCCGGTCAAACGGATTTGGGCTCGACGAACATGCGGCCCTTCATCTCCATATGCATGGCGTGGCAGAACCAGGAGCAGTAGTACCAGTACACGCCCGGCTTGTCGGCCGTGAACGTCACGGATGCCGTCGCCATCGGTGCGACCTCCATCTGGATGCCGTAGTTTACGATGCTGAAGCCGTGGGTCAGGTCTTCGACCGCATCGATATTGGTGATGAAGACGGTGACCTGATCACCCTGCTTCACCTGGAATTGCTCGAGTCCGAACGCGGGAGCCGTCGAGGTCATGTAGACCCGCACCTTGTTGCCGTCGCGGATGACCTTGGAATCACCTTCCAGGTCGATGCCGTCAGCCTTGGCCTGCTTGACTGCATCCGCAAACATCGGATCCGCACGATCCCAGATCGAGATCGGGTTGATCTTGGAGCGGTGCACGATGGTGGCGTCATGGGGCTCCGCAAAGCTCGGACCATCATGGACCAGCTTCATCTGGTCGCCCGAGATGTCGATCAACTGATCGTTCTCCGGCTTCAGTGGGCCGACGTTGAGGAAGCGATCCTTCGAGAACTTGTTCAGCGAGATCAGCCATTTTCCGTCGGCCTCCTTGGTCTGCCCCATCGAGGAGTGGTTGTGGCCGGGCTGATAGTGCACGTCGATCTTCTGGATGATGGGGTCGACCTTCTCGCCCTTGAACGCCCGTTTGGCGAGGTCGATGTTCCACTTGCAGACCTGGCTGTCGAGGAACAGGGTGGTGTAGGCGTTGCCCCTTCCGTCGTAGGCCGTATGCAGCGGTCCGAGGCCGAGTTCGGGCTCGGCGACGACGACGTCGCGCGGCTTGATCTTGTCGTCGAACAACTGATCGAACAGCCGCACGTCCATCACGGTGACCGTCGGTGAGAGCTTTCCGGCCGCAACGATGTGGATCCCGTCGGGAGCGGTGTTCATGCCATGCGGATTGTTCGAGACCGGAACGTAGCGCGTGTAGGGTGAGCCCTTGCGGCCGTCGATGACCGGCACGCCTTTCATTTCCTTGAAGTCGCCCTTCTTCACGGCCTCCTCGATCCGCTTCAGGTTGAAAATGACGACCCAGTCCTGCTCGTTGGCGGTCATTTCGGCGAGGGTGACGCCTTCCTCCGCGTTATAGCAGGTCGAGAAGGCGTATTTGCCCTGGTAGTCGGCATCGACGTTGTCGAGATTGCCGTCGACGATCACCTGCCAGGCGACCTTCATCGTATCGCCGTCGACCGCCGAGAAGATCGAACGGTACTGCTTCCTGTCGTCGAGGACCTTGCCGTCGTTCGGCAGCGGAACGGCGTCCTCGCCATTGCAGAAGACATAGCCGGTCCGCGGATATTTCTGCACGCGCAGGCCGTGCACCGTGTGCTGGTTCGGCAGCTCGATGATCTTGTCGCACTTCATGACGTCGAGGCGCACCCGGGCGACGCGGCTGTTGGCCTTGTCGTTCATGAAGGCGTAGCGGCCGTCATAGGTCCCATCGGTGAACGAGATATGGGGATGATGCAGGTCGCCGTTCATATAGGTGCCGCCGCGGCTCTTGAGAAACTCGCGCGTCTCCGGCTGCAATCCTTCGGTCAGAACCTTGAGGCTTTCATTCGTCTGTCCCCAGCCGGTGGCGCTGCAGCGGTTGAAGACCGGGACGCGCATGAGTTCGCGCATCGAGGGCAGGCCGACGATGCGCATCTCGCCGGACTGGCCGCTCGAGAAGAAGACATAGTATTCGTCGAGTTCGCCCGGCGCGACTTCCGTCTTCTGCACAGCCGGACGCGCTGGCGGCGCCTTTGGCGCGCCAGCTTTGGTCTGCGCCTCGGCAACCGAAACGAAGCCGCCGTCCTTCATCACAGCTCCGCCGGCGAGTCCGACGCCCGCAGCCGCGGCGGTGGTCCCCAACAGGGTTCGTCGGCTGACGCCCTTTCCATTTTCGTTGTCGCTCATGATGGTCTCCTCGGCTTTCGGTTTCAGGTTGCAGGTGGAATGATGGCGTCGGCGGGCGACGCGCGAGCGGGTTTCCCGCCAGCAATGATGAGCGTGTCCGGACCCTTGCCGCCGGAGCGCATCGACGGCGACGACATCGCCTGGCGCTTTTCCCGCTTCAGCCGCACCTGGATCATGTGCGGGCAGCGGTGGTCGTCGAAATAGAGTTCCTGGCAGTGCATGCAGTAGATGCACTCATTGACGTTGATGTGACCTTCCGGATGGATCGCCTGCACCGGACACTCGTTGGCGCAGCGCTGACAGGGCGAGCCGCATTCCGGCCAGCGCCGCAGCCATTCGAACATGCGGATACGCCCCGGGATCGCCAGAGCCGCGCCAAGCGGGCACATGTAGCGGCAGAAGAAGCGCTCGACGAACAATCCGGCGGCGAGCAGGGTCAACGCATAGAGGACGAACGGCCACTCCCGCGCGAACTTCAGGATGATAGAGGTCTTGAACGGTTCGACCTCGGCGAGTTGTTCGGCGAAGGCGGTCGAGTAGAGCGACATCCCGAACAGGCCGAGGAAGATGATATACTTGATCGGCCAGAGCCGTTCGTGAAGTCCCCAGGGAACTCGGAACTGAGGCACCTTGAGCGCCTGCGCGACGTTGTTGAGCAATTCCTGCAGGGCGCCGAACGGGCATAGCCAGCCGCAGAACGGTCCACGGCCCCAGAACAGCAGCCCAGCCGCAATCGATGCCCAGAGGATGAAGATCAGTGGAGCCGAGAGGAAGTAGTCCCAGCTGAATCCGGTCAATAGCGAATTCGCGAAGGTCAGGACGTTGACGACAGAGAGCTGAGCGTTTGCATACCAGCCAAGCCAGACAAGGATGAAGAGCAGGTAGGCTCGGCGCACCCAGACGTACATGGCTGGACGTCGAACCAACACGTTCTGAAAGAAGAAGATGAGGGTGAGCGCGCCGAGTGCCGCCACGGTCAAGCCGACCTTGACGGTGTTGGCGCGCCAGATCCGCATCCACAGCGGCTCCTCGTCCGACGCGGGCGGCGGCGTACCGACTTCGCGCATCTCGGCAACGGAGGTCGTCGACGCCTTCGAAGCCGCCGCTTGCGGAGGCTGCGCCGGGGGCGCCTGGCGCTTCAGGTATGTCTCAGGAAGTGTATAGCCGAGATCGAAGGTGACCAACGCCTTGTCCCGGGCGCCGACGACGCGCTGCACCAGGAGCCGCAGCACCCATGGTTCAATCGGATCGAACGCGAGTTCGGGCGGCACCGTGAACAGCGCGATTTCCGGAAAGTCGGGCGCACCCTCGGCGGCAAGGCTGCCGAGCCGCGTGTGATCGCGGTCGCGGAAGCGGACGCTGTTGGTCTCCTGGACCAATTCGATGCGGTCGAAGATTCCGCCGCGGACGTAGGCGGCTCCCTTGAACGAGTAGCGGCCGGATCCGGCGACGACGAGCGCCTGCTGACCTGGCTTGAGACGGCCCGCGAGCCGTTGGTAGCCGTCGTCTCCGAGCAGACTGCGTCCGATCGTGGGAACGGCGACGTCGGCAACGTAGAGATCTATGAATGTGTCGTCGGGATCGCCTGCCTCCGGATGCGCGGTCGCGGCGGCGTTACCCGTGCTTTCGAACGCCTTGTTGATATCCGCAACCGAGAGGAAGAGCCGCCGGACCGAGCCGTCACCGAGGAGCGTCTGCCAATCGCGAACCTCGCTTATTCCGGGATCGATCCCTTTCGACGTTTGCGGCGCTGCGCTGGCGGCTGCATCGCCTTGGGCGCCGAGTCGACCGCTCTTGATCAGCTTCGTCGCGGAACGGACGATGCTGTCGCCGAGCACGAGGACCGTGACCGTCGCCCCGCTGACGATGTCGACTTGGGGCGCCTGCGCGGCACCGCGCGCCACCTCGCCCATGTCGGCGCCGATCAGCTTGTTGACGGCATCCAGAATTCTCTTCTCCGGAATCCCGACGAGAACGATCGGCTCCTTGTGCTCGACCAGCTTGAACCCCCTGAGCACGCCTTTGGTATCGATGCCGATCAGAACCTGGATCGGCTTGCCGGAGTAACCTGTCGCGTTGGCGAACTGGGAATTGAGGTAGACGAATCCTTGCAACTGCTCGCCGCGGTAGACCGGAACGATCGGCGGATCTCCCTGCGGCGGACCGAACCGGTCGGCGCCTTGGAAGAAGTCGGCGGGCGCGACCTTCGGCAGATAAGTGGCGAGATCGCCGGCCGCGAGCGCCGCATGCGCCCACAACGTCGCGCAGATCGCGACAATGACCGCGAATGCCGCTGCAGATGCAGGCCGTCTGTGAGCGAAACAACTCCGGACCATGGAGTACCTCAAAGCGGAACGGGTCTGCCCGAGCACGCTCATTCCATTCGAATTTGATGTTTGATATCCCGGGATCGTCGTTGACGCCGGACGGGAGGACGATTGAGCCAACGCAAATCGAGCTGCGTCAAGAGGGTCTATGTAATGATAGGAATGGCCTCGCAATTTGCGCTGCATCAAACAGCCGAGGAATATGATCATGCCGTTGCTGCGAACGACGCTCTTGAAGATCGAACCGGCAGGCACCCTGCAGTCGCTCGACGAACTGTTCGCGCTGGCTAACGCTATGGAGCGGGAAGCCGCGACCAAGTACGGGGAACTAGCCGAAGAGATGCGACGTCAGGACCGTTTCGACCTGCTGACGGTTTTCTCCGATTTGGCGGCGGCGGAGCGTGAACACGTCGATAGCGTGCAGCGCTGGTCGCAGTCGCGCCGCGGGAAGCTGCCGGATCCTGCCCTCGTCCGCTGGGAGGCGCCTGAGACGTTCGATCCCGACGCCACGGCCGAAATCAAGGCTTCGAACCTGATGACTCCCTACCGGGCGCTCGCGATGGCGGTGCGCAACGAGGAGCGCGCCTTCGCCTTCTGGTCCTATCTGGCCGCGTATTCGAAAGATCCCGAAATCAAGAAGGCTTCGGAGGCGATGGCCAAGGAGGAACTCGGTCACGTCGCGACGCTGCGCAAGGAGCGGCGACGTGCCTATCATCGAGAGCACGAACGGGCGCGGGCAGACGAAGCGGACCTATCCGCGGAGCTGATCGAGGCGCGAAGGCTTGAGCTTTGCCTCGCGACGCATCTTGCGGCGCTCGAGCGGCGTCTGGAAGGGGCGGCTGCGGTGCGCACGCGCGAGCTCCGCGAAACGACCATGCGGATGGCTGACGAGGTCGGCGATTTCGGAAGCTTTCCGGAGACGCTCGAGCAGCGGGACGCGCCGACGATCGCCGAGGCGCTGGCCGACGCCTATCTCGAAGGTGCCGAGCGCTCCGGCGATGCCGAGCGCGTCGAAATGCTGCAGCGGCTCGCGGAGAGAGCGATCTCGCGTTTGGCTTGGCTGCGTTCGCTCAGCCAGGACTAAGGCGGCCGATCGCTGCTGAGGAGATTCAGAGACGGCGATGGAGATGGATTGCGTCCGCGATGCTCCGGCCCGCGCGTTGACCAGCAGCAGTTCTGGTCCTCCATCACGTACTCATAGCTGCTTACTGGCCCCGCCAACTGATCGAGATTCGATGGATTCTGGGCTGATTTCGCTGATCCGGCAGCTTCGTGCTGCGACCAAGCTGCAGAACCGCCGATCGCGTCCGCGTCAACCGGGCTGGCGCAGGACGAGGCATCTTCTAGTTGACTCCGGTCATGGGCACGTTCCCCTAGGGGCCGCGCCGGCGAACCTGTATGGCTTCTTCGCCTTCGGCGAGGCCCTGCAAGCGGTGCGCATCGCGAAGCACGATGCGCTGCCTGCCGCCCTCGACGAGACCTTCGGTTTCCCAGGCGCTGAGAATCCGGCTGACAGTGTGCAGCGTCGTCCCCGTCATTTCGGCGATATCCTGACGGCTGATCGGAAAGTCGATCTCGACCCCGGCATCGACCTTCTTACCGGCCTGCTTGGCGAGGCGCAGCAGCGCATGCGCCACCCGCTGCTCCACGTGCTCGTTCGAGATCTCGATGACGCGCGCCTGGGTGTCCTGAAGCCGGCTGCCGACCGTCTCAAGCGCGCTCGCCGCAAGCGTGGGATATTTGACGATTAGCCGCTGCCAGGAGGACGAGGGCCACGACAGCGCGATGCTGTCGACGGCGGCGACGGAAGTCGCGGGATAGTGGGTCATGTTCATGGCTTGCGCCACGCCGAAGAGTTCGCCGGCGGAGACGTAGCGGACCACTGTCTGCTGACCTTGCGCGGTCGTCTTTTCGACGCGAAGATGGCCATGCAGCAGAAGGAAGAACCGCTCGGCGGGGGCGCCCTGGTCGAAAACCGCGCTGCCCTTCGAGTACCTGACCGAGCGGGCCTCGCGCAGCAGCTCGTCCTGCTCAGCGGGCGACAACCCGGCAAACATCGGCAGATTGGCCACTAGCGACCGGTCAATTGCGGCCATGGGAACCCCTCGAGTGCGGCCGAAAGACTACCCGCACTCCGGGCAAGCCTCAACGGCAGCGCCAGCTGTCTACTTCGGAAAGCCTTCCCGGAACTTGCGCTGGCGCAATCTTGGAGATGCCGTGCGGCCTATCGGCTTGTCGAGGGCCGGCGGAACCAGGCGGCCCTTTCGGGAAAAAACAGATGAAAAAGACAGATGGAAAAGACCGCCACGCTGGGCAGACTTCGGCTTGGCCGCGGCGCCCCGCACGCCGCCGAAGTGGAGGAGAAGTTGCCAAGGAAGGGCACCGACAGCGCCACGATGGTGTTCGAGTCGGCTTGGCCAAGATCGCACCGGTGACACGGTCAAGTTCGTAGTGCCGACAAGGGCCACAACTCGAGACCATAAAGGGCACGTTGCGCGGCGGCGTTCCAAGGTGAGAACGGAGAGGACGTCATCGTCAAGTTCGATCGGGAAGGCGTCTAGCCGCTTAGCAAAAAGCGCCGCCCGCTCAAATGCGTCGCGGACGGCGGCATTTCCAGCCCCGGGAGGGCGAGCAAAATTGCATGTCCACGTTCGGATGTCTGAGCAAAATTGCTCACTCTCCAAAGATCACGTTTGACTAGGTTTCCTTATCCAAAAAGGCCGGGTGAAGGTCGTCGTCATGTCCGAGCAAGGCAAGGAAGCCGTTGTCGGAATCCTGGAGCCAGGCCAATTCTTCGGCGAAGGCTGCATGAACGGCCATTCGCTCCGGAGTGCAACGACGACAGCGATGGAGGCATCGCTGATCACGGTGATCACGAAAACGGCCATGCTCGCGGCGCTGCACGACCAGCCCCAAGTTTTCCGAACTGTTCATGAGTTACCTGCTCACCCGAAACAGTCGTGTTGAAGAAGATCTGATCGACCAGCTCTTTAATTCCAGTGAAAAACGGCTGGCGCGCCTCCTTCTGCTCCTGGCGAATTTCGGGAACGACTCCAAACGCAAAGGGAGTCGAGCGCGCAATTGAATGTGATGCCCGGCCCTTTCTGACGCGGACAGGCCATCGGTTATTCACCTCCGCCGAGCAGCATGTGCAGCAGTTCGGTTTGGATTCTTCCACGACCTCCCTTGGACCTTCTTCGTCGAAGCGGTCCATGAGGTCGGTCACGACGCTCCCGACGAGCTTGCGCTCGATACCGCTGTCGCTCCGGTCTTTCCCGCGCAGTCTCTCGAAAATCCGCATCTCGTTCTCCGTTGTGACGGTTCGTAGATAATCCAGGCTCCGATCTGATCTTTGTCGCCGATCAAACAGGCGGGCGGATGATTCACTAGTTTGAGCCTCGACAAAGAGAGGGCGACGGCGACCACCTATTCTGGCGTTAATTCGATGGGAAGGCGCGCCATGGCGACGATGCAGAAATTGAGGGACTACGAGGGACCGGCCCTGCTGTCGCACGGCTTCCGCCCGTTTTTCCTGTTCGGCGCGATCTACGCCGGCGCGGCGGTTCCGTTATGGCTCGCGGCGTTCGCCGGCGACCTTTCGTTGCCGACCGCGTTCGCGCCGCGGGACTGGCACGTCCATGAGATGCTGTTCGGGTACGTCAGCGCCGTCGTAGCGGGGTTCCTTTTGACCGCAATTCCCAATTGGACGGGACGACTGCCGATCCAGGGCAAGCCGCTGGCGGTGCTGTTCGGGTCCTGGGTCGCGGGAAGAGCCGCGACCTCGTTCTCCGACGTGATCGGTTGGCGAATGGCGCTGGCGGTCGACGCCGCGTTTCTGGTTCTTCTCGCGGCGGCGGCCGCGCGCGAAATACTAGCCGGACGCAAGTGGAACAACCTGAAGGTCGTCGCCATCGTCTCGCTGCTCGCCGCCGCGAACGTCGCCTTCCACATCGAGGCTCATATCACGGGACTCGCGGAGTTTTCGACGCGCGCCGGCGTTGCCCTCGCCGTCACCCTGGTCTGCGTCATCGGCGGCAGGATCGTGCCGAGTTTCACGCGCAACTGGCTTGCGCGCCGCCCCCCGGGACGCCATCCGGTTCCATTCAACCGCTTCGACGTGCTCGCGATGGTCGCTGGCGTCTGCGCCTTGGCCGCATGGGTGATCTATCCGTCGGGTCGGTCGACCGCGGTCGCCCTCGCTGTCGCAGGGCTTCTCCACTTGGCCCGTTTGGTTCGCTGGGCAGGAGAGCGGACCTTCTCCGATCGCCTCGTCCTGATCCTGCACGTGGCCTACGCCTTCGTTCCCGTCGGCTTCTTCCTCTCGGCGCTCTCCGCGGTCGATCTCGTCGTCCCGAGTGCCGGCATTCACGCTTGGACCGGCGGGGCTATCGGGTCGATGACTCTCGCGGTGATGACGCGCGCCTCGCTCGGACACACGGGTCAGGCGCTGAAGGCATCCGGGCTCGTCCAGGCCGTCTACGCGGCCATCGTGGTCGCCGCTCTCGCGCGCATGTGCGCGGCGGTGGAGCCCAGCCACTCCGTCTCGCTTTTGGCGGTGGCAGGCATCGCATGGACGTTCGCCTTCTTCGGCTTTGCTCTCGCCTACGCACCGCTGCTTTGCCGCACGCGAAAGTTCTGATCGATGATCGGCGCCAGCATCTCCCGATGGACCATGACCTACTTCGCGGCGGCGCTCGCGTGGTTGTTCGTCGCGCTGTTCATGATGGTCGTTGGCGTCGGCTATCCCACTGCCGACATCGCTTCTCCCGACACGCTCGTTCTCGTTCACGTCACCTGCATCGGCTGGTTAAGCCTCGCCATGTGCGGCGCCTTGTTTCAGTTCGTTCCGGTCCTGGTGGCCAAGCCGCTGTTCGCGGAGAAATGGGCCTTGCCGGCCCTTGCCCTGCTGAGCGTGGGCCTCCTGTCGCTGCTCGGAGGGTTTCTTTCGCTCGACGGCCGACTTCCGACGGCGTTCTGGTCGCTGCCGCTCGGCGCCGTTCTGCTGGTCGCCGGCTTCGGCCTGGTCGTGGCGGACCTTGGGCTCACGGCATGGCTGCGCCCGACGGGACCGGCGCGTTTCGTTCTCGTCGGGTTGGCTTGCCTCGGCGTCACCGTCGTCTTCGGATCGTTCTTCGCTTTCGCACTCTCGGGATGGGCCGGATCTTTCGGTGATACGGTTCTCGCGAGGGGCATCCCGTTGCACGCCATCGCCGGTCTCGGAGGCTGGCTCACCTTGACGGCGATGGGCGTCAGCTACCGTCTGCTGGCGATGTTCATGCTGGCTCCGGACGTCGACGACCGGCAAAGCCGTGTCACGCTCGCGATGGGAGCGATGGCCGTCACGTTCGCCGTGGCGGGCGGCGCCCTTGCGATCGGGCTCGCGGCCGGTCTGCCAATCGTGCTGTCGATCGCCGCGCTCCTAGGCCTCGTGTGCGCCGGCTTGTACGGGCGCGACGTCGCCGGCATCTTCCGCAACCGCAAACGGCGCCAGCTCGAGCTCAACATGCGGATGGCGACGCTTTCGTTCGCGAGCCTGGCTGGCGCGGCGCTTCTGGGGGTCGCGCTCGTCTTTTTCGACGGTTTCACGCCGCATGTCGGCGCCTTCGCTTTCCTCGCCGTGTTTGGGTGGCTGTCGGGTCTGGTGCTCGCGAATCTCTACAAGATCGTCGCGTTCCTAACGTGGCTGGAAACCTACGGCCCCGTGATGGGCCGCGCTCCCACGCCGCGCGTCCAGGATCTCGTCGCCGAGAATCGGGCGACGAAATGGTTCGTCGTCTACTACGCGGCGGTCTGGCTCGGGACCGTGGCCCTGTTGGCGGGCGAGCCGACAGCATTCCGCGTGGCGGCGGCTGCGATGACCGTCGGAGTCGTCGGCATCGTCCATGAAATCGTGCGTATCCGTCGGCTCTGCGACGTCGCGAGCCCGCTACGGCTACCCGCCGGGGCGGTCCCGCCGCATCTTCTGTTCGCAAGAAACTGAGAGAGGAACACCATGACCGATTACATCGACGTCGACGTCCGCCCGATCCTGCGCGCTGGAGGCGAGCCTTTCTCGGTGATCATGTCGGCGCTGCAAGGCCTGGAGCCCGGACAGGGATTGCGTCTTTATGCGACCTTTAAGCCGATCCCGCTGTTCGCCGTGATGGAGAAGAAAGGTTTCGCTCATGCGGAGCAGGCCCTTGAAGGCGGCGAGTGGGAAGTCCTGTTCACGCCGGGGGAGCCCCGGCCCGAGGAGGTCGCAGCGGCCGGATCGATCTTCGACAACTGGCCGGCTCCCGCCGTCACGCTCGACAACAGGGATCTGGACCCACCGGAACCCATGATCAGGATCCTCGCGGAAGCGGACAAGCTCGGCCCCGGCGAAACGCTGTCGGCGTTCCTGCGCCGGGAGCCGGTGTTCTTGTTTCCGCAGCTGGAAAAGCGTGGCTTCCGCTGGCTGGGCGGGTTCACGCCGGACGGCGCCACCTACGAATTGACAGTCCGGGCCCCGTCGTGACCGGCGAGCTCGTCGGCCGCGTGCGCGACGCGCTGCGGGTCGTGATCGATCCGGAGCTCGGGGAGAACATCGTCGACCTCGGGTTCGTCTACGACATCGCCGTCGAGGCGGGGGCAGTCCGGATCACCATGACCGCGACGACCCCGGGATGCCCCGCGACGGGTTTTCTGAGGGAAGGGGCGCAGGCAGCCGCTTCTGCCGTCCCGGGGGTCGTTTTTGCCGACGTGACGATGACTTTCGATCCGGCCTGGACGCCCGATCTCATCGAGCCGTCGATCAAGGCTTCACTCGGGTTCGCGGCCGTGAACTGAGTTGCCTTTGGCGCCGGGACGGCGCGTTCGAAGTCGAGTTTGCGCCCCGACAACGTCGCGGCTTGCAGGACTTGAGACCATCCTTCAGCGGGGCGACGCCCTGTTTGTGCGGAGGTCGCCGTTTTCGATGAATTTCGCAAGGTCATGCCAACCCCGCTGTCGGCCGTGGGGATCTGACGCCATGGCCCTCACGATCGAGATCGATCACGCCAAGACCCGAGCCAAGGCCGCAGCGGCCGCAGGGCAGCCCGTCGTACCCCAGTCCGTCAAGGGGCCGATCCGACGGATCAAGTGGGGGATCCTCCTGCTGACCCTGTCGGTCTACTACGCCACCCCGTTCATCCGCTGGGATCGCGGGCCCAACGCGCCGGACCAGGCCGTCCTGCTCGATTTCGCGAACGGACGTCTCTACGCGTTCTTCGTGGAGATCTGGCCGCAGGATCTCTACCTCGTCACGGGCCTCATGGTGTTCGCCGCGACCATCCTGATCTTGACCAACGCGCTGGCGGGACGTCTTTGGTGTGGCTTCGCCTGCCCGCAGACTGTCTGGACCGACCTGTTCCTGCTGGTCGAACGGCTGATCGAAGGCGACCGCCGTCTGCGCCTGAAGAACAGGAATGCCCCGCTCACTGCGAAACGCGCCGCCCAGATCGCCGCGAAGCACGCGGCCTGGCTGCTGATCTCCTTAGCGACCGGCGGCACGCTGATATTCTATTTCACGGACGCGCCGGCCCTGCTGCGGGGCTTCGCGTCCGGAGAGGTGTCCGCGAACGCGTCCACCTGGATCGTCGTTTTCGCCGGCACGACCTACGGGCTGGCCGGCTTCGCCCGCGATCAGGTCTGCACGTTCATGTGTCCGTGGCCAAGGTTGCAGGGCGCGATCTGGGATCCGGAAGCCTACACCGTGAACTATCGCGACTATCGCGGCGAACAGCGGATGTCCGCCAAGAAGTCCACGGCGGTCCGGCTCGAAGGCAGGCCGGCAGGCGATTGCGTCGATTGCGGCCAGTGTGTCGCCGTCTGTCCGATCGGGATCGACATCCGCGAGGGCCCGAACTTCGCGTGCATCAACTGCGGGCTCTGCGTCGATGCGTGCGACGGGGTCATGTCCAAGCTCGGCCGCCCACGCGGTCTGATCGATTACGAAAGCTGGAACAACATCGAGCGGGGCCATCGGAAGGAGCAGCCGGTCAACAGGCTGGTACGACCGAAGACGATCGGCTTGACCGCCGCATGCGTGGGGCTCGCCGCCACGATAGGCGTCGCGTTCGCGACCAAGACAACGGCCATCCTTTCCGTTCAGCACGACCGCGATCCCGTGGCCGTCCAGCTCTCGGACGGATCGCTGCGCAACGCCTATACGGTCAAGCTTCTGAACAAGTCGTCGGCTCCGCACAGCTACACGCTATCCGTCGGCGGCGTCGACGCCAAACTCGTCATCGTCGGCATCCAGAATGGTTCCTCCTTCAT
This sequence comes from Bradyrhizobium sp. Ken64, assembly GCF_055807555.1. Taxonomy (NCBI): domain Bacteria; kingdom Pseudomonadati; phylum Pseudomonadota; class Alphaproteobacteria; order Hyphomicrobiales; family Nitrobacteraceae; genus Bradyrhizobium; species Bradyrhizobium sp. Ken64. The sequence goes on along the minus strand of NZ_JBVVPA010000019.1, from coordinate 36,696 downwards.
GGTGGGGCCCGAGACATCCGAAGCGTTGCGGGTGACTTTGACGGGGTCGGCGGACGGTCGGGGCGACGTGGTGTTCACGGCTCGCGACGAGACCGGCGCTGTGGTCCTGACCGCAAAGGACAGGTTCGTCGATCACTAGCCGTTCGAGCTTGCGCCGCGTCAACGTCGAAGGCGCGCCCGTCTGCGAAGCTTAGATCGAAAGCCGGGACCGGCGTTTAGTCCGTTCCGGACCTGTTCGGAGGTCAAGTCATGCTGCACCACATTCCCAAGGCCATGATCGTCGTAGCCGCCGCTCTGGCGTTCATCGGCTCCGCCCCGACCTCGGCCCATGACGTCGTCGTCGGTCAGGCCTGGAGCCGCGCCACCCCCAAGGGCGCCAAGGTCGCGGGCGGCTATCTGGCGATCGAAAATCGCGGAGCTGCACCCGACAGATTGCTGTCGGCGTCGAGCGCGTCCGCGGGCAAGGTCGAAATCCATCGCATGTCGATGCAGGACGGCATCATGACCATGCGCCCCATTGAAGACGGCCTGCTGATTCCACCGGATCAGACGGTAACGCTCGCGCCCGGCGGAGATCACATCATGTTCGTCGGCCTCACCGCGCCCTTCGAGGAGGGACAGCGCATTCCGGTCGCTCTGAGGTTCGAGCGCGCCGGACGGATGGACGTCGACTTCGAGGTGGGGCCTGTCGGCGCGAAGGGGCCGAGGCTGCAGATCGCATCGAGCGCCCCGACAGCGGCCGCGGCACCTGCGATCAAAGCCGCACAGGCGGACGAGCCGTTCTTCACGCATCTCTGCGGGACGCGGGTGATGGCGGACGTCACGATCACGCCGGGGCGCCACGGACCGGTCGAGATCCTGGTGAAGCTCGAGGATGGCGACGAAAGGCCGCTTTCGGTCGACGCGCTGTCGGTGACACTATCGAGCCCCGACAGGAACGTGGCACCCCTGGCCGCCACCGCGGAGCGGGTGAGCTCTGATACCTGGAAGGTCCGGACCACGGCCGCGACGGAAGGCAAGTGGTCGCTGTCCCTCGGAATCGACATGAAGCCGGGTGAGCGGATCGATATGGCCGCGCCGATCCTTATCGAATGAGGACAGAGGCGGAGAAGTCCAGTGACGCTGTTGATCTGCCTTATGCCTTGCGAAACCCATAAGCGAACGGATCAGACCACGTTCTTCGTCATGCTGTAGAGATTGCAGATGTGGACGGCCCCCCACTTGTCAGGATGGTAGCAGACTTTTGACCTGATCGCTTGCTATCAGATGTCCGGCCTGTTTGCGCGGACAAAGTCCGCTGGCCAAGATGGTGTTCGCTACGCACGCTCCAAGCACATAGGCGACCTTGATGATGCCAGTGTAATCTACGGAAGCTCGCGCGTATCGACCGATCGGTCCTTCCATCTACTGCGTCCTGCAAGTTCGTGGGCTATCCGCCGAGCAACTCGCTCGCGGTGCCGATTTCAGATCAGACGGGCATGGCGGCTACCGGTCGGTTGTATACTCCGCCCGATATCCTCAATCGCCAAGCGATACGGGCGAACTTGTTGGCCAAGGCCAGCGCCACCAATTTCGGCGGCTTTCGCTCCAGTAGCGATGCAAGCCAGGGTGTGGGCTTATGACGGCCCTTTCGAATGTGCCTTAGCAGCGCGGTCGCGCCGACAATCAACGTCGATCGGAGCATTGAGTCTCCGGCCTTTGTGATTCCGCCATATCTTTGCCGGCCGCCCGTCGAATGATCCTTGGGTGTCAGTCCGAGCCAAGCGGCAAAGTCGCGGCCTGACCTGAACGTCTCCGGCGGCGGCGCCTTCATGCTTAGCATGGACGACCCAATCGGACCGACGCCGGGAATCGTCGCGATCCGCCTGCTGACATCATCGTCGCGGTGCCACCTCATTAGCTTGGCTTCGATCTTTGCCAGGCGGGCTTCGACCGTGGCATATTCCTCTGCTTGGAGTCGGAAGAGATCCTTTGCCATTTCCGGTAAGCTATCATCCTCGAGCACCCGCTTGATAAGTTGCGCGACATTCTGCCGACCGGCGGGGCCGACGATGCCAAACTCAGCCGCATAGCTCCTGAAAGCATTGGAAAGCTGCGACTTCACGCTGACCAGGCGTTCCCGCACAGTCATTAACATGCAGGCCGCTTGGCGTTCCTTCGATTTGACCGCTACAAACCGCATACTCGGCCGGGTGACCGCCTCGCACAGCGCTTCGGCATCGGCCGCGTCGTTCTTGCCCCGCTTCACGTAAGCCTTCACGTACTGAGGTGGGATCAGCTTCACCTCGTGACCGAACGACTGCAGCAGGCGCGCCCAATGATGCGAGCTGCCGCAGGACTCGATGGCGACGAGAACCGGTGGAAGCCGCTCGAAGTAGCGGATCATCTCGGCTCGCCGGAACTGGCGGCGGACCACCACCACCTCGTTCTCATCAACACCATGAAGCTGGAAAACCGACTTGGAAGTGTCCATACCGATGCGAACAGGAAGATTCATCAGACTTTCCTCTCATCTAGCTGTGACGCTGACAGCGCCATAGAACCGTGGGGATGAGAGGCCGTCCACACCAGCACAAGGTGGTCAAGTCTCCGGATCCGGATGGCGGGCCCGCTCCGCCGGCTGCTGCAGCGTGACGGGCGGCCGGCGTCGTCGGCGTAAAGGCGGTTTTGAGCAGCGGGCGGCCAAAAAGACCGTATCGGGGGCCTCCATAGCCGGAATCGCGGCCCGGTGCCCCCGTTCCGCCGTTCTGTACGGTAACCCCGGGCCTGTCTGAAAAGCTTAAGAACTCGATTTCGCTAAACATAGGAGGATCGTCTTCGAGGGCTATCAAAAAAATTTCCGTTTCAGCCCCGGAAGCAGCGCTCCCGCAGCTAAATAATCCGAACGCCTTTTCCGGGCGCTCCACCTTGGCCGCGCCGACGGCCTTGGATGACCATGAACTGAACCGGCCAAAAACAAGAAAAGGAATACCCAATGAACACAAAGAACACTCTCATCGAAGCCGCCCAGGCCCGGGAGGCGACCGATCAAGCCGACTTTTCCATCCGCGATTTCCTTCGGGAGCGGCAGGCGCTGCTGGTGCATTTCTCGACGCCCCAGACCAGCAGGCCGGAATTGATCTTTCCCCACGATCTCCGGACCGCGATGGGTCTCGTCGACCAGGCACTATGCTGCAGCACGATCCAAGCCGGCGATATCGGGCCGCACCAAGATCCAGCCATGGCGCCCGAGGAAGCCAACGCCGGAGGCAGCATCGGGATCATCGTCGACATCGACGACAACGACAGCGTGACCGCGGTGGGGCCAGGCGACGGCGGGGCTTATACCGATCCGGCGACCGGCCGCTTGGTATCTGCGGGACTGCCGCCGTCGCCTGAGAACTGCGCTCGCAGCATCGACAGTCGACAGACCGCCAACGAATGGTCGGTCAAGAACGATCGGGTGATCGGCATCTTCGCATTCCTGCCTGTGCTCGTCCGCCAGGCGTTCGGCGACGGGATCGAAGTCGAAGCTTTCATGGATCACGATCAGGCGTTCGCCCAGTTTCCCGAATACCGGATCTTCTCGGTCAACAAGGGGCGGTTCATGGAGTACGACCGGCGGACCCGGGAATGGAGCGAAGTGACCTTCGACCAGATCATGGCGGCCGAGCCGATCCCGGCGAGCTAGATGCCATGACAGGCTCTTTCTCGTCGGCGGAAACGTGCCTCTGGACGACAAGACACCGGGAAACCGAGGTCAGGGCCGAAGGAGAGGCGTCCGCCACCTGGCGGACGTCCCTGAAGGACTAGCTTTCGGCTGCTGCGGGAAGGTCTCGGCTCCAGCGGCCGGGGTCGTTGCCGACGTCGTACTCGCTGGCGGCCTCCTCGGACTGCTTGGCCCATGAGCCCGTCGGGTTCGCGCGGTCCAGCAGCTCGCGGGCGACCGCGTCCAGGCCTGCCGCCTGCAGCACCGCCATCTGGAACGCGTCGCGGGTGGCGAACTCGTCATCGGAGACCCCGTCGTCGAGGAGGCTGAGCGGCTCGTCGGGATTGCGCAGGCAAAAGTGGCGCCAGTTCTCGAAGCCGCACAGTTTGGCCGCGAGCTCCAGGCAGGCGGTGTGCTTGAGCTCGACGCCGAGCCCGCTCAGCACCTTGCGCAGTCGCTTTGCCATGCCCCTCATGCGCTCTTCGCTCATCGTGATGATCATCGTGTACTCCTGTTACTGGTTGATGTTGGAAAGGGGGCGCTCCGCGCGATACGACTGGCGCCAGCGCTCGATCTCGTCGCCGAGCTCCAAGAGCGTCGGGAAACGCTTGTCGCGGAGGAAGGCGTTGAGATCTCGGTAGAGCGGCTCGGAGAGGGACATCATCGGGGGCATCCGCATCGGGACGTAGATGATCGAGATGCGATGCTGTTCAGTCCAGGACTTGAGAGCCGGGTCGGGGCGAGCTTTGTAGTAGCTGTCGAGCCAGATTTGCTTCGGCCTCCCCAAGCGATCGGCCAGCCGCTCCAGTCCGGTGCCGATGTCGGCGATCCCGAATGTCAACGTCGCGCTTAACGGCCGGCACGCGCCGACGTCGGTGACCAGCCTGACCAATATCCGTTGGCGCAAATCGAGCATCATGGAATCAACCATCCAGGCCTCGTTGGGGCGCGTCACCTTGCGCGCGGGCGTCGGTGTGAACTGCAGGTTGTCGGATTTCATCTTGGATTCCTTTCTTCAGTTTCAGGATTGGGAGAGGAGCTTCTGGACATCAGCGGCATGACGGACGTCGCGGTCGGCGAGCGCCAGCCCGAAGCGGATCAGCGCATTCCAGACGGCGGTCTTGCTGGTCTTCACGCCGCGATCGGTGACAGCTTCGTGCACTTCGGCGAGCTTGATGGTCGGGCGCCTGGCGAAGAGCTCCCGGAGGAAGTCTTCCTGCGCGTCGAGCTTGGAGCGGTAGCCGTGCTTCCGCTCGGCGACCGCTCCAGTCTTGCGCCAGACCTCCACCCAGCGCTTGGCCTTCCGGTAGGGCAGTCGCATCGCCTCGGCGGTGGCCTTGGGGCCGGCACCGGCCGCGACGGCCGCGATGAACCGGGTGCGGACGGTCTCGGGCGTCTCGGCGAGCGAGGCGTTCTTCGCGGCGGTATCGTCGAGGAGCTTGTCGAGCAGCGGCTCGACGGCAAGGCGCAGGTATCCGAAGTCGCGGTTCGCCTGCAGCGCGATCTCCGGATGGACGCCGTTCGAGCGCAGCCAGGTCGGCACCCGGCGGGCGTGCATCCCGCTGCGGCGCGCGATCTCGGCCACGAACATGTACACGCCGGCGAGCGCGTGGACCTCGATGCTGGCGTACGGCGTGTAGCCGGGGCCGCGCTGCGCCAGCAGATCCGGCCTGGAGCCGGCGAGCCGGGACAGGAAGGCGACATTGACGTGCAGGATCTCTGCGGCGGTCGACTGCGCGATCCACTCGGGCGGCGTGGAGGCGGAGGGATCTTCGTGCAGATGGCCGGCGACGCCTGCCACGAAGGCATCGACGTCCTCCACCGCGAGACTGACGCGGATGTTGCGACGCTTGGTGCCTTTGTCGAAAACTCCGGCGTCGCCGGCGACGATGGCCGAGATGATCGCCGCCCAGGGCGTCTCACCGGTGCCGATGGCGCGGGCCGCGACTGCGATCGAGCGGCACCGGTCGCCGGCGGGGCGCGCGGCGGACCAAACCTTGTCCATGAGATCATCGATCGACGACTTGCTGTAGGCGACGAAGCCGGCAACCAAGCCGCAGATCGGTCCGTCCAGTCGACGGATCAGGCCGCGTTCGGCCAGGCTGGGAAGCACGGTTGGCGGAACTCCAAGCAGACCGGCTGCGACGCTCTCACTGACGGCGTCCTTCAGCTGCAGCAGCAGCGGCATGACGGCTTGGATCGACATCCGAACGGGGGACTGGACGTTCTGAGCGCGAGCCACGGGAACGAGCCCGCTGTTGGCCAAGCGCTGCAGGATCGGGCGTTCGACCCCGCAGGCCGCAGAGAGCTGCTGAATCGACAGCATGGAGCCGCCGGCGTCCGCGCCCTTGCGCAGGAAGTGGTCGCGGCTGGTGGCCTTCATGTCGGCGTCGATCATGCCGCCGAGCAACTTCCGGATCTTCGGCTCGATGTGCTTGTCGTGAATGACGTAGGCGAGCGCACCCAGCTCCTTGCGGCGCCCGTAGTGCTGCGGCCGCTTTTCCATGTCGGCGCGATGGCGCTCTGCCAGCGAAGCGAAGCCGGCTTCGCCGCCGATGACGGCGCGGGCTCCGAGAGCCAAGAGCTCCGGCGTCAAGGCTTCGAATTGTTCGCTGCTCTTGCCGCGGCCCTGGGCGCTTTTCGCGCTTCGGGCCGGATCGAGCGTCAGGCCGGACGCCAGCGCGATGACGGTCTCGAACAAGTCGGCGTTGGAGAAGTCGCGCCAGGCTTCCGGCAGCAGCCGGCGGGCGGCTTCCTTTCGGGCCGGGTCCGGATCGACGAGCCCGTGCACGAAACCGTAGCCCTCATCGTCGTCGACGGGGAAGATCGGCTGCGGGAAGTCCCGCAGGTCTGCGTCGCACTTGTCGCAGAGGAATGGCAGGTCGGCGCGCAGCCACCCGAGCTTGCGACGGCACGCCGGGCAGGTGTCGAGGAGCTTTTCCTTCGTCTGGAAGTCGTGGGCGAGAGGGCGGAGCTCCCATGGCGCGCGGTGGTACTGCGCGATCTCGAGAGCTCTCGGCGAGACCCGACGGTACCGGGTCTCGCGAAGGTGCAGCCGGATCTGCGTGCCGAAGAAATCGATCGATTCGGAGCCCGAGTGGGCGAATTCGCCGGCCCGGTACGTGCGCGAGACGATGTCCTGCGGCGTGCACCCGACCAGCGTGGCGATGCGGGCGATCTCGTCCGGATCCGTCAGTGTCGTCGCGATCGACACCGCGTTGGGCTTGGTCGCGTCGGCGAGCTTGAGCAGCGTGGCGACGTTCCTGACGGCGGTCACCGAGAGCGTCCGGCCCAGAAAGCCGCGCACGCTCTCGTCGACGTAGGGCGGGCCCACCGTTGCGATGAACCTCTTCGGCGGGCTTGCGATGGTCATGCCGCCTCCTTGCCGCCTCGCTTGGCCTTTACGGCGGCATCAGCCTTGAGGCGGCCGAGCGTCTCCTTGCGGGGGCCGTTGGCGAACGGGTCGAACAGGGGACGCGGTTCGGTGGCGTTGAACGCCCTGAAGGCGCTCTCGAAGTCCGGCCACGTGACGGAGGTTCGTCCCTGACGGAGGGCGCGTTCGAGGCTCATGCGGAGCACCCGACAGGCGATGCCAGGTACCCCCTCGCACATGTCGTAGATCTTGGCGCGGTCCTCCAAGGTGGACAGCCATCCCAGCGCTTCGTCGACGACGCCGGTCTTCACCATCTCGTCCTCGATGCGCTGCAGGAAACGGAAGAAATACTTGCGATCGGCTTCCTTCTTGATGTCGAAGGGGCGCAGCGTGGCGTCCTCGTCCGCTACGCTGCGCGACTTGAGCTCCTTCGACCGGAAGAGCGCGAGCATCTCCTCGGTGCCGACCAGGATCACGGAAAAGATGCCCTCGTTGACCATGGTCTTGATCAGCATCGCCATCGAGTGGCCGGTCTTGCCGCCGTCGTGGCGCAGCATTTCGTGCGCTTCGTCGATGATGAGCAGGAGCGTGCGCTTGGTTCTCGCGATCTCGTAGATGGCGCGCGAGACGACCTGCGCGTTGATCGGTCCGGATCCCGGAATGATCTCGTGGGCGGCGTCGCCATAGTTCTCGAGCACCAGGGAGAGGAAGGCGCGAGGGGTCCTTACGCCCCGCATCGTGACGAGGGACGCGGGGATGTCGCCTTCGGCGAAGCTCGGGTCGGCATTGATCTCGTCGACCACTTTGCCGATGGACGTGCTCTTCATCGAGCCGCTGGGTCCGACGATCGGGAGAACCCAGAGCTCCTTCATCTTGCACGGACGGCCCTTGGCCGCCGCTCGGCGCGCCTCGTTGACGCGGACCACGCTGCTCGTGCTGCCCAGCAGCCAGTGCGTCTTCTGCCGGATATTGCCGAGCCTGGGGTGTTCGATGACGATCTCGTCGAACTTGGCCAAACGTTCGATGCCGGCCTGGATGAGGTCCTTCTTCATCACGTTCTCCTGTTACTTGGGTTTGGTGCGGGAAACCCGCGTCGGGACTTTGGTCTTGGAGGCGGCCGTTTTGCGCGACTTCGTGCATTTGGCCTGGGCGAGCTTGTTGGACGATCGGCTTTTGCTTGCCGGGAGGCGCGGAGCTGTCGTCGCCATCGTGTCGGCCTCCTTGCGGTTCTTCGCGCGATCGGCCTTGAGGGGGGTGACCTTGTGCCGGCGCTCCGGAAGCCCGCTGTCGTCGCCGATGCGCAGGCGTTCGTCGTCGAACGTTGCGTCCCACCAATCGTCATCGGTATGGCGCCGTGCTTCCCGGTTCGCGCGCATGGACGGCGCGCCGATAAGCCTCTCCCAGTGCTGCTGCGGGCGCGCCCTCGCCTCCGAACGCTCCTCGTCCGTGCCGAAGGCGAGGCCCTCCTTTCTGGCGAAGTCGCGGAGGAGCGCGTGCTCCGCGATCGGCGTGCTGGTCAGAGGCTCGGCGATCCCGGCGGTGATCCAGCGCGGAGCCGGTCGAGCGGTGCTGTCCCACACGAAGATGATGGACGGATCGGAAGGATCCTTGATCTTCACCTCCCTGATGCCGCCGGATTCCATCCTGGTCAGCATCTCGGCGAGGGCGGCGCTGTGGTAGCGGAGTCCATTGAAGCGGATGCCGGACGCCGTGAGGGCCGCGCTCTGGAAGCGGCCTAGTTCGACCTGGCTATTCAGCTCGTCGTAGATTGGGGGTGTACCGTCGACGACCATGAGCTCGGTCGTGTTGGGCGGGGGGTTGCGGATGAGCCCGCGCAGTCGTTCGATGAAATTGCCGATGAAGTTACGCATATGTCGGTCCTTTCCCTGGGTACCGGTCTTCAGTCACGACCGCGGGTCGTGGCTGCGCTTCGTGTCGAAGCGCACGAGGTCGTCCACGCGCGTGCTGGTGGCGGTCTCGTCGTGCCAGCGCATGTTCCGGAATTTGATGCCGTTGCCGGCCGTGTGGACGGAGCCGAGAACGTGGTCGATTGCCGCGACGTTGCTGATGAAGCGGCGGCGCTGGACGACGAGGCCTTCCTGCCACTTGCGCGCCGGAATGGCGTTGATGCCGTCATGGTGCCGGTAGCTGTAGACCTCGATGAGTTCGTGGAGAAATTCGTTGAGGTCTTCCAAGGTGACCAGCGCCTCCTTCGACGGATCGAGTCCGGCCTGAGGCATGACGTAGGTGTTGTGCCGAACCGCGCCGGCGTGCATGTGAGCGAGGCCCTTCGCCACCGTGTCGAACCAGCGGTCCCCGATCGCCTTGTACTGGGGCGTGTTCGCGGGCGCGTAGTGCATTTCCATGCCGAGGTTCGAAATCGAATGCTGGAAAGTGGGCGACTGGCGCGCCAAATCGCGGTCCAGCAAAATCTTCGTGGGGCATCCCCAGGCGTCCCACGGCCGCTTGATCTGCGGATAGAGCGTCTGGACATATCCCTTGTGGCGGTTGACGCGCTTCAGCGTCGCCAGCACGGAAGAGAGCGACGGCGGCTCGAACGTGATGGAGTAGCCGAGCGGCATGCGGCTATAGACGTCGAGGCAGGCGGTGAGAAAGGGGCGCCCGAGCGGCAGCAGTATTCGGCCGTCGAGCACGTGCACGTCGAGCCGGGTGGTGTCGATGATGGCCAGTTCGAGTGGCCCCTCGGCGGTGAAGTGCTCACGGTGGCCGACGGTAGTGTCGAAGCGGGTCGGGTCGACATCGTCGACCTCGCCGCCGATCGGATCCTCGGAGCAGTCTGCCGCCGGCTCGACGGTGTCGTGATTGCTGCGCCCGAAGAAGCCGCGCAGCGGGGCAATGAGAGTGCGGATGAACTTCTGCATGTCTGGATTCCTTCCGTTACCAGCCTTCGTCGTCTGCATTTTCGTCGTGGGATTGCTCGGCGGTCGCGGTGGTCGGAGCCTCGATGGTCTCGCCCCATCCTTCGGGGTCGCCGGCATCGTCTTCCACGACGGGACTGTCTCGTGCCCTGGGATCGCCGGTCGGATCGCCTCGCTGCTCCTTGACGTAGGCTTCGTGCTCGGCGTTCTCGGCGTCCGCCTTCCCGCGCTTCTTCGTGCGCTGCCCCTTGGCCACCGTGGCCTTGCTGGGCGTCCTCCCCTTGTTCGGTCGGTTGTCCGGGCTCAGCAATTCGGCCGCGAGTTGGTCGGGAAGGGGGATTTCGTCGGGCGCGACTACGTTGAGACCTGCGGTCGAGGACTCGACCTCGGCGTCCTGGATGTCGTCCAGCGTGATCGTCGGGAGTTCGTTGGTCGTGCCGTCGTCGAATTGGCCGAGCTCCCAGGCGAGCCCGCGGCGTGCCTGGCGGCTCTCGCGCATCGGCATCTGACCGGCGAGCTTCTCCCAGTGCTGGCGGAGCTGGCTGTAGGCGTCCCAGCGCTGCTCCTCGGTGCTGAACTCCAGATCCTTGGACTTGGCGAATTCGCGGACGCGCTCGTGGTGCCAGAAGGAGAGGCCTTTCTGGAATTCCCTGTCGGCGTTCGGCATCGTAACCCAATAGGGCTTGGGCTCGCCGCCGTGGTTCCAGACCCTGATGGAGGACGCATCGGCAGGGTTGTATTTTACGACGACCCGCACCCGCGACTGTCCGAAGGTTCGCGGATCTTGAGATCTCTTCTTCTCGAAGCTGACGAGGTCGTCCAGGAGCATGCTGGTGACGGTCTCGTCGTGCCAGCGCATATTCCTGAACTTGATCCCGTTGCCGCTGAGCGTAGCGGTGTGGACGGGGCCGAGAACGTGGTCGAGCGCCGCGACGTCCGCGATGAACGAGCGCCGCTGGATCGCGAGGCCTTCCTGCCATTTGCGCGCCGGGATCGCGTTGATGCCGGCGTGGGGACGGTAGTGATAGACGTCGATGAATTCGTGAAGGAGCTCGTTCAGATCCTCGAGCGTGATCAAGGCGTCCTTGGCGGGGTCGAGCCCTACCTGCCGCATGACGTAGACGTTGTAGCGGACGGCACCGGCGAGCTTATGGATCAGGCCTTGATTGATGGTGCCGAAAAAGCGCTCGCAGATGGCCTTGTACTGCGGCGTGTTCGCGGGTGCGTAATGGACTTCGGTGCCGAGGTTCGACATCGAGTGCTGGAAGGAGGGCGACTGATGCGCCCAATCGCGGTCCACCATGATCTCCGTGGGCCGCCCCCAGCCGTCCCACTGCCGCTTGATCTGGGGATAGAGCTTCTGGAGATATCCCTTGTGGCGATTGACGCGCTTCAGCGTCGCCAGCACGGAATAGAGCGACGGCGGCTCGAACGTCACGAAGAAGCCCAAAATCATTCGGCTGTAGACGTCGATGCAGACCGTGAGGTAGGGCCGCCCAAGCGGCAGCAGCAGCCTGCTGTCGAGCACGTGGACGTCGAGCGGGGTGGTGTCCATGATGGCGAGTTCGAGCGGCCGCTCCGCGGTGATGTGCTCGCGGTGGCCGTGCATCTTGCGCCAGGCCTCGCTAGGCGTGGTCCTGCGAGCCCAGTTGTCGAAGGTCAGCGCTTCGTCGATCCGGCGCCGGATCACCTTCGGCCGCGGGTACTTGAGCTGATCGTCTGCCGGTCGCTTCTTGTTGAGATCTTTGATCGCATCGTGCAGGGCGCTGTAGGCGTCGTTGTAGTCGCAACCGCGGCTGCTATAGAACTTGTCGATCACCCCCGGGATCAGGGTCTCGACCTCCTCTGCGAGCCGGCGCTTCGAATTCCTGCCGCGGTTGTCCCTGAAGACTTCGAGCGGCCGCGCGCCCGGCCGGCCGCAATGCTTGATGCAGTGACGCAGGCGCGCGACTTCGACCCGATAGGGCTCCGGGCGCTTGCCTTTCCGGATTTCGTTCGTTTCGTATCCGAGCTGAAAGACGACGGGGCGCCAGCGCGTGATCAGCTCTCCGAGGCCCTCGTTGCCGAGGCTGGTGCCTTCTTCGTCGGCCTTGACGGTGTAGAACTGCCTGGCGAGCGCTGCACGCCCCTCCGCGGTGAGCTTCGCCTGCGATGGATCGGAGGAATCAGTCCAAAGCTCTTCCGGACCGAATTCGCGGAGTTCGACCGGGTTGCCGTCCCGGTCCTGCGCGATCTTCCGGATTTGACGCAACGCGTGCATCTCGAGGAATTTGTGCTCGAGGATCTTGATCTCGTCCCCGTCCGCCACCTTCTCGAAGCGCATGACGTTGTACGCTTTCCAGCGATCGAAGCGGATCGGCCCCTTCTCCGCATGCTGGAACAGTTCGCCTTTCTTGATGTCGAGCGAGGACATGCCGGCTCTCAGGACCGCAGATCGGCGTCGGCCGCGTCGCCAGCATCGAGGTCGGTCAGCGCCTGCAGCAGGTTGGCGGCCGACCGGTCGATCAGAACTACGCGCGGGCATTCCCATGCGTCGGTCCGGACAGCTTGCTGCAGCACGCGCAAAGCGCTGCCGGCCGGCTCGAAGTCGATCTGATGCGCGATGATCGTCCGGGTTTCGGCGTCGATGCAGACGGTCAGATGCGGGGTGGTGAGGTGCTTGGGCATTGGTGAACTCCTTACTTGCCGAGCTGGAGGGCGGCGCTCTCGGTCAGGACGACCGGCGTCTGCTGGGTGATGCGCAGATCGATGTCGACGCGGACGTGGCGGCGGACGATCAGGGCGCGCAGGCGCGCCAGGCCCTGCGGGCTCCACTCGTCGTCGGCGCGGCTGAGGGTGGCGACGACAGCACCCCAGGGCAGGGTGCCGTCCGTGTGCCGGAAGGCTTCGCCGAGCCGGATGTAGTCCTCGGCCGAGACCGTGGCGAACCGGTCCATCCGGATGAGCCGCGCGTTCGCCAGGCGGTGCCCTTCGGCGAGGTACTTCGCCGCGGTGACGATGCGGAATTTCCAGCCGCGGAGATTGCAGACATGTTTGGCGAGCCAGAGCTTGAACGCGTATTCGGGATCGCGCCGGTGCTCGTCTTCGGTCCGCTTGATCTCGACGATCTCGATTGCGGTGTCGGCGAGGAGACGCTCGCTGTCGGGGAAATACACGAGCGTGCGGCCGTCGCTCATGCGGAATTCCATCCGCATCGGCTGCATCATGAAGGTGCGGACGTTCCAGTCAGCCTCAGAGACCCAGATGAAGTGCCGTTCGGAGATGCCCTCCCACGGCAGCGGCCTGCCGGCCTTGAGCGAGGGGAACTCGCCGGTCGGCATTTTTTTGACCGCCTGGATGACCGTCCTGATCGGGCCGCCGCCCTTGGCACGGACGATGCGGGCGCCTTCGAGCTTGGGACGCTTCTTCGACATCGCTGCTGCGGACTAGCCGGTTCCCGGACAAGGCGCCGCCGTTCGCCGGAAACGGGGTTTCCGGCGTTCGGGGTGAATTGTGGGGATCTGCGAGAATCCGGACGGCGCGCGGCCTTGCCTTCCCCGCACCGAGCTGCTCAGGTGCGGGTGTCTGTGAAGGCGGTGTCCGGTTCTCGAAGCTGGCTACCCCCGATCGAAGGGCGGTCCCGTTTGCGCGGGGCCGCTTTCGTTTTTGGGCCTAGGGGGTCGTCCATTCTCCTTTCGCTTGGGCCCTTGGGTTGCGGTTACGAGCGCGACCATGACGATCGCTATTTTAGGAGTCGAGAGGGTTGGGGGACGCGACGACCGGGTCGGGGCCGTCGCGCGCCTTCCTCGGCCGTCCGCGGACCGTCGCCAAGGTGTGTCCCGATCGCCGGACTCGCTGGGGCTGTCGTTCCAGCTCCTGAAATATGAATCCTTGAAATCTTGTCGTCGCGCCGCTCCGGGTCGCGAACGCAAATTTTTCGCTCCGCGGCCGCGGAGTGGATGCCCGTAGAATTCGAGTCCTTGAAATCTTGTCCACGCCGCCGCGCTGCCGTGCGTCGGTCTCGGCCAGCGCCGAAAAGCGCCTTCCGTGTCGCGTCGCAGGCCCCCGGAGAGGCGCTAAGGGCCCCGGCCGGGGATCGGACGATTCTGTGGATAACTCTCGGCTCAATGGCGAACTCCGTTCCTTCCGGAGGCCCCACCGGGGCCGAAATTTCGAATTCCTGGCCTAAAGGTCGATCCAATCGGCCTGCATGGCTGCCTCGCAGGCGCGCCCCAGGAGCGCCCAGACCCGTTGCCGGCGCGCATGGGCGAGCACCTGGAATCTGGCGATTCCGGGCGGTCGGCCCGTCAACGGATTGGCCACCTCCATGGCGAGGACCCGATAATCGGACACATCGGCGAGGTCGCTGTCGTTGGCGATGTGCAGCGTCCCGGTCGGTCGTCGCAATGCGCCGCTGCCACCAGGCCATAGCTCCACTTTCACGACGAGCATGGGGGCGCCCCCTTCGTGAGCTCGGCATGGACCCGCAGCGCGCCGGCGGCGGCCGCGAGCCGCTGCGCGATCCGGGCGGGTCCGGCGCCGGGACGGAAGGCCGCGACGAGGTCGGGAAGATCGAGGTCGGCCACGATGGCGTCGTCGATGTCGGGGGGCGCCCGTTTCGCGAACCGGGCGATTGCCCTCTTCAGCACGGCGCTGTTCGGGGCCGCGAGCCGGATCGTCATGTCTGCGGCGCCGATCATCGACCTGGGAAGCAGGCCGAGGTCGGCGGCGATGCCCACCACCGATTGACCGGCCGACAACGCGAGGGAGACGGAGGCGGAGCTAGTCGAGAAACCGCGTTCGCCGGGATTGGGACCATGCCTGGTCTGCTGCAGCCAGCGTTCGCCGAAGGTGTCGCGGAAGTACAGCGAGACCGGCATGACCCAAGCGGTCGTCGGCACGTGAACGACCGCGCAGATCGCCAGGTTATGGCGGAGCCTGCGTCTCTGGTCCGGCGTCGTGGCTGCCTCGAAGGCAGCTGCGACCACGGTGGTGACAGCGTCCGGGCGCTCGCCTCCCGGCGGATCCCCGTCTTCCTCGCGGTCTAGCACGAAGGCTCCCTCGATCTGGGACTCGTCCCCGTCGTCCTCGAACCGGCCGAGCTTGTGGTCGTAGACGCGGTCGATCAGGACGGCGCCGCGTGGTTGATCATGGCGCCGCTTCGGGGTCAGGGGGATGATGTTGTCGGGTGGGCGACGGCCTGTAGGCTTTTTCATGTGCGGGATCTCACCAAGGTGAACGGACCAAGCGGTCCGGAGTGGAGGTCGAGTTCGAGAGCGTCTGCGCAGGCGAGCGCCATCACCGCGACCGAAGGGTCGTGGTTGCTCCGGATGGTCTCCAGCAAGCGGCCGAGCTCCATCGGGCCTTCGTCGGCCAGTGCCTTGAGGATGCCGATGCGCAGAGCGATGGGGACCGGCCGGTCTTTGCAAGACCAGACCTCCCGGCAGTTGGAGCGTCTCGGCTCGCGTTTCAGGTCTTCGGCCATGACGACCAGCTGCTGCAGCCCCAGTTCGCGCAACGCGATCTGGACCAGTCCTTCTTCGTCGAGATCGCGGACGCGGCGCGCCGGCACCACGTCGAGATGGAAGCGGCGGCCATCCTGCTGCAGGACGACGGCGTCGACCTCTACTTGCGCGGACCCAGCAGGCGCCGACGCAACGTGAAGGATCGACCGGACTGCCGGATCGAGCGACGCCTCGACGAGAGCCTCGCGGAGCGCAGGGTGTCTCGCAGGGATCGGGGTCGCGGTTTTGGCGGACGAGAATAGGTGGGGGTGGCCGCTGCGGGGGCGGGGGCGGAACATGATGAAGCATCCGAGGTCATTGGAAGAACGGAGCAGGGCTCGGTCTCGGAGTGCTTGCGGCTGTCGGTATCCATGGCGTCCCCTTTCAGATCTCGATGACGAGCTTTTCGTCGAAGTCAGGATTGTCCCAGGTGCGTTGGTCTGGCATCCACGGTCCGTACCCCTTTGCATTGCTCACCAAGCGGGTCGTCTCGCCGACGACGGCGTCGAAGCTCTCGTGGGTGTGACCAAAGAACCAGATGTCCGCGGGCAGCAGCGCGCCGCGCCCGTCGTCCGGGGCCGGCACCATCAGCCGCCTGAGATCGCTCCTGAACGCCGGGTTGAGAGTGGGATCGTTGCCAGTTCCGCCGGGCTCGCTGGTCATCTCGGGGATCGGCGCATGATGGGTGACGATCACGAAAGGGCCGGTCCGCTTCTTTCGGAGCTCGGTCTCGAGAAAGTCGATCGACCTCCGGTGTCGGGTGAGCGCGTGGTGCGGCAGGAAGCGGCGCTGGTAGGACGCCATCCGGATCTTCTTGAAATCGTTCATGCGCTCGCCAGCGATGGCCATCGCGCGAAGTGCGTCGCCGTTGAGAGCGTAATCGGTCCAAAGGGTGCAGCACGCGAAGGTCACGTCGCCGATCCGGACGATCCCATTCTCGACAACGTGCACATTCGTGCCGGCGGCCAGCGCCTGAGCCTTCTCGAGGGTCCTGTCGATGTCGCAGCCGTAGGCCTCGTGGTTTCCGGCAATGTAGATGACAGGCCGGTCCGGCACCCTCTGCAGCAGCCAGGCGACCCCGCGCTCCATTCTCGGAATCAAGTCGCCGGCGACGACCATGACGTCGAAGCTCGGACGCGCGTCTCCGGACGGCAGGTCCCAGCCGCTCGTCGATTCAAGATGGATATCGGAGATAGGCCAGATCCTCACGGCACTACTCCTCGATGCCCAGGGAGGCGGGGTCGACGTCGATGAAAACGTCGTTCTCGCGGTCGTAGCGACGACAGGTGACGAAGCGCCTGCCGGCGCTGAAGCGGTGCACGAGATGCACGTTCTCGAGGCCTGTGCGGTGCTCGACAGCTGGGCGGCCTTCAGAGTGCGCCTGGCAGCGGGTGGTCAGCCAGGCGCCGCCCCGCAGGCGACCTTCCTCGCCGCAGACCTCGCAGGTGACGGCGCTGCGCGCCTCAGCCAGCGAGATGGCCTCTTCGACCCGGGCGTCCGCCTCCGGAGAGAGTTCGCCGTCCCAGTAGACCCGCAGCGTCCCGTACTTTTCCTTGATCTGGCTGAACGTGAGGGTGCCGCTGTCGGCCTGAACCGCGGTCCGGATCCGGACGTACATCCGGTCGAGCAGGTCGTACCAGCCGGCACCGCATTGCGGATAGGCCTGGGCGACGGCGGGATTGTCCGCAGGCGGGTGGAAGAGATCGGGGTACGTCCCGATCAGCTCGGTTCTCCAGCTTCGATTGGAACCCGGCACTCAAACCTCCACTATTGTCCCTAGGCCGAGCGGTGCGTCGTGCAGTCTGATCCGCACAAGATTTTCGCAGGCGAGAGCGCAAACGGCGTCGACGATGTCGCAATCCAAACGCGCGCGGTCCACGAGTTCGATGATGCAGCGCGGACCTCCTTGGAGCGCTATCGAAAGTTTTAGCCTATCGGAGAGCGACACGCCTTGGCCCGCATGGGACCACACTTTCCGCACGTTGGAGAACAAGGGCTCGCGCAATAGGTCTGCCGCACTTCTATCGAACAACTTCAATCTGTGGTGCTTAAGGACAAACCTGATGCGCGCTTCGTCCTCCTCGTTGGGTTGGCAGCCGACGTTACGGATTCGAAGGAGAAACGCGCCGGCTTTTCTTAGAAGCACGACACCTGCGAGCGAAAGGGACGGACAATCTATGCGAGGACCTCTGCGATATTGGATCTCGCGTACGGTCGTATCCAGTGAAGCCTGCTCCAAGGCGTGACGAACAAGAATATGCCGGACGGGTATGGGTATGCGACACTTGGGCGATCTGAACAGCGAACGCTGCGCATCTCGGTGGGGAGTTATCGGGAATTGGAGAAGCATGACCAAATCCAAGGCGCGCTGGGAAGGCTATTGTGGATCGGTCAAGCTCGTCGCTCCTTCGCCCCTTCCAGGTCCTCTGGATCACGGGAACGCCGATCTCCGATCCGTGATGTCCGGTATAACGAACATTCGGATTTTGGTCAAAGCGTTCCGAATGTTCATTTTGCGCCTATCGGAAGTTTGTCCGGAACGAGCTGAGCCTCTTTTGACATACTCAAGGATCTGAACTCAGCAGTTCGGCAGGCTCGACCTTGAGGGCCGTCGCGATGCGCACAAGGGATTCCAGCCGGATGTTGGCCTCGCCTTGCTCGATCTCGATCAACATTGCGCGGCGCACCCCCGCTTGCCGCGCCAAGGCGGCCTGCGTCAGCTCGAGGGCGAGTCTACGCTTTTTGACCTGTTGCCCGAGAGCGGTCCGGACCCGCTTCTGCGTTTTAGCCAAGGAATCAAATGGAGCCATGACTTCCCCGCACAGCATATCCGGTAAGGCTAAAGCGCGACGGAATCTCTGGCACGGCTCTGCCGCGAGCACCACAGCAAAATACGGTTGTCCAAGGACTCAAGAGCTAACTGTTCTACCGTTTCGGCCGGTTGAAAACTCCGAGAGCCTATACGGATATTCCGCTCTGGCGACCGCATGTTGCTCTGGGCACCTCGTCATCGGCCTGTTGTAGTGCGAATCTATCGCACGAGGCGCTCCGCCGTTCTTCCTCTCTGGTCAAATAGGATTGGTTGGCCTGGCGCTGTATCGGAGGTGCGAAGTTGCACCTCTTGCAGGCCACGAAGAAGAGAAGCATGCTTCGGCTTAATCAGTGCTGATGGAGCGCGTGCTTGATCACGGCGTCTATTTTGTACAACTGGATAGAGTGTCCGCAGCGCGTCGCTAATGACGCCTGTTGCGACGTCTCCAAGCGGGATGAGATCAGTCCCTTCGTACGTATGCTCTGGGAAAGGGGAACGCTGTTCGAGCGGGAGACGGTCGCAAATTTACGACAGTCGTTCGTCGATCTGTCTGAGGTTAGCGAGCCGGATCGTGAACGGCTGACTCTCCTGGCTATGGGTAACGGCGAGCCGCTGATCTACGGAGGGTCCATAAGATCCGGAGACAGATTCGGCAAGCCCGATTTAATTCGCAAGGAGCTCGACGGATATGTACCGGGCGATATCAAATCAGGACGCGGCAGAGAAGGCGGAGACGAGCGACACGAGGGCAGGCTAAGGCGGAGTTACGGCGTCCAACTGGCGCTCTTCGTTGAGATTCTCGAGGACTTGGGGTTTTCTGGCGGCCGTCGCGCGTTCGTGTTGGACATCCGCGGCGACCAAATCGCTTACGATTTCGAAGAGCTTCCCGGTTCAGATCTTTGGCGGGAGTACGAGAAAGCGCTGGCTGAGGCGCGATCGATAATTGCGAGAGAAACGGTGCCAAGGGCTGCTTACTCCAGCGTCTGCAAGCTTTGTCACTGGTATACCTTCTGCAGCCGGGAGCTCACTGCGGCAGACGACCTCACGCTCATCCCATTTCTTCGGCGCTCCGATCGCGACATCATGAGTGATAGGATCCCGACTATCGCTGACTTCGCTTCGATCGATCCCGAGGAATTCGTCAAGGGTCGGAAGACCACGTTTTCGGGAATCGGGGCCGAGCGCTTTCGCCTTCTGCAAGCGCGTGCGGCTATGCTGAAGGCTCCATCTCCTCGGCCTTACCTGCGCCAGCCCATAAATCTGGGCTCGTTCTCGTCCGAGCTCTTTTTCGACATCGAAGTCGATCCAATGCGCGACGTCTGCTATCTACACGGGTTTGTGGAACGCAAGAATGGAGACAACGACACCGAGCAATACGTCGCATTTTTCGCGGACGAGGCTTCGCCGGTGGCGGAGCGACGTGCTTTCGCGGCCGCGTTTGGTTATCTTACATCGCGGTCATGCGCTGGCATCTATTACTACTCCAAGTATGAAAGAACGATCTATCGAAAGCTCCAGCAGAAGTATCCGGAGATCTGCACACGCGATGATATTGAGCACCTATTCGATCCTGAACGGGCGATTGATCTTTACGGAGATGTGGTTCTGAAGGCCACCGAATGGCCCACGCGAGATCATTCGATCAAAACATTGGCAAAGTATCTCGGCTTCTCTTGGAGGGATGCGCACCCTTCCGGCGCTGTTTCGATAGAATGGTTTGACCGCTGGTGCCGGGAACGCAATCCCGCGGTCAGGCAGCGGATACTCGAATATAATGAGGATGACTGTCGTGCCACTCGCGTGCTGTTGGACGGCATCAGAGAGCTAACGCACTAGCACTAGCGACTGATCCGCCTTTCGGGGACGCGGCCTTCTGAGCCGGACGCAGCCAAGTCCATGCTCCTCCGAACCCCGGACTCGACTCTGTGTTCTTGATATGTTCTAGTCCCTGGAATGACCGACCGCCCCCGCCAGCTGGCGCATGCCGACCGAGCCCAAATGGAAAAGATGGCTTCTGCGGTCGGCAGAAACGCGCCCCCGGACCGCGGTTTCGCTCCGGACGACGATCTGCCGCCCGAATATTGGCAGGCGCTTCTGGACGACGCGGGCCCCGGCGCGCGGGGCCCAGATTTAGCCGCGTCCGGACGGCTGCTGCGGCTGAGCCAAATTCCTCAGCATCTGCTGAGGGTCAACTGCCGGCGTTGCGGCCGGACCGTCGAGATTCAGAAGGCCGACGCCACTCGCCTGTACGGTCCGGAGGCAACCTGGGGGCAGGTTGGCCGGCGCTTGCTCGACAACACGTGCACGCACCGGACCGGTCGGTACGAGGAAGATGGCTGCTGGCCGTCGTTTGACGGCACCTAAGCTCGGCGGCGGGACGGCTATGGCCCCCAAGCATCATCCGACACCTCTCTCCGGAGGAGACCGCAAGGCGCTCGCCAAGGAGCTCAGCCGTGCCCGCGCGATGACCTCGATTCTGGCGACGCAGTCGGCGGAAGCCCGGGCAAAAGGGGAGGCCCTGATCCGCCAGGCCGATAAGCTGCTTTGTGAGTCATGGAACGAGCGCATGTGGGCTGCCGGAGAGCCGATCGACCCGTCCCCCACGATCGACCAAGCCCTGAACGCTGGCTACCTCTGGATAGAAATCGAGTGCTCCCGCTGCAGGACCAAGCGGGACGTCGACATGGCCGCGCTTCGCCATCCGCCCACCACCTTCGTCCACGACCTGGCGAGCCGTCTTCGCTGCAGCAAGTGTGCTAAGGCGGGCCGCCGGCCGCCGGCCAAGCTACTGCAGCTGGCGCCACGGGCCCGCCATCCGGATCCGGAGAACTGACGACCTTGTGCAATCTGTACTCAATCACCACCAACCAGGCCGCCATCAGCGCGCTGTTCCGCGTCGTCAACCGGTACGTCGGCAACTTGGCCCCGATGCCCGGCGTGTTTCCGGACTATAGGGCGCCGATCGTCCGGACCGGCGCCCACGGCCGCGAGCTCGCGACAGCGCGCTGGGGAATGCCGTCGTCGTCGAAAGCTTTGATGGACGCGACGAAGAAGCGGGCGGAGAAGCTCCAAGCGAAGGGCAAGACCATCGACTTCAAGGAATTGCTCCGGATGGAGCCGGATGGCGGCACGACCAACATCCGCAACGTGAAGAGCAAACACTGGACGCGATGGCTGGGTCCAGAGCACCGCTGCGTGGTGCCGTTCAACTCGTTCAGCGAGTTCAACAAAGCCGAAGGCGGCGACATCTGGTTTGCGCTTGATGAGACCCGTCCGCTCGCGTGCTTCGCCGGAATCTGGACCAACTGGACGTCGGTCCGGAAGGTCAAGGAAGGCGAGACCACCAACGACCTCTACGCCTTCCTGACGACAGAACCTAACGCCGAGGTGGGCGCCATCCACCCGAAGGCGATGCCGGTGATCCTGACGACGCCGGAAGAGGTCGAGACCTGGATGACCGCGCCTCCGGACGAGGCGCTGAAGCTGCAGCGGCCGCTCCCGGATGGGGCGCTTCGGATCGTAGCCCGCCGCGTAAAGGAAGACCCGGCGTCGACCGCTTAACGCCTTAGCGAGGCCTAAGCTCGACAATGGCCCCGGACCGCCCAAGTACCTCCGTGAATGACGTCAATCTCAAGGCCGGGGCGCCAGCAGGATCACGACGGCGCCGACGATGCAGATGGAACCGCCGGTAACGTCCCAGCGGTCCGGACGGTGCCCCTCGACGATCCACAGCCACAAGATAGACGCGACGATGTACACGCCACCGTACGCAGCGTAGGTCCGGCCGGCGGCGTCGCTGTCGACGAGCGTCAACAGGTAGGCGAAGAGAGCCAGGGATGCCATGCCTGGAACGAGCCACAGTGCTGACTTGCCCAGCCGAAGCCAGGCCCAGAACGCGAAACATCCTGCGATCTCCGCGACAGCGGCGCCTGCATAAGACAGAACCGTGATCACGCCAAATCCACTCGCGCTGCTCCTTCAGAAGCGTCCCGCCCAATCCGCCATGAACGACGGAAGAATCTGGACCAGCTCAGTTTCGAGAGCCTTATGGAGACCGACCAGGATGAGCAACCCGCTGGCGATGAGCACGCCGCCGAGAATGGCCTTGCCGCCATTGCCGAACGAAAGCATGCGGCCACGCCAGCGCATCAAGGATTCGCGAGACAGCATACCCACCAGGAGGAGTGGCAGCGCGGTACCGATTCCGAAGGCGAACATGGTCATGGCGACGTGCCCAAGTTCTCGACCTTGCGCCGCAAGTACGGATGCCGCGCCCAGCGTCGGACCCACACAGGGGCTCCAGACGGCACCGAGTAGGACCCCGACGCCGAACTGTCCTCCCAGGCCTCCGGACCGGCGGTTGGCAAATTTTTGCTCGGTCCAATTGGCGATCGGCCCCGCGGCGAGCGCCACCTGCGCCTGCCAATTCGGCACGACCAACACGGCCCCCACCGCAACCAGCAAAACAGCCGCGACTTTGCGGAAAACCTCCCCGTCCAGACCGATGGCATAACCGACTGTCGCGACGAACATTCCGATAGCGGTGAACGACAGCGCGAGCCCGCCGGCGAGAGCGGCAGGTCCGTATCTGTGTTCTGAGACCGCTGCGCCGAGCACGATCGGCAGCAAGGGAAGCACGCACGGCGAGAGGATCGAGAACAGGCCGGCAATCAGTGCCAGCGGAATGCTGAAAAGCTCCATTATGACCGCCCTACAGCGCTTTCCGGAAGAACGCCTCGACCGCCTCGGGACTGGTCGCTCCGGAGGAGCGTGCGACCTCCTTGCCGCCGCGATAGAGAATCAGCGTCGTAAGCTGCAGCGCATTGATTTCCAGAAGCTCCTTCTTGTGCGCGTCGTAGTCGGCATCGAACATCGTCAGGTGCGTGAACTCCGGCTTTTCCAGCATTTTCGCGACGACTGGTCGCTGCCGCTGGCACGGGCCGCACCACTTTGCCGTGATCTCGATGACGATCGTCTTCCCGGCCGCTTGGGCAGCTTTGAACGCGGCCGCGTCGAACGGCAGCCCGTTCGACGCATGCGCTGGGGGAGCAATCAGCGCCGTGACGGCGAGGGCGAGTAAGAGGGTGCGGCGGTCGATGTTCATGGTCGATTCCTTTATGAGGCTTGTTGGTGAGCGAGTTCGGGTGCGAAATGGTTGAACAGGTCCTCGGCAGCCAGGGCTGCGTCGGGAGGCGCCGTGATCGTGACGTGCACGCCATCGTTTTTCTCGATGGTCAGGATGTCGAGGAAAGCACAACAGGACTGCTCGGCGCGGACGAGAGCGCGGACCTCGCCGAGGGCGTCGGCTGCGTAGACCAGATGCAGTGACAGCGGTCCCCTGCGCGCCGAAATCAGCGAGTGCGAGGCCAGCGCTCGGATTGACTTCACACGTTCGTGGTAGCTGGAGGCCGACAACGTGCATGCGATCGACGGGGCGACCTCGTCGAGCCGAAGTCCCGGGGGCGAACATTGACAAGATGGCACATCGGGCTTCGCAAGCCTTCTCCGGCCGGCAAACAGGGCGCCGACCGCAGCAGCCGCCAGCAGTCCTAGGCCGCCGGCAACGCCCCAACTCGCCGCGCCGACTTGGAAGATGCCGCCCGCCAGGACAGCGGAAATCGGTAGCGCGCAGCACAGCATGCATAGGCCGCCGGCGGCCGCGAGCTTGATCGCATTCATCATCACGTGAGCCTGTCTGGGTCGTTCTTGCCGGGACCCTGGGACCTCAAGTAACTTGAGGTTCAAGTCACGTTTCGGAGAGATCATGCCCCTCGACGCGTCGCCGCTCACCATTGGTACCCTGGCGGCCCAAACCGGCTGCAACGTCGCCACCATCCGCTACTATGAGGAAGTCGGACTGTTGCCGAAGCCCTCCCGAGGCCCCGGCGGGCATCGGGTCTATCGGAATTCCGATCTGCGGCGTCTCATCTTCATTCGACGATGTCGCGATTTCCAATTTCCCATCGAGCAGGTCCGTGAGCTCGTCGAGCTGATAGGAAATCCGGAACGAGACTGCACTGCGGCTAAGGACCTTGCCGAGGATCATCTCGTAGGCGTGAGAAAAAAGCTGGTCGAACTGCGTGCACTCGAAAAAAGCCTGGCCGAGTTCGCGGAAAGCTGTTCGTCCAGATGTGCCGGAGGCCCCGCGAGCGGCTGCGTCATCCTGGAGGACCTGTCCGTTCCGACGAATACTTGCTGTTGAATTCGAAAAGCTGACGCAGGCTCGGCAGCCTTGTCTGTGGCGAGTTCATTTCGCGGGCTCAAGACGAGCGGCGGAGCTTTGTTCCGACACGCAAGGCCTCTCCACCTTTCATTTTTGATTGTGCTAGGAGGCAGATCGCGACCGTGTCCACTTCGCCGCCGGCACGTCGGGGGCTGTGGGACCTGAGAGATGGTCACATTCGCCGACGCCTTTGCGGGCTATGCTGCCGCTTTCTCGGAGGAGACCGATGATGGCCGCACTGGTGAACGCGCTCTCACGCTCGACGGGTATGCATGTCGAGGCCGAGGATCTGAAAGCCATCCTGATCTTTTGCCGCCTCGGGCTTTTGCTGTCGCTTGCGGCCGCGATGACCTGCGGCCTCAACACCGCAGCTAATCTGTTCTAGGCGACGCGCCGTCACTTTCCCGGCGGCCTCAGCGGGCTGTCCGCCCACCTGCAGGCGGCGGGGTCGTGCAGCGGATCGCCCTCGCAGTTGGTGCAGACGAAATTCTCCCGTCAGGGGAGCTGGTCTGCTCGCTTCGCGATCAACTCCGCCAGGGTCGATGCCGCGTCGGCCCGTGCAAGCCGGAGAAGTGCGCGTTGTTCTCTCAAAGCGGAGAGAAACGCGCGGGCCTCATCGCGCAACCTGCGACTGTCCTCCTGCGCGATCTCCAATTTGGCCAGTAGTGAATCGTCCATTCCGACATTGGGGGAAAGCTGGCCGGTTCCCGCATTTAGCTAGTTTAAGGAAAGGGCGGCGAACACGTGGACAAAGCGGAGCCACCGCGTTTCGGAATCCCTGTCCCGTACTACCGGCAGGAACGAGCCGGGGGGCCCAAGGATTCGTCTCGGCAGGAGTTATCTCGATGCTGATGACCAAGGAAAAACCCCAAGCGGTCCGCACGCTACGCGGCTGGGCTATCCACGTGCTGCAGGAGGCGGGCGCCATCCACGAATGCGAAGAGCACGGCTGGGCGAAGGACCGCGCCGACCCGCATGCGCGCGAGCACGCGTTGGATCTGGCCAGGCAGGAGCCACCGACTGGCATGTCTCCGTCGCAGGCGGTCTCGGAGGTCCGCGAAGTGCTGGATTCGATCGGCGATACCTGCCCGGAGTGCCAGCCCGGGGAGTAGCCGTTCGACCAAGAACGGCAGCAGCGGAACGTCCCGGTACCTCAGACGTTCGAAACTGATTGCGAATCAAAGTCTTGAGGGTCGTCCGGTGCGTATACTTGTAGTCGAGGACGATCCGCTCGTTCGGGAATTCGTAGTCGAGGCGCTGCGGGACGAAGGCTGGAACGTGATCGAGGCCGGAGAAGGCGAGGAGGCACTGTCACTGTGCCGAACGAAACATCCGGACGTTCTCGTCACCGACATCAAGCTGCCCGGACATATTGACGGTTGGCAGATCGCGGAGCGGTGCCGAGAGCGCGATCCAGGGCTCCCCGTGATCTACGTGACCGGCTTTCCCCGGTCGAGGCCAGGCCGGTCCCGGATAGTTTGACCCTCCACAAACCGTACCATCCGGACCGGATCGTCGAGGCCATCAGGACGATGGGCAAGGAAAGGCCGAGCTTCGGTTGAAAGCGGAGACATCCGCTTCGACCCCGGATTCTCCGGCCGGTCTAGGAAGAGATCGGTTGGCGAGCCACGCGGCCGCGACTACGATCACAAGAACCTCGCGGAAAAAAGAAGAGGCTACGGATGGCGGGCGTGATCGAACGAAACAATGTCCACGTCCGGGGAGCCGGAAGCAGGGCGATGATGTTCGCTCACGGTTTCGGCTGCGACCAGAACATGTGGCGGTTCGTGGCGCCAGCCTTCGAGAAGGACTTCAGAACGGTCGTGTTCGACCACGTGGGCGCCGGCGGCTCCGATCTGTCGGCGTACGACCGGAGCAAGTATTCCAGCCTGGGTGGGTATGCGGACGACGTGGTGGAAATCGGCCGCGAGCTAGATCTCCAGGACGCCGTCTTCGTCGGTCATTCGGTCAGCGGCATGATCGGGGTGCTCGCCGCTCAGAAGGCGCCCGGCATGTTCGGCAAGCTGGTGCTCATCGGCCCCTCCGCTCGTTACATCGACGACGAAGGCTATGTGGGCGGGTTCAGCGCAAAGCAGATCGAGGAGCTCCTCCAGTTTCTGGAATCCAACCATATGGGCTGGTCCGCGCAGATGGCGCCGGCGATCATGGGCAATCCGGATCGCCCAGAGCTTGGAGCCGAGCTCACCAACAGCTTCTGCCGAACGGATCCCGAGATCGCAAAGGCATTCGCCCGCGTGACCTTCACTTCCGACAACCGCAAGGATCTTCCGTTCGTCAGCGTTCCGACCCTGGTCCTGCAGTGTAGCGAGGACATCATCGCATCGCAGGAGGTAGGCGATTACGTGAATCGCAGCATTCCAAAAAGCCGGATGATCGTTCTGAAGGCGACCGGCCATTGTCCCAACCTCAGCGCGCCGGACGAAGTCGTCGATGCGATGCGGACCTTTGTCTAGTGGACGACTCCGCTCCCGACTTCCAGGATCTGATCGAGAATGCACCCTGCGGCTACATCACCGTGCAGGCGAACGGCCGCGTCGATCAGGTGAACCGGACCTTCCTGGAGTGGAGCGGGCATTCCGCGGAGCAGATGATCGGGAAGCGCTTCAGCGATTTCCTCACGATCCCGGGCCGCATCTACTATGAGACGCACATCATGCCCCTCCTGCGGATGCAGGGCTCCTTCCACGAATTCGCCATCGACATGCTCGCTGCGGACGATACCCCGCTGCAGATGATCGCGAACGCGAACGAGCGCCGCGATCCGGACGGGAAGCTGCTGCTGATACGTCTTGCGCTGATCAAGGCGACGGATCGGCGGCGCTACGAACAGGAGCTTCTGGCCGCCCGCGAGCTGGCGGTCACCGCCGAGAGGGCGACCAAGGAAGTGCTGCGCCTCGAGCATCAGAGTTCCGAGTTGCGCGAGCAGTTCATCGCCGTGCTCGGCCACGACCTTCGCAATCCGCTCGCATCCATCAGCGCCGGCGCGCGCATCCTCGACCGGACCGCGCAGAGCGAAAAAGAGCACCAGATCATCGCAATGATGCAGACCACGATCATGCGGATGGCTGCGATGATCGACAACGTGCTCGACTTCGCGCGCGGCCGGCTGGGCGGCGGCATTGCTCTGGAAACGGATGCCGACAAGCCGCTCGAACCTGTCCTGACGCAGGTCGTCGATGAGCTCCGACTGGCTTCGGCGGGGCGGGAAATCCAAACCGACTTCAAGATAGATCGGCCGATACCATGCGATCGCACCCGAATCGGCCAGCTCCTGTCCAACCTTCTGGGCAATGCTCTGACACACGGAGCGGCAAACAAGCCCGTCGTCGTTCGTGCCGCTACGGCCGGGGCCACCTTCGAGCTTTGGGTCTCCAATGCCGGAGAGCCTATCCCGCCTGACACGATGGATAAGCTGTTCGAGCCGTTTTTTCGCGGGAAGGCGCGGGCGAGCCGCCAAGGACTGGGTTTGGGTCTCTACATCGCATCCCAAATCGCCAAGGCGCATGCAGGAACTCTGACCGTGACCTCATCGCCCGAGGAGACCCGATTCCTGTTCTCGATGCCGCTAGAGCCCGCCTGAGATCTGCTCGAAACCGCGGCGGATCGGCGGGGGTTCCCGCCTCCTTCGGGGGTGTAGACGCCCGCAAGATCGCGAGAAGACACTACCAGCTGGCCGGCATCGCTCTCGTTCACCGACGGCGGCTAAACCACATTCCGAGCACGAAGGCGACGGCCAGCGATTGAAGCGGCGCCTCGACGGTGGCCTTGCGGAGGCGGTCTGCCCAAACGGCGGCGGCGTCTTGAATCGGACGCGGCCGGCGCGCTTCTGCGGCCTGCTCCTGCTCGTTCACTAGCCCGGAGGCTTCCGTCATCGCCGAGGCTTCCTTGATATCCATGCCGCTCTCCTAATCTTGGGTCAGGCGGACCTTCGCTGCGGCTTGGCCGCGGGCTTCTTTGTCGCTGCTTCCTTCGCCGGCTTCTTGCCCGCGATCGGCATCAGCATCTCCTTCTGACCGGCCGCCGCCTTCTTGGCTTTCTTGGCGGGCTTCTTCGAAGCCTTGCTCTCCGCCGCTGCGCCGCCGACGCTCTTGCGCAGCGCGTCCATCAGATCGACGACGTTCTCGCCTTTCGGACGATCCTTCGGCACGATCGGCTTGCCGGCGCGCTTCTGGTTGATGAGCTCGATCAGCGCGGTCTCATAGTGGTCCTCGAACTTCTCCGGCTCGAAGTTGCCCGCCTTCTGGTTCACGATGTGCCTGGCGAGATCGAGCATGTCCTTGGTCACCTTCACGTCCTGGATCTCGTCGAAATACTCCTGCTCGCTGCGCACTTCGTACGGATAGCGGAGCAGCGTGCCGACAAGACCCTTGTCCATCGGCTCCAGCGCGATGATGTGCTCGCGGTTGGTCAGCACGACCCGGCCGATGGCGACCTTGTCCATTTCGCGAATGGTCTCGCGGATCACGGCGAAGGCGTCGTGCCCGACCTTGCCGTCTGGACGGATGTAGTAGGGCCTGATCAGATAGCGCGGATCGATGTCGCTGCGGTCGACGAACTCGTCGATCTCGATGGTCCGGGTCGACTCCAGCGCGATCTCCTCGAGCTCCTCCTTGGAGACCTCGATGTACTGGCCCTTCTCCAGCTCGTAGCCCTTCACGATGTCCTCGTTCGGGACCTCGTCGCCGGTGTCGGCGTCGACTTTCAGGTACTTGATACGATGGCCGGTCTGCCGGTTGAGCTGGTTGAAGGAGATCTTCTCGCTTTCCGACGTCGCCGGGTAGAGCGCCACCGGACAGGTGACGAGAGACAGCCGAAGGAAGCCTTTCCAGTTCGCGCGGGGGGCCATGATTAAGCAACACTCCAGGTACGGGGACTTGGACTCAAGACGAACGGCGCGACACAGTTCCGACACTGCCCGCAGGCGTCCACCGCCAAATTGAGGCCACCCGGTCAAGCGCCTGGCAGACGTGGCGGGCAGTCTTGACTCTTACGAACAAAATGAGAACATGCCGCGATGACCCAACCCATGGCATCCGAACCGGCCAGCTTCGACCTGGAGGACGCCGCCGACCAGGCGATTGCGGCCTGTGGGGGCGACGCCCGGGAAGCTCTCAAGGCGCTCATCATCGCGAATGGCTTCCTGGAGGCGCAGGTCGAAGAGCTGCGGGCTTCGATTTCTGCCGGCTATTCGCGCGGCCGGTTCGACGTACCGCGCGACCGGAAGGATTGGTACGACTGACATGCCCGCGGTGACCCTACTATGTGGCTCTGCCGTTCCTTCCTTCGGATGACGGTGTCGCTGCCGGCGAAGCCGTCGAATGCTTCGATCCCAACGCCGCCGTGATGAAAGCCGCGGCGCTTTCGCGAAAGCCCGGCATTGTCGGCGCGGTCGGCCTTCAGCCGCAGCGGGGATCCGGCTACGGGCGAATTGAGACGCGACGGTGATCCGCAAGTTCGGCGATGTGCCGGACGACCTGAGCACCCTGTGAAGGGGACGCGCGGAGATGTTCTGCGCGTAGCTCCGCAACTACCTTCCGCTGAGCGACAGACTCATTCGAGTGACAATGTTGTCCCAAGCGTGCTCTTCCTCTGCGGGATAGTCGATCAACACGCAATGGATCAGCCGCCCCGAGAAGTTGCAGCGGTTGTACCAAACCTTGTCGCCCCTGTAGCTGGAGACCGCAAAGAACCGTGGTGTCACTCGCTTGTACTGAATGCGTGAAGGCGGATGCTTTTTGGCGAGAAAGGCCGCGGGAGAATCGTTCCCGACGTTGGGCGCGGCCTGGATCGTGATGTCGGCACGTCCGTCCGCAGTTCGGAACCGTTGCCCGTAGCCGTCGGGTCGGCCAGCTTCTTCCGTGAAGATCGAAGATGGAAAATCCATCGAGGTGCCGGTCTGGGGAATGGTGTACCTGGTCCATCGCACCGGCTGCGCCGAGGCCGTCGCTGTCGAGACGACAAGTGCAAAGGCGAGAGCGCTCATCGATTTCATCGCACTTCCCTCCGACCGACACGGAGCAAAAAGCCGGATCGTCAATTACGTTCCAGACGTCTGATGCTGCCGGGACGCGCGAGCCACTCACCTTCCTTGTGGCGATTACTGGAACCGAGCTTGGTCAGCTCGGTCTCGACGCCCGCCGGAACCCGGCACCTCGAAAGGCGCGGTCATAGCTCCTCCGGTTCTTTGGCCGCGTTGTCAGGCAGCGCGCCGCGGGGACGTTGGTCGGCGGAGCCGGCCGGCCTCCTCCGCCTGGCACCTCGGACACCTGAACTGGATTTCGCGTAGCGCGAAAGCAGACCTTTGGATGTTTGCCGCCATAGGCCATGCACCGCATTGGGGACATTTCTCCAGCAGGGTCTCCGATTCTATCATCGCACCGCTCCTACCCGCGCCCACAGCCGCCAACGCTCGGAGACAACCCGCGTTCCGAACGGGTCCTCAGCGAGACACGGAACGAATCAGGGCGACGGCGTTGAATCGGCATGTGTGCCGTGGCGTTGCGTCAGTCTCGTTCGGGAGTATCGCGTGTCCACGGCGCCATCAAAGTTGCTATCCCTGGTTACATCGAGCCGTGTGATCCCACATTGCGGGAGAAGCCGCCTCGCGGCGAAGAGTGGGTCTACGAGATCAAGGCCGACGGTTACCGTGCGCAACTGCATCTTGAAGCTCGCGACATCAAAGTCTATTCGCGCACGGGCCTAGATTGGACCGAACAGTTCTCCTCGATCGCAGCGAGCGCCGAGCTGCTCAAGGCAAACAGCGCGATCATCGACGGCGAAGCGGTGGTGTACGGCAGTGGCGGCTTGCCAGACTTCCAGCAGCTCAGGAGAGAGCTCGGCCGAAAGCGCAGCAAGCGTGTGCGGTACCACGCCTTCGATCTCCTGTACCTCGACGGCTACGATCTGCGTGGCGCCGCGTACGAGGACCGCAAGCGCCTGCTGCAGCGGCTCCTGAAGGACGCACCCGAAACCTTTATGTACGTTGAAGCACTGGCGGCGGACGGCAACGAGGTCTTCGAGAAAGGGTGCAAACTGGGGCTCGAAGGCCTGGTCGCCAAACGGCTCGGTGAACCCTATCGCTCAGGGCGGCAGGAGAGCTGGATCAAGCTCAAGTGCAAGAAGAGCGAGACCTTTCCGGTCGTCGCGTTCGTGGAGAAATTAGGCGCGCGTCCGCGCAAGGTGGCCTCGCTCTACATCGGCCGGCGCGAGAATGGCAAGCTGCTCTACGCCGGCAAGGTGCGTACCGGCTACACCGAGACGACGGCGCGCGAACTGCGCGAGCGGCTTGATCCATTGATCCGCAAGGCTTCTCCGCTCGATCTGGCGGTCAAAAAGCCGAAGGCGACCTGGGTAGAGCCGACCCTTGAAATCGAGGTTCAATATGGCGCGCGGACCGATGATGGCTTGCTCCGAGAGGCAGTATTCAAGGGCTTTCGCGATGATCTTGCGGTGCGCAAGGTTAGGGCGCCGCGACTGGTGCCCTCCGTGGCCGGCCGGCCGAAGCTGGGCGTGCCCCGAGAGAACATTCTGCAGCTTCTGCCCGAAGCGGTTGCGCCCTCGAAAGAACAACTCGCCGACTACTGGCGCAGGGTGTGGAAGAAGGCGCTGCCGCACCTCGAGCAGCGGCCGCTCAAGCTGGTGCGTCACGTGCACGGCACGACCTTCTATCACAAGGGGCCGCTGCCGAAGGACATCCCGGCCGCCGTGCACCAGCTCCGCATTCAGAAGCGCGAGGGCGGCCAAGGCACTCGCCTGTGGGTCGACAGCCTCGATGGCCTCCTTGGGCTGGTCCAGATCGGGGCTGTCGAGCTGCATCCGTGGAATGCGACCGTCGAAGACTTCGAACATGCCGACCGCATCGTGATCGACCTTGATCCCGGCGAGGGTGTCACCTGGGAGGCCGTCGTGGAGACCGCGCTCGAGTTGCGCACGCTGATGAAACGAGAAGGTTTTGAGACCTGGCCCAAGCTCAGCGGCGGTAAAGGCATCCACCTGATGGCACCTCTGGATCACCCGGTGCTGCACGACAAGGCCCATCGGGTTGCTCATCAGCTGGTCTCAGTTTTCGCGGCGCGCCATCCAGGCCGCTACCTGCTGTCCGCCCAGGCAAAGCGTCGCGATCGCATCTTCCTCGACTATCTGCGCAACGGCCGCGGCACCACCGCGATCGGGACGTATTCCCCGCGAGTCCGAGAGGGATTTCCGATCGCTGCGCCCGTGACCTGGAAGCGGATCGAGAGCGGGATCGCGCCGAACGCCTTCACCATGGACAGTCCATTCCGCGCCAGGTCGAGGAGGTGAGCCACATGTCGGATGCATTTGATCGATGGGTGGAATGGTGCTCAAAGCTGCCGGGCGACAGGCGCGGCATTCCTGCCGAACTCTACGCCGCGGTGATGTCCCTGCCTGAGGCCGATCATTCCGACCGGCAGAGGGTGAACGAGGCCGTCCGCCACCATGACGAGGCTCGCCGCGAGGGAAGAACCGTTTGGCTCTACCTCGACGATTACCAGGACGGCAGAACGCACGCGGCAGGCGAGCCCGGATGGATAAAGGTATTTGCGTCTGCCGACGTCGCCGACAGGTGGTTCAGGGAAAATGACCCTGAAGGCGTGGCCTGGGAATACGAAGTGAACGGCGGCCCAGCCGCAGGATCGGTTTGGCTCTACTC
This sequence comes from Bradyrhizobium sp. Ken64, assembly GCF_055807555.1. Classification (NCBI taxonomy): domain Bacteria; kingdom Pseudomonadati; phylum Pseudomonadota; class Alphaproteobacteria; order Hyphomicrobiales; family Nitrobacteraceae; genus Bradyrhizobium; species Bradyrhizobium sp. Ken64. The sequence continues at coordinate 3,546 of NZ_JBVVPA010000019.1, read as the reverse complement.
GCCGGATCCGGCCTCCCGGGACGTCGGGGACGTCGATTGGGTCAGGCTCTTTGCTTCCAAAGAGAGCGCGAAGAAATGGGTTCAGGCCAACGAGCCGAAACGCGACATTTGGGAGTACCCTGTTCAGGAGTGACGCGGATGTCGGTCCACGCGTAAGCCTACGCTAGGACCTGTACTCACCCCGGCTTACCAGCGCAAAGCGGAAGCTCCGACTATGAGCGGAACCGGCGAGTGTGTTCATGCCGTCTGTCGGTGCCAAGCCAGGCAGGGCAACGTCGCGAGATCATCCGTAGAAGTACGGCAGCCCGCTTTCGTTTACGCTTCCTTTCTGGAAGGCACCGCATTTTACAAGGGAAACCAGATACTTGCTCTCATTTCCGGCTACTTTAGGGTGTATTCATGACGGGTCTCTCGCTGCGACTGAGCCATAAGATATTGCTCATCGGGATCGTCGGCATCGCCGGACTAATCGTTTTCGGCGGCATCTATCTGAACGGTAATGCTTCGCAGGAAGCAGCGCGAACGGTCGCTGAAGAGGCTCGTAAGGTTTCCACGCTGAACGATAAACTTGGGCGGGACTTGTTAAATGCGCGCCGGGCCGAGAAGGACTTTCTGCTTCGGCGCGACGAGGAGACCTCCAAGCGCCACGCCGCATTGACGACGACCATCAACAGCGACATCGATCACCTCGGCAAGGCCGTCAGGATTGGCGAGTTCGCCGCTCTGGCCGAAACAATTGCTGTGCTTGCGCAAGGTTTTACCGAATATACCAAGCAATTTTCTGCGCTGGAGCAGAACGAAGGCAAGCTTGGTTTGAACGAAAAGTTGGGGCTCAGTGGAGCGCTGCGCAGTTCGGTACATGATATTGAGGCGAAGCTGACGCAGCTGGACAACTCGAAGTTGGCCGCGGGCATGCTGATGATGCGTAGGCATGAGAAGGATTTCATGCTCCGTCGCGACCGCGTCTATGTCGATCAATTCGAGAAAAGCGCCAACGAATTTGCCAAGGCAGTACAAACATCCGATCTCGCTCCGGCGATGAAGGGTGACATCGAGAGTAAACTTCAAAAGTATCGGGCCGACTTCAATGCCTGGGCCGACGGCGCACAGCAGGCGGCCGCCAGTGCAATCGCCATGTCCAAAGCTTATGCACAGATGGAGCCGCGGATCGAACAGATCGCAACCGACATCGAGCACCGGTACAACGCGGCTCAGGCCAAAGAGACGGAAACGATTGCGAGCATCAAGCGCTGGATGCTGATAACCTTGGCCCTCATGGTACTGGTCGTCTCGAGCCTCTCGCTGACGATCTCCCGGGCGGTCACCAAAGCCATCGTGTCCATGGTCCAAGCCATGGTCCGACTTGCGAAGGGTGATATGACCGTCGCCATCCCCGGCGTCGGCCGCCATGACGAAATCGGCGAAATGGCCGGTGCCGTCGACGTCTTCAAATCCAACATGATCGAAGCCGAGCGCCTGCGGGCGGAACAAGCGGACAGTGCGCGACGCCAGGCCGAGCAGCGCAAGGCGGATATGAACCGTTTGGCGAGCGAGTTCGAGGCGGCGGTTGGCGAGATCGTCGAAACCGTGTCCTCGGCATCCACCGAGCTCGAAGCATCGGCAGCAACGCTGACAAAGACGGCGGAGCACGCCCAGGATCTTGCAACCAACGTCGCTTCCGCTTCGGAGGAAGCTTCAACCAACGTCCAGTCGGTCGCTTCTGCAACAGAAGAGCTGACATCCTCAGTGACCGAGATCAGCCGGCAGGTTCAGTCTTCAGCACGTATGGCCACTGCAGCCGTGGGCCAAGCCAGGACTACAACAGCAAAGGTCAGCGAGCTTTCGAAGGCCGCCGCCAAAATCGGAGACGTAGTAGAGCTGATCAACACCATTGCCGGGCAGACGAACCTGTTGGCCCTCAACGCGACCATCGAGGCTGCGCGCGCCGGCGACGCGGGCCGCGGTTTTGCCGTCGTCGCCTCCGAAGTTAAGGCGCTGGCCGAGCAGACAGCCAAGGCAACCGGCGAGATCGGTCAGCAGATCGGCAGCATCCAGTCGGCCACCGACGAATCCGTGCAGGCCATCAAGGAAATCTCGGGCACCATTGAGCTATTGTCCGAGGTGTCATCGACCATTGCCGCCGCGGTCGAGGAGCAAGGCGCCGCGACCCAAGAGATTTCACGCAACATCCAACAGGCCGCGCAGGGCACGCAACTGGTCTCGTCAAATGTTACAGAAGTTGAGCACGGGGCAGCTGAGACCGGTTCTGCATCTACACAGGTGCTTGCGGCAGCACGCTCCTTGTCGACTGAGAGCAACCGGCTGAGGAGCGAACTCGATCGCTTCCTGCTTACTGTGCGAGCGGCCTGACCCTGCTCCCCATCGACTTCACGTCTGCATGGCGGCGACCAGCCGTCCTGCTGAACCCGCCCGTCTGAGATACGTGCCGAAAAATCCCGCCGGAACGTGAAGAATGAGCGTGGCCCCGCCTTTTGGGGGCTGGGGGGCTTGATGGCGGAGCCACGCGGGCCGTGCATTCGCGCGGGCCCGCCATATCAACGGTATTCGGCCGAGCCCGTTCCATGCTCGACTCAAGCCCGCGCGCAGCGAAGACCTAGGGGTCCGGAGGCCGCAGCGGGCCATCCGCCCACTTGCGGGCATCCGGGTCGTGTAGCGGGTCATCGTTGCAATTGGTGCACACGTACCGCGGCCGCCGTTCCGAAGCTTCGTCGGACACAGCTTTCATCGGCTTGCCGCACCCCGGGCACGCCTTCCGGACCGGATGGAGCATGGCCATCTGTTTTCCCCCTGCGATGGCACTCTAGTTCAGTTGAGATCGCGAGCTCAAGCTGGCCGATAAAAATTAGGTCGGGTTCACGCACTGTTGCGCGCCTTCTTGACTCCGCCGCCGCACAGCACTCAACTCTGGGCAGTGATGTTGAGGGGCGTGTCATGGAGCAGGAGTTCTACCGAGGTCTGGCCCAAAAGGGCCGAGGTATGGCGGAGAAAGCCGATCCGTTCACCCGGCGTCGTCTCCTAGATCTCGCCAAACAGTATGACAGCAGGGGCGGTCAGCCCTCGGCATCCGGACCGACCGAACTGCCGACGCCTCGCACGACGCCGCCTGCAGCGATTTTCTCTGGGCCGGCGAGGCATGATGCCCACACCCGTGTCGTTCTCGATGGTGCGGCAGCGCGCAGCCGATGAAGCCTGGCGGCCGTCCCGCAGTGCGCGAAGGGATCTGCCGACAGACGCTTCCCCAGGACCAAGCTCGCGTACCCAGCCGGTGGTCCTGGCCTCACCTGCGACGATTTGATGCCGTGAGCGGGTGCGGCATCGCGTTTCCCCTGAACGCGATCCTAGCGCCCTGGAAGGGGGTCCGGGAAGGTGCTGCGCCTTGCACCGGTAACGAGCTGCCGCGTAGGCTACCCTTCCGGCACGTTGTGCTCGGCAGCCCCGCGCAGGGAACTGAGTTCTGACCACGCGAGCGCGGCAGTGATCCATCTCTGCCGCTCTGCGCCCTTTGCTTCGGCGGCAAGCTTCATC